>NZ_JBHVOC010000020.1:0-185249 GCF_044142145.1 Streptomyces sp. BK79
GCTCGACACCGCCGTCGAACAGAACGGCAAGGGCGACCTCGCCACCCTCCTCGCCGGCAACGACACCTGGACCGTCGTCGGCTGACGGATCGAGCCGAGGGCATCACGGCCGAGAGGCCCGGGCGGAAACGTCCGGGCCTCTCGGCGTTTTCTTCGCGTGCCGCTCTTCTGGCACTTACGAAGACGTAAGTCACTTACCTCAAAGTGGGCACTTTCCATTAGTTAGCGCAGCTCTTAGGGTTAGTTGCATCAACCCCCACAAGGAGCGCTGAAGTCATGAGCATCGTCGTCACCGGAGCCACCGGACACCTCGGCCGCCACGTCGTGCGGCAGCTGCTGGAGAAGGTGCCGGCCGACCGGATCACCGCGGTGGTCCGCGACCGCGACAGGGCAGCCGACCTCGCCGCCCAGGGCGTACGCCTGGCGGTCGCCGACTACAACGCCCCGGAGACCTTCGACGGCGTGTTCTCGGCCGGCGACCGGGTGCTGCTGATCTCCGGCAACGAGTTCGACAAGGGCCGCGTCAGGCAGCACACCGTCGTCATCGACGCGGCGAAGCGGGCCGGTGCGGCCCTGCTCGCCTACACCAGCGCCCCCAGCAGCCTCACGGCCGCGCTCGCCGACGACCACCGCGCCACCGAGGAGGTCCTGGTCAGCTCGGGTGTGCCGTACGTGCTGCTGCGCAACGGCTGGTACCACGAGAACTACACCGAGCAGCTCGCCCCGGTGCTGGAGCACGGCGCCGTCGTGCAGGCGGCGGGCGAGGGTCGCGTCTCCTCCGCCTCCCGCGCCGACTACGCGGCCGCCGCCGCCGCCGTCCTGACCGGCGAGGGCCACGAGAACACGGCGTACGAGCTGGGCGGCGACGAGGCGTGGAGCTTCGCCGAGTACGCCGCCGAGCTGAGCCGGCAGACCGGCAGGGAGATCGCCTACACCCCCGTCACCGGCGACGCCTACGTCGGCATCCTCACCGGCGCGGGAGTGCCCGGGCCGCTGGCGGACGTCCTCGCGGGTGTGGACGCGGCGATCGAGAAGGGCGAGCTGGTCGTCTCCACCGGCGACCTGTCCCGGCTGGCCGGCCGCCCGGCCACGCCGCTCGCCGAGGCCGTCGCCGCCGCGCTCAGGAGCTGACAACAACCACCGGGCCTCGGCGGCCCGGCCACCGCCGCCTGTCATGACCGTATTGCGATACGGGCATGACAGGCGGCCGGGTGCGGCGTTACCTTCGTTCTGGCATGCGTCCCCCGTCCCGGCATGCCGTGTGCGAGAGGGAGGTGCCCGTGGCCGGGTCGTCCAGGAGTGAGCAGCGCATAGGTCTGCTGAACGGCTTCGCCGCGTACGGGATGTGGGGGCTCGTCCCCCTGTTCTGGCCGCTGCTCAAGCCCGCCGGGGCCGGGGAGATCCTCGCCCACCGGATGGTGTGGTCGCTGGCCTTCGTCGCCGTCGCCCTGATCGTCGTACGGCGCTGGGCCTGGGCCGGCGCGTTGCTGCGGCAGCCGCGCAAGCTCGGCCTGATCACCGTGGCCGCCGCGGTCATCACCGTGAACTGGGGCGTCTACATCTGGGCCGTGAACAGCGGCCACGTCGTCGAGGCCTCGCTCGGATACTTCATCAATCCCCTGGTCACCATCGCGATGGGCGTGCTGCTGCTCAAGGAGCGGCTGCGGCCCGCGCAGTGGGCGGCCGTGGGGACCGGCCTCGCGGCCGTGCTGGTCCTGGCCATCGGCTACGGCCAGCCGCCGTGGATCTCCCTCTGCCTCGCCTTCTCCTTCGCCGTCTACGGCCTGGTGAAGAAGAAGGTCAACCTCGGTGGCGTCGAGTCGCTGGCCGCCGAGACCGCGATCCAGTTCCTGCCCGCGCTGGGCTTCGTGCTGTGGCTGGGCGCGCGGGGCGAGTCCACCTTCACCTCCGAGGGCGCCGGACACGCGGCCCTGCTCGCCGCGACCGGCCTGGTCACCGCGATTCCCCTGGTCTGCTTCGGCGCGGCGGCGATCCGCGTGCCGTTGTCCACGCTGGGGCTGCTCCAGTACCTGGCGCCGGTCTTCCAGTTCCTGCTCGGCGTCCTCTACTTCGGCGAGGCCATGCCGCCCGAGCGCTGGGCCGGTTTCGCCCTGGTCTGGCTGGCGCTGACGCTGCTCACCTGGGACGCCCTGCGCACCGCCCGCCGGACGGCCCGGACGCTCAGGGAGCAGCTGGACCGGGCGGGCGCCGGCGTACCGCCCGCCAAGGAGAGCACGGGGCTGGAGCCGGACATCGAGCAGTTCGACGCGTCGGGGACGAAGTCCTAGCCCGCCCCCTCCTCGGAGACGGTTCCGGCGGTTCCGGCGATTTTGCCGCCTGTCCGCTCGCGCATCCCATATGACTGGTCGCATGACATCGACCTCACGGCCCGCCCCGCTCCACTTCAAGATCGTCATCGACGCCGCCGACCCGCACGCGCAGGCGGACTTCTGGGCCGCCGCCCTCCACTACGAGGTGGAGGACCACAGCGCGCTCGTCGAGAAGCTGCTGGGCTTCGGCGCCGTACCGGCCGACCTGACCGTCGAGTCGCACGGTCGCCGCGCCTGGCGCGACCTGGCCGCCGCACGGCACCCCGACGACCCCTACCAGGAGGAGAGCGGCGCCGGGCTGGGCCGGAGGCTGCTGTTCCAGCGCGTACCGGAGGCCAAGACCGTCAAGAACCGGGTCCACCTCGACGTGCACGCGGAGGAAGGGCGGCGCGAGGAGGAGGTCGCCCGCCTGGAGGCGCTGGGAGCGAGCGCCGTGCGGCGGGTGAGGGAGCAGGGCGGGGAGTGGGTGCTGATGACGGACCCGGAGGGGAACGAGTTCTGCGTCCAGTAAGACGCGGGGAGAGGGCCGGGAGAGGCCGGGAGTAGGACGGGAGTGAATCGGGAGAGGGCCGGGAGGGGGCCGGGCGTAGGCCGGAGTGGGCCGGGAGAGGGCTCCGATATGCGCGACCGCATGGCCGGATAACGGTCTTGACGGAGGGTCGGGCCCGGCCACACCATCCAGGCACCCCATTCACTGCGGAGTCCCCCAGGACTCCCTAGGAATTCGGAGCCCCCCACATGAAGCTCCCCCTTTCCGGGCGCGCGCTGACGGCCGGTGCCGTCGCGGTCGCCACGCTGGTCACCGGCGGATCGGCGGCAGGCGCGGCGCCCGCCGCCCACGCCACCGCCACCGCCCACGACCCCGCGGCCGTCGCCGCCGCTCCCGACATACCGGTGGCCAACGTCAAGGCCCACCTCACGCAGCTGCAGTCGATCGCCACGGCGAACGGCGGCAACCGCGCCCACGGCCGCCCCGGCTACCAGGCCTCGCTCGACTACGTGAAGGCCAAGCTGGACGCGGCCGGGTTCACCACCACCGTCCAGCGGTTCACCGCGTCCGGCCGCACCGGCTACAACCTGATAGCCGACTGGCCCGGTGGCGACGCCCAACAGGTTGTCATGGCCGGGTCACATCTGGACAGTGTCTCCTCCGGCCCCGGCATCAACGACAACGGCTCCGGCTCCGCCGCCGTCCTGGAGACCGCGCTCGCCGTCGCACGGTCCGGGTACCAGCCCGCCAAGCACCTGCGCTTCGCCTGGTGGGGCGCGGAGGAACTGGGTCTGGTCGGCTCGCGGTACTACGTCAACAGCCTGGGCTCCACCGGCCGCGCGAAGATCAGCGGCTATCTGAACTTCGACATGATCGGCTCGCCCAACCCCGGCTACTTCGTCTACGACGACGATCCCGTGATCGAGAAGACCTTCAAGGACTACTACGCCGGCCTCGGCGTCCCCACGGAGATCGAGACCGAGGGCGACGGCCGCTCCGACCACGCGCCCTTCAAGAACGCGGGCGTCCCCGTCGGCGGCCTGTTCAGCGGCGCCGACTACCGCAAGACGTCCGCGCAGGCGGCCAAGTGGGGCGGCACCGCGGGCCAGCCGTTCGACCGCTGCTACCACTCCTCCTGCGACACGACCGCGAACATCAACGACACGGCCCTGAACCGCAACAGCGACGCCATCGCCTACGCGATGTGGGAGCTGTCCCAGTAGGTCACCCCTGGACCGGCCGTTCAGCCGGTCTGCGCGCGGAGGCGGCCGGCCAGGCGGTCCATGCGGACGCGGGCGGACTCCAGTTGCTCGGGGTCCTCCGCGGCCGGCCCCCCTTCGGCGGCGAGTTCGTCCCAGAGCCCGACCAGCTCACGCCCCAGCTCCAGGCCCCGCGCCGGGTCACGCACGGCGCGCCAGGCCGTGGCCGCGCTCCGCACGTTGCCGTACGCCGCCTCCGCGTCGTCCGCGCGGCGGTGTATCCGGGCCAGGTCCAGCGACAGGCGGAAGGCGCGGTCCGGGTCGCCGGACAGGTAGGCGATGTACGCGGTGAGCTCGCGGAGCCGGAGTACCTCCGGGTGCTCCGGCCCCAACGTCCCGGAAGCCTCCGTCACCGTCCGCTCCGCGAGCTGCGCCGCCTCCTCCGTACGCCCCTCCTTCACGGCCTCGTTGATGCGGGCCGTGGGCCCGGCGAGGATCGCGGGGACGGTGGCGTCACCGGGTGCGGTGAGCGGTTCGTCCCCGAGCACGGCCTCGGCCACGGCGTCGAAGCCGCGGGCGGGGGTGGGGGTGGGCCTGGGTTCGGGGTCGGCGATCAGCTCGGGGGCGAGGGCCCGGGCGGGTGCGGCGGTGACGTCGGCTTCGGGGGCGGGGGCCGGGACGGGCCGAGGCGCCGGCTCAGGGTTACGGGGGCGAGCGGGACCGGCGTGACCACCGGAGCCACCGGGGCCACCGGGGTCACCGGGGTCACCGGGGTCACCGGGGTCACCGGGGTCACCGGGGCCACTTGAGTACTCCGGGCCGCCCGAGCCCTGGGAGCCGCTGCCGGTCGCCGGTACGCCGTCCATCCGGGGTGGCGGCCCGAACACCCCCGTCGGCGGCGCCACCGTGCCGGGCGCGGTGCCCCCGGGCCCGTCCGGCAGGGCGCGCAGCGTGTACGTCGGTGCGGAGTCGCCGGCCGGCGCCGGCGAGGGCTCGGTCACCGTCGGCAGGCGGAACGTCGGGGCGCTGTCACGCGCCGGTTCCACGGAGCGCAGGACGTGCGTGGGCCGGTCCCGCCGTACGGCCGGCTCCTCGGGCACCACCGGCACCGGCTCCTCGGGCGCCGCCGGAACCCGGTCCGCAAGCCCCGCCGGCACCCGGTCCGCAGGCCCCGTCGGCACCGGGTCGGCGGTCAGGTGGCTGGAGCCGTCCGGGTCGACCCGGAGCGGGACGGAGTAGCCGATGCGCTCGTCGTGGATGGTGGCGAGGACGGGACGGCCGGCGGCGAGGGCGAGTCGGTGGAGGCGGTTCAGGACCGCGTTCTGGATCTCCTCGCCGGGTGCCGCGACGACGAGTGAGCCGTCGACCCGGGCGCTGCGAGCGTCGCGGCCGGCATCCGGCACCCGCACGTCGATCGGCGTCACCGCGGCGGCGGGCGAGTACTCGGCGCCCTCGTGGTCCCGCTGCTTGTCGCGGCCGAGTCGAGACATCGTTCCCCCACTCATCGGCGGCTTCCGTCGGCGGTCACGCACCCGTACCGTCCAGAGCCTGTCATGCCAGTCCTGCCTGTCGTACACCTGTTGTCGAGTCTCTCCGCTCGCTCCCGATTCTCACGTCACCGGGGTGTCACAGGCTCGTTCCAGGAGGTCACGCCCGTGTCCGCGGGCCGGCGAAGGGGCGGCGCGAGCCGGGGGTATGGCCGGAGGGGAGTGCGGGCAGGCGGTCAGCCATGCGACGTCAGGGACCGGAAATATGGATCCGCGGACCGGTGACCACACCGGAGCCCGCCCCGGGGCGCTCGGCCGGGGCACCCGCCCCTGGGCCGCCCGCCCCCGGGACGCCCCCGCCCACGGAGCCGTACGCCCCCTCCCCCGACCGCGCGCGGCGCTTCTCCTGGGTCGGTGTGCACGGCGGCGCCGGCGTCTCGACGCTCAGCGCGGTGTACGGCGGGCACGACTGCGGGCGCGACTGGCCCGGCCCCGGCGAGCCGCCGTCGGTCCTGCTCGTCGCCCGGACGCACGCGGCCGGGCTGGCGGCCGCCGAACGGGCCGTGGCCGCCTTCCGGAGCGGGCGGGTTCCGCCGGGGCTCGACCTCGACTCCGTCGTCCTGGTCGCGGACGCGCCCGGCCGGCTGCCCCGGCCGCTCGCGCGGCGCGTACGGCTGCTCGAAGCGGCCGTGGACGTGCACCGCGTGCCGTGGGTCCCCGCCTGGCGCCTGGGTGAGACCACCACCGGCCCGCCCCGCGGGACCGGCCCGCTGGTCCGCCTCACGGGGCGGGTGCGCTGAGCCGGTCCGGAACCCCTGGCGCACCTGCATGCACGTACATATAATGCATGAGCTGGTATTCGCGCACGCCTACCACTCTGGGGGACCCCATGACCCGCCGCTTCCTCTTCCTGCTGGGCAGCAGCCGCTCCGACGGCAACACCGAGCTGCTCGCCCGCCGCGCCGCCGAGCAACTGCCCTCCGACGTCGAACAGCGGTGGATCGACCTGGCCGAGCATCCGCTGCCCGAGTTCGAGGACCTGCGGCACGACAGCGACCACCGGCGCCCCACGGAGGGCAACGCGGGCCTGCTGCTGGACGCCACGCTCGACGCGACCGACCTCGTGATCGCCTCGCCGCTGTACTGGTACGCGCTGTCCGCCCCGGTCAAGCGTTACCTCGACCACTGGTCGGGCTGGCTGCGCACGCCCGGCCTCGACTTCAAGGCGACCCTGGCCGGCCGCACCCTGTGGGGCGTGACCGCGCTCGCACACGAGGAGCAGGAGGTCGCCGACCCGCTGATCGGCACCCTGAACAACTCGGCGGCCTACATGGGCATGCGCTTCGGCGGGGTGCTGCTCGGCAACGGCAGCCGGCCCGGTGACGTCCTGCGGGACGCGGACGCGCTGGCACGCGCCAAGACCTTCTTCGCCCAGGAGGCACCACTCGCCCGCTTTCCGTACGAGCGGACGTCCGAGCGTACGGAGGCCGCCGCCGCGAAGTGACCTACGAGGTGATGTCCTTCGCCGTGAACCGCGCCCAGGCCGCCGAGCCGAACACCGCCGCGTAGAGGGCCTGGAGGCCGAGGTTCCTCACCAGGTCGTCCCAGTAGACGGGTTCGCGCATCAGGTCGGCGAAGGACAGCCAGTAGTGCGAGAAGAGGTACGGCTGGAGCGCGTCGAGCTGCGGGATCTGGTCGAGGATCTGGACGGTGATCACCAGCCCGACCGTGGTCGCCATGGCCGCGATGCCGCTGCCGGTCAGGGTCGAGACGAACAGGCCGAGAGCCGCCACGCCGACGAGCGAGGCGGCGACGACCAGGGCGATCAGCAACGCCCGTCCCAGGCCCTCGGCGTAGGTGATGCGGGTGCCGGAGATGGTGGTCAGCTCACCGGCCGGGAACAGCAGGGCCCCGACCGCGAGCGCCGAGACGGCGACCACCAGGGTGGCGGCGAGGCAGAAGGCGATCACCGTCGCGTACTTGGTGAGCAGCAGGCGGGTGCGGCCGGCCGGGGCGACCAGGAGGTAGCGCAGGGTGCCCGCACTCGCCTCGCCCGCGATCGCGTCGCCCGCGACGACGCCGACGGCCATCGGCAGGAAGAACGGGAGGGTCGCGGCGAGCGCGGTGAAGACCAGGAACAGGCCGTTGTTGCTGATCTGCGAGATGAAGGCCGGGCCCTCGCCGCCGCCTCCCCCGCCGCCCCCGCCGCCACCGAGGGACGAGCCGTCGCCCGTCTCGATCCGCACGGCGATCCCCACCAGGACCGGCACGGCGGCCAGCACACCCAGCAGGGCGAGGGTGCGCCAGCGCCGGAAAGTGATCAGCAACTCGCTGCGGAGCAGTCCGAGCGTCCACAGCGGACCGGGGGCGCGCACGCTCTCCGCCGCCCCTTCCCGTACCGCCCCTTCCCGGATCACGTCAGCCCGCGACATCGAAGCCCTCCCCGGTCAATGCCACGAACGCGTCCTCCAGGGAGGCCCGTTCCACTCCGAAGCCGCGCACCCGGATCCCGGCCGCGACCAGGGCGGCGTTCAGGTCGGCGAGGTCGCGCTCGGGCGGTTCCGCCGTCACCCGGTCCTCGGCGACGACCACGTCTCCGGCACCCTGCTCCTTCAGTACCCGGGCGGCCTCTTGCGCGTCCGGCGTGGTCACCACGAGCCGGCCCCGCGCCCCGGCCGACAGGTCGGCGACCGGGCCCTGGGTGATCAACCGCCCCTGGGCCATCACGGCGGCGTGCGTGCACACCTGCTCGATCTCGTCCAGCAGGTGGGAGGAGAGGAAGACGGTGGTGCCGTCGGAGGCGAGTTCGCGCACGAGCGTGCGGATCTCGCGCATGCCCTGCGGGTCGAGTCCGTTGGTCGGCTCGTCCAGGACCAGCAGGCGGCGCGGTTGGAGCAGTGCCGCGGCGAGCCCGAGACGCTGCTTCATGCCCAGCGAGTACGCCTTCGCCTTCTTGCCCGCGGCGGCGGCCAGTCCCACCCGGTCCAGTGCCTCCCCGACGCGCCGGCGCCGGGTGCTCGGGTCGGCGGTCGGGTCGGCGGCGTCGTACCGCAGGAGGTTGTCGCGGCCGGAGAGGAAGCCGTACAGGGCGGGACCCTCGATGAGGGCGCCGACCTGGGGCAGTACGGTGCGGGCGGCGCGCGGCATGGGCCGGCCCAGGACGCGGGCGGTGCCCGAGGTGGGCTCGATCAGGCCCATCAGCATGCGGATGGTGGTGGTCTTGCCGGAGCCGTTGGGGCCGAGGAAGCCGAAGACGCTGCCCGCCGGGACGGTCAGGTCCAGACCGTCCACGGCGAGCTGTCCGCCGCGATAGCGCTTGGTGAGCGCGCGGGTGGCGATGACGGCGTCGGCCTCACCGCCGGGGCCCACGCCGTCCCGGTCCGCGCTGTCCTGCTCGGGCAGGCGTTCCGGCTCCGTGGCGGACAGCTCGGCCATCGGCTCCCTCTCTTCGTGCTCTTCGTCCTCTTCGACGTGCTCGCCGTACGGCTGTGCCCGCCCTACGGCTGTGCCCGCCCTACGGCTGTGTCCCGCCGTCTCCTACTGCGCGGCGTCGGCAGCCTTCACCAGCGCGTCCTTGGTGACCGCACCGGCGTAGACCTTGCCGTCGTCCGTGATCAGGGCGTTGACCAGGCGGGTCTTGAAGACCGTGCCGGAGCCGAAGTCGCCCTTGACCTGGTCGCCGAAGGAGCCGAGGAAGCCGCCGAGGTCGCCGCCGGCGGCCTCCGTGGGCAGGCCGCCCTCGCCGCCGGTGTCGAAGGTGGCGATCGTGTTCCAGCCCTCGCCGACGGTCTTCAGGCCGTCCGCCTCCTTGGCGAGGCCGCCCGCCTCGCCCTTGCGCCCGCGCTCCGACGCCCCGTCCTCCTGCGCCCCGTGCCCCGGCGCCCCGGCCGGCTCGTCGCCCTCGGTGACCTTCGCGCCCTTGGGCGGGGTGAAGTCGAAGGTCGACGCGTCCGGCTTCGCGAAGCTGACCTGCGTGAAGCCCGCGTCCACGACGGCGGCGCCGCCGCTCGACGGGGTCAGCGTGAACTTCAGCGGCGTCCCGGTCTCGGCGTCCACCGCGATGCTGATCGCGCCGACCGTCGAGCCCTCCTGCCTGGGCTCGATCACCAGCCGGTACGCGTCCCGGCCGGCCACCTGGGCGGTGCCGTCGACGGTCACGGACGTGGTGTCGTCGACCGCCTTGAGCGCCTGGTCGGCGAAGTCCTTCGGTGTGGCCGGAACGTCCTTCTCGGGCTGCCCGGACGCCTCGGGGACGGTGGAGTGGTAGACCTCGTTGGACCGGCTGTCGTAGCCCCAGACGTCCTTGCCGTCGTGGATCAGGCTGTACTCGGCGGCGTTCTCCAGCAGCGACAGCTTCTGCCGGTCGGGGCCGTCGGCGGCGACCCGGAGCGTGTGGGTGCCGGTCACCAGCTCGGTGAGCTTGGCCGACGGGTCGGCGGCGGAGCCGTCCTCGTCACCGCCCGCGCCCGGCGCACCGGACATACCGGACATCAGGCCGCTCTCCAGACCGCCGAGGTCCGGCAGCCCCAGGTCCGTGCTGATCTTGACCGTGCCGGAGAGCTGCTCGACGTCCGACTCGGCCATCTTCTCGAGGAGTTGCGCGGCGGTGACCTTCGGCAGGTCGGGGTCCCCGGAGTCGGCGAGCGCGGGGACCAGCCCGATCGTCGCGGCCGCCACTCCCATCACCGCGACCGGGACGACGTACCGCGCGGCCTTGCGCCGTCCGGTGCGCGGCTCCTCGCTCTGCCCCACGGTCGTCGTGCCCTCGGAATCGATCGGTGCCATGTGTGCCCTACCTCCGTCGTCGGCGGCGGCTGTCTCGCGACCTCGCACTGGTTCATCCGTGAGCCGCCATTCTCACCCGAATCGGTGAGGATTGGTGTTTTCCGTGATGACCATCTGACCAAATCGGCCGGGCAGAAGCGTCAGACCCCGGACTCAACTCCGCCTACTCCTGCGGGATGACACGCAGGGGCGTGGACTCCCCCGACCCGTAGGGGGCAGGGCACGCCACCCGGCGGGCAGCGCCCCGCCCGTGACGCGGATCACGGGCGGGCGGAGGCTAGCCGGCCCGGTGCACCACGGCGTCGCACAGTTCCACGAGCGCGGCCTTCGCCTCGCACTCCCTGAGCGGGGCGAGCGCCGCCCGGGCGTCCTTGGCGTACCGGACGGTGTCCTTGCGCGCCTGCTCCAGGGCGGGGTGGGCGCGCAGCAGGCGCAGCGCCTCCGCGTGCCGGGCGTCGTCGCTCAGGTCGGAGTCCAGCAGCTCGCTCAGGGCGATGTCCTCGGCGAGCCCCAGCCGGGCCGCCCGCTCGCGCAGCCGCAGCACCGGGAGGGTCGGGATGCCCTCGCGCAGGTCGGTGCCGGGCGTCTTGCCCGACTCGTGGGAGTCCGAGGCGATGTCCAGGACGTCGTCCGCGAGCTGGAAGGCGACGCCGAGGCGCTCGCCGTACTGGGTGAGCACGTCCACGACCGTCTCGTCGGCGCCGGACATCATCGCGCCGAACCGGCAGGAGACCGCCACCAGCGAGCCCGTCTTGCCGCCCAGCACGTCCAGGTAGTGGTCCACCGGGTCCCGGCCGTCCTGGGGCCCCGCCGTCTCCAGGATCTGGCCGGTGACGAGCCGCTCGAAGGCGAGGGCCTGCACGCGGACCGCCTCGGGCCCGAGGTCGGCGAGGATCTGGGAGGCGCGGGCGAAGAGGAAGTCGCCGGTGAGGACCGCGACGGAGTTGCCCCACCGCGTGTTCGCGCTGGGCACGCCGCGTCGCACGGCCGCCTCGTCCATCACGTCGTCGTGGTACAGCGTGGCGAGGTGGGTCAGCTCCACGACGACGGCCGAGGGCACGATGCCGGGGGCGTAGGGGTCGCCGAACTGGGACGCCAGCATGACCAGCAGGGGCCGGAACCGTTTGCCGCCGGCCCGCACCAGGTGCTGGGCGGCCTCCGTGATGAAGGGCACCTCGCTTTTGGTTGCCTCGAGCAACCCTTCCTCGACCGCGACCAATCCGGCCTGGACATCGGCTTCCAGAGCCTGGTCCCGCACGCTCAGCCCGAACGGCCCGACGACGGTCACGAGGGGTCTCCTGTCTGCTGGTGTCTACTGGCGATTACCTGGTTTGTCGATAGGTCGCTGCCACCACTCAAGTCAGCGTATCCGGTCACGTTTCGATCACCGCTAGCGCCCACCGTTACAGGCCGGTCGGTATCGGATCATGCGCGGTATGTTTTTGATCAGGTGATATGAGCAGACATTGATCGACATCCCCGAGACGGGAAGCCGCCACCGAAGATCACATCACCCCTCCCAACGCCCCGCACTCCGAGTACGTCACCCGCACGGCCCACTCCACCTCCGTCCCGAACAGATGCCCGCACGGCACGCGGAAACACCGGACGGACCGGAACCGGCCACGGCGGAGACCGGCACCCGCCGCACGGGGCGATCGGACCGCCCGACGGCCGCGCGACCCGAAGCCTTCCGCACCGCTGGGCGGTTGAAGCCAAGTTGGGCCTGATGCCCGATTTGCGCCCCTTGTTGACGCCCGTGAGTTGGCTCACTCCCCCGCGACTGTGGGCAACCCTGCCGCCGACTGTGCCCTCCCTTTGCGCCACAAGCCAGTTGAGGCTTGGCAGCAGCAAAGGATCAAGCGCATCAAATGCCCCAGATCAAGGTCAACAGGCGCGTTGGGTGATTCCTGCACTTGTTCCGGACATGTGCTCTCGCATACGTTCCCGGCCTGTCGGGCGGACGCCGAATCCTGCCACCGCCCGGACACATGTCATCCGCCAACACACTTCGCAGGCAGGAGCGGGGGACCCAGGTAAGTCGCCGCGCCGGTCACCACCGGAGCGGCTCGGGGTGAAGCCGTGCCCGTCAGGGCCCGGCCGGGCACCTCCCCGCCCGAACCCGACAGCTCACCTCGCAGGCGTAAGGAGAGGGACTGAAGCATGTCTGCCAACGGTCAGAACCGTCACGCCCGCACCACCCGCCTCGCCCGCAAGCTGGCCCTGGCCGGCACCGGCGCCGCGGTGCTCGCCCTGCCGCTCCTCGGTGCCACCGGTGCCTCCGCGGCCACCCCGGCCGCCGCCCCGACCGCCGCCACCGCCGCGACGACCTACCCGGACAACCTCGACGGCTGGATCCGCGAGTCGCTCGACATCATGGCGCAGCACGGCATCCCCGGCTCGTACGAGGGCATCCACCGCAACATCATGCGCGAGTCCTCCGGCAACCCGCTCGCGATCAACAACTGGGACATCAACGCCGTCAACGGCACCCCGTCCAAGGGCCTGCTCCAGGTGATCGACCCGACCTTCCAGGCGTACCACGTGCCCGGCACCTCCTGGGACCCGTACGACCCGGTCGCCAACATCACCGCCGCCTGCAACTACGCGGCCGACCGCTACGGCTCGATGGACAACGTCTTCGGCGCCTACTGAGCCGCAGGGACGCGGGTCAGCGGGATCCGAAGAGACGCTCGAGGACGACGGCCACGCCGTCGTCCTCGTTCGTCGTGGTGACCTCGTCGGCCACCGCCTTCAGTTCCGGATGGGCGCCGGCCATGGCGACGCCGTGGGCCGCCCACTGGAACATGGGGATGTCGTTGGGCATGTCGCCGAAGGCGATCGTCCGCTCCCGGCCCACGCCCAGCCGCTCGGCGGCCAGCGCCAGCCCCGTCGCCTTGGTGATGCCGCACGGCTGGAGCTCCACCGTCCCCGGCCCCGACATGGTCACCGTCGCCAGGGAACCGACCACCGAACGCGCCGTCGTCGCCAACTCGTCGTCGGACAGGTCGGGGTGGCGCAGCAGCACCTTGCTGATCGGCGCGCTCCACAGTTCGTCGCGCCGGTCGACCCGCACCGCGGGCAGGGTCGGGTGGGGCATCAGGTAGCCCGGCTCGATGAGCGTCAGGCCGTCGACGCCGTCCTGGTCGACCGCCGCGTGCACCTGCCCGACCTCGGCCTCGATCTTGCCGAGCGCGGTCTCGGCCAGCTCCCGGTCCAGGGTGACCGACCACAGCATCCGATGCGCTCCGGCGTCGTACACCTGCGCGCCCTGACCGCACACCGCGAGCCCCGTGCAGCCGAGCCCGTCGAGCAGGGCCCGCACCCTCGGCGCCGGCCGGCCGGTCACCACCAGGTGCCGCGCCCCCGCCCCGGCCACCCGCGCCAGCGCGGCCAGCGACCGGTCGGAGACGGTGTCGTCGCCGCGGAGCAGCGTGCCGTCGAGGTCGGTGGCGACGAGTGAATATGCGGTGCGGTCCATGATCAGAGAATACGGACACCGCACCTGTCCGACTCACCCGCGATCGCATCCGAACGAGGACGCGCGAGTACGGCACAAGTGCGTACGAGTCCGGCACGAGTGCGGCCGAGGACGCACGTTCGTGTCCGAAACCTGGCACATCATCGCGTTCATCGGCTAAAGCCGGTTAAAGGCCTGTGCACCGGTTGGCAACAACATGGTCCGCTACCTACCGGTCGGGCGGCCCCGACGGTACCTTCCTTCTGTCCAGGGGGGACTTGATCGGGGGGTCGGGTTGAACGGCGGACGTGTACGCGTGCTCAGGCCGGAGGAACTGGGCGAGGGGGAACGGGAGCGCTGGCGGGAGCTGCGCGCCGGGTCGACGGCGCCGCGCAACCCGTTCATGGAACCGGAGTTCACCGACGTCGTGGGCCGGGTGCGGCCGCGGGCGCGGGTGGCGGTGGTGTACGACGGCGGTGACCCCGCCGGTTTCCTGCCGCACGAGCGCGGACCGCTGGGCCAGGGCCGGGCGATCGGGCTCGGCGTGTCGGACTGCCAGGGCGCGGTGCTGCGCCCGGGCCTCGCCCCGGACACCCGCGCCCTGCTGCGGGCCTGCTCCCTGTCCAGCTTCGCCTTCGACAACCTGGAGGCGGCACAGGGACTGTTCCTACCGCACGCGGCGGAGGAGCACACCGCGTACGTCATCGACGTGGAGAAGGGGTACGCCGCGTACGAGGACGTGCTGCGCGCGCAGTCGCCGAAGTTCCTGAAGACCACCCTCGCCAAGGAGCGCAGGCTCGGCCGCCAGGTCGGGGACGTGCGCTTCGTGTTCGACGAGCGCGATCCGGCCGCGCTGCGCACGCTCATGGCGTGGAAGTCGGCGCAGTACCGCAGGACGGGGCGCCGGGACCGGTTCGCCCAGGAGTGGATCAGCCGGCTCGTCGCCCGCCTGGCCGAGACCCGGGCGCCGCAGTGCACGGGCACGCTGTCCGTGCTCTACGCCGGCGGCCGGCCCGTCGCCGCCCACTTCGGGCTGCGGTCGGCGACGGTCCTGGCCTGCTGGTTCCCGGCGTACGACCCGGACTTCGCCAAGTACTCGCCGGGGCTGGTGCTGCATCTGCGGATGGCGGAGGCCGCCGCCGCCGAGGGCGTCGGGCTGCTCGACATGGGCCGGGGCGCGGCGGAGTACAAGGACGCGCTGAAGACCGGCGAACTGCCCGTGTACGAGGGGACGGTGACGCGGGTGGGCGCGGGCGCCGCGCTGCACTGGCTCGGGCGCGAACCGGCCCGCCGCGTACACGGGTTCGTGCGCGACCGGCCCCGGCTGGCGTCGCTGGCCGTACGGACGTTGAGGGGCGTGGCCCGGCTTCGCCGGTCATGACGGAGGGCGATCAGGAGGGGGTGGGCGCGTGGCCGGTGTGCGGCGTGCGCGGCAGGGGACACTGCGGGAGATCGAGGGCTTCCTGAGCATCGAGCCCGTGCAGGTCGCCGAGCTGGAACTCGGTGACGAGGGGGCTGCGGGGGGCGCGGAGGGCGCGGAGGGCGCGGAGCTGAGACCGGGGCCGGGCAGTGCGCCGGTGACGTGCGGGATGGTGTTCCTGCTGGTCAGGCAGGCCGGTGTACCCATCGGCACCCTGCTCGGGCGGGTGCCCGAGGGCGCGGATCCCACGGAGGTGCTGGCCGGGCTCGCCCGGGAGCTGCCGCGCGGGGCGCCGGCCGAGCCGTCGCCCCGGCCGCCGTCCGCCAGTGTCGTGGTCGCCACCCGGGAGCGGGCCGGCCGGCTCGCCCGCGCGCTGGACTCGCTGCTCGCGCAGGACCACCCGGACTTCGAGATCGTCGTCGTCGACAACGCGCCCGTGACCGAGGAGACCCGGGAACTCGTCGAGCGGAAGTACGGCGAGCGGGTGCGCTACGTGTGCGAACCGGTGCCCGGTCTCGCGATCGCCCACAACCGAGGGCTCGCGGCCGTGCGCGGTGAGGTGGTCGCCTTCACCGACGACGACGTGGTGGCCGACCCGCGCTGGCTCACCGAGCTGACCGCGCCGTTCGCCGCCGACCCGCGCCTGGGCTGCGCCACGGGGCTGATCCTGCCGGCCCGGCTGCGCACCCCGGCCCAGGTGCTGCTGGAGAGCCACGGCGGCTTCGCCAAGGGCTTCACCCCGCGGACGTACGACCCGGCGCACCCGCCCGCCGACGAGCCACTGTTCCCGTTCACGGCGGGCCGCTTCGGCTCCGGCGCCAACATGGCCTTCCGCACGTCGGCGCTGCGGGCCGTCGGCGGCTTCGACCCGGCGACCGGCGCGGGCACGCGCGCCCGGGGCGGCGACGACCTCTACGGCTTCGTCCGCGTCCTGGCCGGGGGACACCGGCTGCGCTACACGCCGCGCGCGCTGGTCTGGCACCACCACCGGGAGACCTGGCGGGACCTGGAGACGCAGGCGTACGGCTACGGCGCTGGCCTCACCGCCTACCTCACGGCGATCCTGGTGAACCGGCCCGCGCTGCTGCCCGCCCTCCTCGCCCGGGTGCCGGGCGGGCTGGCGCACGCGCGCAGGCTGACCGCGGTGCGCGCCACCGACGCGCCCGCCACCGACGTACGCGCCACCGGCGTACGCCCTGCCGACGCGCGCCCCGCCGGGGACGGCACGGCACCGGCGGGGGTGCCGGGCGGGCACGACTCCCGTACGCATCCCTGGCCGCGGCGCCTGTCCCGGCTCCAGCGCCGGGGCATGCTGTACGGCCCCGTCGGCTATCTGCGCGCCCGCCGGGCGCTGCGTACGGCCGGGTGGGAGGCGGAATGAACGAGGGGGCGCCGGCGCACATACCCGCCGGATCGACCGCGCACATACCCGTCTTCCTGTACCACGCGGTGATGGACGACCCGCCCTCGTGGATCGCCGAGTTCACCGTCCGCCCGAAGGAGTTCGCCGCCCACCTGGACGCGATCGTCGACAGCGGCATGGCGCCCGTCACCATCAGCGCGCTCGCCGACCACCTCGCCGGGCGGGCGCCGCTGCCGCCCCGGCCGGTGCTGCTCACCTTCGACGACGGGTTCGCCGACCTGCCCGGTGCCACGGCCGAGGCGCTGGCCGCACGCGCGCTGCCCGCCACCGCCTACCTCACCACCGGGGCCATCGCCCCGGGCGGCCGCAGTCTGCTGCCGCCCGCTCCGATGATGACGCTGGGCGCGGCGGCGGAGCTGGAACGTTCCGGCATGGAGATCGGCAGCCACACCGTCACCCACGCGCAGCTCGACACGCTGTCCGCCAAGGGCCTGGCGTACGAACTGCGCACCTCCAAGGCCGTACTGGAGGACGCCCTCGGGCACCAGGTGCGCCACCTCGCCTACCCGCACGGCTACAACAGCGCGAAGGTGCGGGCGCTCTCGGCCCGGGCCGGGTACGAGACGGCGACGGCGGTGCGGCACGCGCTCAGTTCGGACCGCGACGAGCGGTACCGCATCGCCCGGCTCATCGTGCGCCGCAGCCACACGGTCGCCGACGTCGAGGCGTGGCTGGCGGGGACGGGCGCCCGGATCGCCCCCTACCGCGACGGGCCGAAGACGGTCGCGTGGCGGTGGTACCGGCGGGGGCGGGCCGTGGTCCGGGGGCCCGAGTTCGCGGGGTAGGCGGCGGGTGCGGGGGCCGTGCGCCCGCGGTCAGCCGCGCGGCTGGTTCAGGTGCGGGTCGGCGGCCGCCTCGCGCAGGACGGCCCACGCCTGGTCGTTGGCCACGGACAGGTCGCAGTGCGGTCCCGGGTCGCGGTAGTTCCACTGGAGGGCCGCCTTGACGCCCTCCAGGTCCTTGAGGACCCGGGGCACCTGTGCGTACCACTCGGCCTGCCGGTCCGGCCGCTTCGGGTCGGAGGCGCTGCCGAACTCCGAGAGCATCAGGGGCTTGTCGTCGGAGATGTGGTCGCGGATCCAGTCGTGGGTGGCGTACTGCGTCTGGGCGAAACTGAGCCAGTCCGCCTTGTGGCAGAGGTAGTAGTTGTACTGGTTGTAGCCGATCCAGTCGACGTAGTCGTCGCCCGGGTACATCTTCTCGAACAGGTCGGCGTGGTCCAGGTAGCCGGTGATGATCCAGGTCCACACGACGTTCTCGACGCCCAGCTCGCGGAACCGGTCGTGGATGTGCCGGTAGGCCCGGACGTACTCGGCCGGTGAGCCGTTGTCCGGCGTGCGGGTGTCCATCTCCAGGTCGAAGGAGAGGAACACCTTCTTCCCCGTGCGCTCGCCGTACTCCTTGACGCGCCGCGCCTGAACGTCGATCACGTCGTCGTCCCGTTCGCCGGCGGCGATCTGCTTCCAGGTGGGCTGCTGCTTCTTCGTACCGCCCCACCACTTGCTCTCCCAGGACAGCAGCAGCATGCGGTCCTCGCCGACGCGCTGCTCCTGCTCGGTGAGCAGCTGGCCCTCCAGGCGGGTGTCCGTGACGGCGGACATGTCGTGGTACGTGTACACGAGGTCGAGCCTGCGGCCGACGTTCTTCTCGTAGGCGCGGACCTTCTCGGCCAGGTCGGTCTTGTCGTGCGGCACGAAGGCGCCGAACCAGGCGCCGCAGGGCGGTTCGAGCAGCTCGGTCGGGCGGCACCTCTCGTCGTCGGCCGGGCCGGCCGGGCCTGAGGCGTCGCGCAGGGCGAGCACGGCGACCAGGACCGCGCAGGTGGCCGCGACGGACGTGATCAGCAGGCGGCGCCGGCCCGCCCCCTGGGGGGCCTTGGGCCTGCGGTGCTGTCCGGTCGTCGTCGAGTCTCCGGTCGTACGGCGGGCGGGACGGGCGAACCTCACAGAGTGGAACCCTTCCGTGTCCTCGGCGCCGCCCCCGGCGCCGTGGTGGGCGTCGGGGAGGCACGCAGGCGCGGGCAGAACGCGGCCAGCGTGGTCAGCAGGGTGAGCGTCAGCAGGACACGGTCCCCGCTGAGGGCGTGCGCCGCGATCAGGACCGTCGCGACGAGCATCGCGGCGGCCACGCTCAGCAGGACGGCAAGCAGCAGCCGTTCCAGCAGGTCGGAGTGGCGTTCGAAGGCGGCGTCCCGGCGCCCGACGGGGCCCTCGGCGCGGTGGGCGCGCAGCGCGGGTCCGCAGACGCCGACCAGGGCGGCGCCCGGTCCGACGGCCAGGAAGGCGGCGACCGCCGCGCCGCGCAGGGGTGAGCCGCCGGGCAGGGCGAGCGCGGCCAGCGCCAGCCAGCCGCCGAACGGGGGCAGCATACGGATCACGAGGTCCTGCGGTGTCATGGCTCGCGCCCCTCCTCAGCTCGCCGGTTTCAGGACGTAGAGCACGCCGGCGCTGTTCTCGGCGATCAGCTGGAACCTCGGTGACGCCGCCACCGACTCGCGCACGCGCTCCAGTTGGGGCTTGGTCAGCTGGCCGTTCATCTCGGAGTTGGCCACCTGCCCCTGGGTGAGCAGGAAGTAGGCCCGGGCCGGTGACTCGACACCGGCCATGTCGCGGGCCAGCACTGCGGCCGGGTCGCGCACGATCTCGTCGACGTGGCTCCGGTCGTCGTCGAGGAACCAGTAGTGGTCCACCCTCCAGTACTGCTCGTAGGCGAGCGGGTAGTTCCGGTTGGCGGCGACGACCAGGGAGTCGTCGGGCGCCTGGTCGAAGAGGCCCTGGACGAGGGCCACTTCGCGGGTCGGGAAGTAGTTGACGCGGTCCTTGCCCGAGTAGCTCGGCACGAACGCCAGTGTCCCGGCGAGCAACACGGGCAACGGCACCCAGGCGCCGAGCCGGAGCCTCGCCGGCCAGGACGACGCGGGCAGCGGGGACATCGGAGGCAGCGGGGACTTCGGGAAGCGGCGGCGCCGGGCGGCGGCCTGGGCGGGTCCGCCCCGCTTCCGCGCGGTGGCGGCGTCGGTTTCGGCTTCGGCCTCGGCGGCCAGCGTGCGGACCTTCGGCAGCAGCGCGGCGGCGGCGAAGAAGGCCGCGCCGGGCAGCGTGAACATCAGGACCCGGAAGATCATCTCGCTGCCGTAGCTGCTCGCCACGAACATCGGCAGCGGAGCCGCCGCGACCAGCAGCAAGGGGAACGCCCGGTGACGCAGCACCCGTTGGCGCAGGACGCCCACCAGCGCGAGCAGCAGCACGGAGCCCGACAGCAGCCGGGCCGCCCAGGAGGTCGCCACCGCTCCGGTGCCGGTGGGTGTGGCGCCGTACCCGGTCTCGACGTTGGCGCCGACGTCGCCGACGGAGCGGATCATGTCCGGCATGGCGGCGGACAGGAAGGGCAGCGCGGCCGTGAGGCACCACGCCAGGAAGACCACGACCGTCGTGACGGCCGGGACCCAGTGGCGGTAGCGGCGGGTGAGGACCAGCGCGACCAGCGTGACGACGAGCATCCCGGGGGTCAGCTGGTGCGAGACGACGATCGCGGTGACCAGCACGCTGAGCAGCACCGTCCACACGGCCTGACCCGGCCCGTCGCGCCGCCCGCCGGAGCGGCCGAAGCGGCGCAGGACGACGGCGAGGACACCGAGGTGCAGGGCGAAGGCGACGGACTGCGGGGAGAAGTAGTCCTGCCCCACCCAGTTGCCGACGCAGAACAGCCACACGGCGGTCCAGATCAGCCGCCGGTCCTCGGTGAAGGTCCGGTAGATCAGCAGCAGCGGCAGCAGCAGGAGCACGCTGGAGACCAGCGGCCACCAGGCCATGTACATCGCCGCGTCGTCCACGCCCAGCAGCCGCACCAGCGCGGCCTGGGCGGCGAAGAAGCCGGGCCACTGGTCGTAGACGGCCATGTCGCCGAGCTGGTCCGCGCTCTGCAGTCCGCCGGACGTCAGCAGGTGGTCGATGACCGCGTCGTGCTTCCACGCCCACGCGTACAGCGGGGTGGGATAGAGGACGGCCTGGGTGGCCCGCTCCATCACGAGCAGGCCGAGGACGTACGCCGCCGGCCAGCCGCCCCGGCGGCGCGGATCGCGGACCGTGCGCCAGAAGCCCGCGGTGAGCACGGCGAGACCGGCCCAGAAGGTGGGGTGCAGGGCGCTGACGAGGCCGAAGTCGTCCAGGGCGGACACGTCCGTGTGCCGCATCGCGTACCCCCACAGGGCGAGCGCGACGAGCAGGGGGACGGCCGGCCAGGCCGCGGCGGCGCGGGCCGGCCAGGCGGCGGGGGTGAGATCGGACAGATCCGTCACGGGCGGCTCGGCGACGGAGCCGGAGGGCTCCACAGTAGGGGGATGGGCGCGTGCGGTGATCGCCGGGGCGGGCCGGGCGGACACGTCGTCCGAGGTCGTGGCGGCCGACTCCTGCGAGGTGCGCGGACCCGGCTCGTGCGCGCTCGGGGGGACCGGCCCGCGCGGGGTCCGGGGGGAGGGCTCATGCGCGGGTTCCCCGGCTTCCGGCGCGTCCGAGGGCGCGGGCGCGTCCCGGTTCGACGCGTCCGGCGATTCCTGCCCGGGCACGGGCTCTGGTGCGGATCTCTCCCGCGGACTTGTTGGCGGACGCACGACGGTTCCCCCCTGGCGAATCGGCTCTGTGCTTGATCAGTCCCTGGACTTGTCGTTCGGTCTGGTGCCGTGCGGGGACTCCGCCACCTCCGGTAGGCCGTCCGCCACCGGGGCCGGGCGGCGGCGGAGCGACAGGAGCAGGACGACGACGAGGAGCAGGAGGAGGGGCGGCACGAGGGGCGCGAGTTCCTGACGCCAGACCCAG
Organism: Streptomyces sp. BK79; assembly: GCF_044142145.1. Lineage (NCBI taxonomy): Bacteria > Bacillati > Actinomycetota > Actinomycetes > Kitasatosporales > Streptomycetaceae > Streptomyces > Streptomyces sp. BK79. The sequence goes on from NZ_JBHVOC010000020.1 coordinate 21,409, forward strand.
CCCCCCACCGCGGCGAGGTACACGACCCCCCAGCGCCCCTGCCACGGCAGACCGCCACCCGCCCTCGCGAGCACCAGCCACAGCGGTACGAGACACGCCACTTGCAGGACGAGCGGCGCCCAGCGCAGCAGTGGGCCGGGCCCGTCGAGCCCCACCGCGTCCGCGAGAAATCCGGCCGTCTCGGCATACAACGACCCACCGACCGCCTCCGGTTCCCGGCCGAGGGCGAGGGGCGCGGCGTACAGGGCGAGTACGGCGGCACCCAGGGCGGTGCCGGGCAGCCACGGGTCGGGCGAGACGCACAAGGTCACGGCCGCCACGAACACCACGAGCAGCAACGCCCCGGCGACCAGCGCCGGCAGGGGCAGCTCCCGCAGCAGTTCCCGCCCGGTGAGTTCGACGCCGGCCTCGGACGCGCCGCCCAGCCACGGCATGTCGCGCAACGCCACCAGGAAGACGACGGTCGCGACGCCGAGCGACAGCCACAGAACGGGTCTGAGACGCCGCTCCGGGATCGGACCGTCATCGTCGCCACCCCCGCCGCCGTCGCCGCCGCCGAGGGCCTCGCGGTCGGGTGCGGCGAGGGGGCCGGAGCCGACGCTGGTGCCGGCGCCCGTGCCGGGTGCGACGCCGGAACCGGGGCCGGAGCGCGCGTCGTCCGCGTCACCGGTTCCGGATCGCCGGGCGGCACCGGACGCGCTTCGGGCCGCCGCCTCGGCCCCGGACGCGGCGGCGGAGGCGGGTTCGGGCGCGGAGGCGGGTTCAGGAGCGGAGGCGGGTTCGGGCGCGGAGGCGGGTTCAGGAGCGGAGGCGGGTTCGGGCGCGGAGGCGGGTTCAGGAGCGGGCGCGGGATCGAGGGCGGACCCTGACGCGCGCTCGGGCTCACCCCCGGGCACGGACGCGGGCTCGGCATCCGGGTGCCGGGGGCGCCGGATCACCGCGAGCGTGTCCGCCTCCAGGGCCTCCCGCTCGTACCCCGGACGCCCTATGAACAGGGCGACGGTGTCCTCCCGCGCCGCCTCGTCGGACCGCCCGTGCGCGTACGCCGCCCGCCGCGCCCAGCTCGTGCCGTACCCGGCGGTGGCGTTCAACCGGGCCCAGCGGGTGCCGTAGGAGCCGCCGGGACCGTCCGGCTCACGGTCGCCCCGCACTCCGGTGCCGTCGGTGCCGTCGGTGCCGCCGGGGCCGCTGAACCCACCGGCCCCACCGGAACGCCCGGCCCCGTCGACGCCCCGCAGGGTGGCGCGCAGGCCGGGTACGCAGCCGACGGCGACCACCGTCATGCCGCCCAGCACCGCCCAGCCGGCGCCCGCGATCCCGGCCGGCGTGAACAGCACCGCCGCGCTGCCCAGCACGAGGACGCACATGGCACCCTGCACGGCGGCGAGCATGCCGGTGCGCCCCTGGACCCGCAGCACGCCGATGTACAGCTCGACCACGATCCTCGGCAGCGCCCCGATCGCCAGCAGCCGCAGCACCGTGGAACCGTGCTCGGCGTAGTCCTCGTCGAATGGCGCGAGGATCTGCGGGGCGAAGACGACCAGGAAGAGGACGACCGGCACCAGCAGCAGCGTCATGCGGCGCAGCGCTCCCCGGACGCCGTCGGCGAGGCGGCGCGGGTCGTGCGAGGCGTGCGCGGTGAGGGAGGAGGCCATGTTGATGGCCATGAACTCCATCGTGCCGCCGACGGTGTACGCCACGTAGAAATAGCCGTTCTCGGCGGCGCTGAAATTGACCGCGACCATCACCGGAAGCAGGTTGATCATCGCCAGGCTGAACACCGCGCCCAGCGAGTCCCCGGCCAGGAACCGCCCCATCTCGCGGGCCCCCGGCGGCTCCACGTCGTGGTCGGCGGCGGCCTGGCGCGGGATGAGTCTGCGGAAGATCAGCCAGCCGAGCGGCAGGGTGGAGAAGGCGATGGCCACGGCCCAGGACACGAAGATGCCGAGCACCGGCAGCGTCGTGGCGAACAGCGCCAGCAGGATCAGCTTCCCGACCGAGAACACCGCGTTGCCGGCCGGCACCCACTCCGCCTTGCGCAGCCCGGTCAGCACACCGTCCTGGAGGGTGAGCAGCGCCCAGGCCACGCACGCCGCGACGAACAGCGCACCCGCCTCGGCGGTGCCCAGCGGGGCGTACGACGCACCCCACAGGTCGAGGGTGAGCAGGAAGACGACGGCGGCCACCGCGACGACGACCGAACTGGCCGCGTACGCCCGCCACACCAGCGGTCCGGTCGCGCGGCCGGCGCGCGGCACGAAACGGACCACGGCGCCGATCATCGTGGTCGCCGTGATGCTGGCGAGCAGCCGCATGGCGGCGATCGCGGCGGAGCCCTGCCCGACGGCCTCCTCCGAGTAGTAGCGGGCGGACACGAGCCAGAAGCCCAGGCCGAGCACCGCGGAGACGCCGGTGCTGAGCATCAGGAAGTAGGCGTTCTTGAAGAGCGAGTCACCACCGTGCCCGCTCTCGGGCAGCGTCGAGCCGCCGCCCGCGGGTGCCGCGGCGGTCTCGTGCACCCGGGCCTCAGCCACCGGCGGGAACCAGCCCTTCCGGTGCCTCGGCCGGCCGTACCCGGGACTCCTCCAGCGCCGCGACGGCCTCCCGGGCCCGCAGCGGGTCCACGGGCAGCGCGTGCCGCGCGAACCAGCGCGCCCCCTCGGGCGACGGCGACGGATCGGTGAAGGCGGCGCCCGCGTAGTCGTCCAGCGGCGGGTCGTAGAGGTAGCCGACGACGATGCCGCGCCGGGCCAGCGCCCGCACCGCCGCGTCCCGGTCCGCCACGAGCAGCGGCACGCGGAACAAGGGCTGCGCCGCGCCCGGTGACCGGCCCCTCGCGCCCTCCCACCCGGCCGGTGTCGCCCAGGGCGTCGACAGCAGCAGCTCCGTGCCCGCACGGCAGTCGGCGAGCACGTCGTCCAGCCGGTCGAGCCCGCGCCCGATGCGCCCGAGCCGGTACCGGCCGGCCCGCAGCCGGTAGTCGTGCATGTCGACACGCACCCACGGATCGTGCGCGGCCAGGGATCCCCGGGCATCGGATCCGGCGGCCGAGGCGGACGCGCGGGCCAGCTCCCGGGGACGCAGCGGCATCCGGATCTCCTCCCGCTCCATCAGCCCCAGCAGCCGCATCCCGGCCCAGGCGGCCCGCCGCAACCGCAGTCCCCGGACGGCGGCCTCCGCGTACGGCCGTACCGCGTAGGCCAGTTCGGCCCGGGCGCGGTACGGCAGCAGCAGGTCGTCGCAGGCCCTCGCCAGCGTCTCGCGCAGCCCCGGGTCCGCGACCGCGAGGATCCCTCCGGCCTTGGCGCCGACGTGCTTGGACAGGCTGAAAACGGAGGCGTCGCCCCAGGCGCCGACCGGCCGCCCGCCCGTCTCGCTGCCGATGGCGTGCGCCGCGTCCTCGAAGAGCGGGATGCCCGCCGCGTCGCAGCGGGCGCGCAGCGCGGGCGCCGGGTCCGGATTCCCGTACAGGTTCGTCGTCAGTACGGCGGCGAGCGACCCCCACGTCTCCTCGGGCACGGCATCGATGTCGATGGACGCGTCCGACGGGTCGAGCGGCGCCTGGACCGGCCGCAGCCCGGCCGCGAGCACGACGAAGAAGATGACGTCGTCGTTGACCGGCGACATCAGCACCCTGCCGCCCGGCGCGCACCAGTGGCGCAGTGCCGCGTACAACCCGAGACGGCACGACGGTACATACACGCATTCCCGGCCGAGTCGGCCGCGCATGGTCTCTTCCAGCCGCCTTCTCGGCTGCGAACCATCCCGCACCGAACCCGGACCGGCCTCCCCAATGGCCATCCGCTCCCCCTGTGCGCCGTCGAAGGCCCCCTCCCCGAGGCCTTCCGGCACCCGCCCAGAGTCGCCCCGTTCGCACCGCTCCGTCAAGATTGCGTCCCGGCCTGTGGACAACTTCCCGCAGTCAAGCGGAAGCGGAGCGCCACGATGCCGGCCGTTCACGCGGGCGTACGCGGGCGGGTGGCGGACGGGTTTCCGCGGCGGGCCACAGGCGGTCCACAGGCGGTCCGCGGACGGTCGAGGTGCCGCCCCACCGGTCACCCGCGCCCCCTCCCGCACCGGCGCGCCGGACCTCTCCGCGCACGTCAGCCCGCCCGAGCCCTCTCCCCCCGCCACGCACCGCCACCTCACCACGCACTGCCCAAGACCCGTGGGTCACCCGTAACGTGTGGCCCGACCACGAACCGCGTGGCGCACCCGACGCATCCCACGCACCCGGCGCGCACGGCGCACATGGCGAGCACGAAAGCGAGGCAGCACCCGATGCCCCCCTTCGATGTCCCCGAGGGCGACCCCTTCGGCCCGCACAACCTTCCGTACGGCGTGTTCTCGGTCCCCGGCACGCAGGAGCGGACGGTGGGCGTCCGGCTCGGCGACCACGTCCTCGACGCCGGCGCCGCGGCCCACGCGCTCGGATCGCCGTACGCCTCGCTCCTCGCGCGGCCCACCCTGAACCCGCTGCTGGCGGCCGGCCGCACCGCCTGGTCCGACGTCCGGCGCGCCCTGACGGCCTGGGTGACGGTCCCCTCCCACCGCGAGGTGCTGGAGCCCCTCTTCCACCCCCTCGACTCGGTGACCCTGCACCTGCCCTTCGAGGTCGCGGACTACGTCGACTTCTACGCCTCCGAGAACCACGCCCGCAACGTCGGCCAGATCTTCCGCCCCGACGCCGCCGACTCCCTCACCCCCAACTGGAAGCACCTCCCGATCGGTTACCACGGGCGCTCCGGCACGGTCGTCGTGTCCGGCACCGACGTCCTGCGGCCGTCCGGTCAGCGCAAGGCCCCCACCGACGCCGCCCCCGTCTTCGGCCCGTCCACGCGCCTCGACATCGAGGCCGAGGTCGGTTTCGTGGTGGGCGTGCCGTCCGTCTTGGGCCGCCCGGTGGCGCTCGGCGACTTCCGCGAGCACGTCTTCGGGCTCTGCCTGCTCAACGACTGGTCCGCACGGGACGTCCAGGCCTGGGAGTACGTCCCCCTCGGCCCGTTCCTCGGCAAGTCCTTCGCCACCTCGGTGTCGGCCTGGATCACGCCGCTGGACGCCCTGGAGGAGGCGCGGGTGGCACCGCCGGAGCGCACCCACGACCTGCTGCCCTACCTCGACGACACGACCGGGGAACGGGACGAACCCGGAGGCTACGACCTGCGCATCTCCGTCGCGATCAACGGCCACGTCGTCTCCGAGCCGCCCTTCTCCACCATGTACTGGACGGCCGCCCAGCAACTGGCCCACATGACGGTCAACGGCGCCTCCCTGCGCACCGGCGACCTGTACGGATCCGGCACGGTGAGCGGCCCCGCCGAGCGGGAACGCGGGTCCCTGCTGGAGCTGACCTGGAACGGCCGTGACCCGCTGGAACTCCCCGACGGCAAACGGACGTTCCTCGAGGACGGGGACGTCGTGACCCTGTCGGCCTGGGCGCCGGGGCCGGGCGGCACCCGCGTGGGACTGGGCGAGGTGACCGGCCGGATCCTCGGGGCGCCCTCCGGAGCGTGACGACCGCCACGCCCGTACGTCCGGATCCGTTGCCCGCCGGGTCCTGACTCGCACCGCCCGGCACCGTCATACTGGCGTCGGGCGGTGGGCACGGCATGTCCACCCGGTGCGACGGGCAGAACGTCGCGCCCCGGGGCCCGCCGCGGCCCCCGGCGCCGCCCGTCACGACCGCACCACAGCCAGAGCCGCCCTTCCGACCAGGATCCGGAGCCCGTGGCATGACCGTCTGCCTGCTCCTGCTGTTCGCCGTCGCCGTGACCGCCGCGGTACCGGTGCCGCGCGCGCTGACCCGGTCCGCGTGGCCCGAACGGGATCCGGTGGTCGCCCTGTGGGTGTGGCAGTGCCTGGTCGCCACCGTGCTGCTGTGCTGCCTGACGGCCCTCGTGCTGGGCGCCGCCGCCGTCTTCGGCACCGTCCGCGCCCAGCTCTTCGCGCCGGCGCCGCCCGCGGTGACCGCGGCCTACAACCTCTCCGCGGGCCCGCCCTGGGCCGCCGCCCTCACCCTGCTGCTGGCAGGCGGCGCCGCCTGGACGACGGCCATGCTCGCCCGCGAACTGGTCGAGGCCCGGCGCCGCCGCGCCCAGTCACGCGCCCACCTGCGCGAGCGCGCCCCCGACCTGCCCGCCGGGCTCCCGGCCGCACGAGGTCCCCTGCTGGTCCTGGAGGAGGAGTACCCGGACGCCTGGTGGATGCCCGGCAGCCCGCCCCAGCTGATCGTGACCACGGGCGCCCTGCAACGCCTCACCGACCACCAGCTCGACGCCGTCCTCACCCACGAGCGCGGCCACGCGCGTGCCCGCCACGACTGGCTGCTGCACCTGTCCACCGCCCTGGCCACCGGCTTCCCGCGGGTCCCGCTCTTCGCCCACTTCTGCGACCAGACCCACCGCCTCGTCGAACTCGCCGCCGACGACACCGCCTCCCGCCGCTGCGGCCACCTGACCACCGCGCTGGCCCTCATCGAGCTGAACCAGCACCGGGGCGTGCTCTCCTGCGCCTCCAGCCACCGCCTCCTCGGTGAACGGGTCGACCGTCTCCTCGAACCCCCGCCCCGCCTGCTCCCCCGCCACCGGGCCCTGACCACGGCCACGGCCGCCCTGGTGCCCCTCATCCCCCTGCTGATCACCTTCGCCCCGGGCCTGACGGCGCTGGCGTAGCGAGCGGGCGGAACCGGCGGAGCACCGGGCGCCTATATCCAGTCGTCGGGCTCCGGCTCGGGCTCCGCCTCGGGCCAGTCGTCCGCACCGGGGTCGGAGGCGTCGGAGGATGTGGCGGTGGCGGTGGCGGTGGCGTCGGAGGATGTGGCGGAGGAAGAGGGTGCGGCGGCGGCCAGTCCTGCCAGCACTTCGAGCACACCCTCCCCGTACGTCGCGAGCTTCTTCTCGCCGACGCCGCTGATGCCGCCGAGCTGCCCGATCGACGTGGGCCAGGCGGTGGCGATCTCCCGGAGCGTGGCGTCGTGGAAGATGACGTACGCCGGGACGCCCTGCTCCCGCGCCTGCTCCGCACGCCAGGCGCGCAGCGCCTCGAAGGCGGGAACCAGTGCCTCGGGCAGCTCCGCCGCGGCGGACCTGGCCTTGCGGTCCCCGCGTCCGCCGCCCGCCGCCCGTGCCGTGACCGGCTTCTCGGGCTCCTTGCGCAACGGCACCTCACGCTCCCGCCGCAGCACCTCCCCGCTGGCCTCGGTCAGCACCAGCGTGCCGTACTCGCCCTCGACCGCGAGCAGTCCCTGGGCCAGCAGCTGCCGGGTGACACCCCGCCACTCGCCCTCGGTCAGCTCCTCACCGATGCCGAAGACGGAGAGCTGGTCGTGGTCGAACTGGATCACCTTGGCGGTGCGCTTGCCCAGCAGGATGTCGATGATCTGCCCCGCGCCGAACTTCTGCCCGCGCTCCCGCTTCAGCCGCACCACCGTGGACAGCACCTTCTGCGCCGCCACGGTGCCGTCCCAGGTCTCCGGCGGGGTGAGACAGGTGTCGCAGTTGCCACAGCCCGCCGGGTCCGGGTCCTGCCCGAAGTAGGCGAGGAGCTGGCCGCGGCGGCACTGGACGGTCTCGCACAGGGCGAGCATCGCGTCCAGGTGGGACTGGGCCCGGCGGCGGAACGCCTCGTCGCCCTCGCCGGACTGGATCAGCTTGCGCTGCTGCACGACGTCGTTGAGCCCGTAGGCCATCCAGGCCGTCGAGGGCAGTCCGTCCCGTCCCGCGCGACCGGTCTCCTGGTAGTAGCCCTCGACCGACTTCGGCAGGTCCAGGTGGGCGACGAACCGCACGTCCGGCTTGTCGATGCCCATGCCGAAGGCGATGGTCGCCACGACCACCAGGCCCTCCTCCCGCAGGAACCTCGACTGGTGCGCCGCGCGGGTGCCCGCGTCCAGACCCGCGTGGTACGGGACCGCCTCGATGCCGTTGCGGGACAGGAACTCGGCGGTCTTGTCGACGGAGTTGCGCGAGAGGCAGTACACGATGCCCGCGTCGCCGGGGTGCTCCTCGCGCAGGAAGCCCAGCAGCTGCTTCCTGGGGTCGGACTTCGGCACGACCCGGTACTGGATGTTGGGCCGGTCGAAGCTGGCGACGAAGTGCCGGGCCGCCGGCATGTTCAGCCGCTCGGTGATCTCGCGGTGCGTCGCGTGCGTGGCCGTCGCCGTGAGCGCGAGCCGGGGCACGTCGGGCCAGCGCTCGCCGAGCAGGGAGAGGGCGAGGTAGTCGGGCCGGAAGTCGTGGCCCCACTGGGAGACGCAGTGCGCCTCGTCGATCGCGAAGAGGGAGATCTTGCCCCGGGAGAGCAGGTCGAGGGTGCCCTCCAGCCGCAGCCGCTCGGGTGCCAGGTACAGCAGGTCCAGTTCGCCGGCGAGGAACTCGGCCTCGACCACGCGCCGCTCGTCGAAGTCCTGCGTGGAGTTCATGAACCCGGCCCGCACACCCAGCGCGCGCAGGGCGTCCACCTGGTCCTGCATCAGCGCGATCAGCGGCGACACCACGATGCCCGTCCCGGGCCGGACCAGGGACGGGATCTGGTAGCACAGCGACTTGCCGCCGCCGGTCGGCATGAGCACGACGGCGTCGCCCCCGGCGATCACATGATCGACGACCGCTCCCTGCTCACCCCGGAACGCCTCGTACCCGAAGACCCGGTGCAGCGTGGCCAGCGCCTCGCTGTCCACGTCCCGCACCTGCGCCGCTTCTGCCATCTCGCCGATCACGCCCGTCCCGCCCATCGCCTGGTCCCCCGTACGTCCTGCCTTGCCCGTCCGAGCCATCTCGTCCCGTCCGGTTCTCCGGCCCTTCCGGCCCGTCTGGTCCGCCCTGTCCCGACCACTGCCTCAACGATAGGGGTCCGCGCCGACAGCCCCGGAGTTATCCACAGGCCCGCCCGCCGTAACGGCCGTCACCCGCGTCAAGGACACGACAGTCGTTCACACGTTCGCGGGAGACCCGCCCGTTTCCGGCGGATAGTCTGATTGCGCCCGCGAGACTCCGTCCCATGGGAGCACTGATGAGCGTCGCACCGAGGGCGTCCACACCTGACTGGCCGATCCCGCCGGAGGGCGGCTGGACAGCGGACGACCTGGACCGGCTTCCGAACCTGCCTCCGCACACGGAGCTGATCGACGGGAGCCTCGTATTCGTGAGTCCGCAGACCCTTTTCCACTCACGCGCTGTGAGCTTCTTCGAATGGCAGCTCCAGTCCCTCGCCCCGGCGGAGTTCGAGGTCATCCGCGAGTTCACCATCGACATCGATCGGCAGAACCGGCCCGAACCGGACGTCATCGTCGTGCACGGCGACGTGGTCGACGACCCGGAGCAGACCCGCTACCCCGCCGAGGCGGTCACGCTAGCCATCGAGGTCGTCTCGGCCGAGTCCATCTCCCGCGACCGTGAGACCAAGCCCCTGAAGTACGCCCGGGCGGGCATCAACCACTACTGGCGGGTGGAGAACGAGAAGGGCCTCGCCGTAGTCCACGCCTTCGAGCTGGAGCCCACGACCGGCACCTACGTCGGCGTCGGCATCTTCCGTGAGCGCATGAAAGTGAGCGCGCCGTTCCCGGTGGATCTGGACCTGACCGGCATCAAGGCCCGTCGCAGCGGCGAGTGACCCCGCGCACGCGACGGCGGCCCGGCACCCCCCGAAGGGTGCCGGGCCGCCGCCGTACCGGCATGCGCGAGCGCCGCGTCAGCGCACGAACACCCCCGCCTGACCCGCCAGGTCCAGGAAGTACTGCGGCGCCACGCCGAGCACCACCGTGACCGCCACGCCCACGCCGATCGCCGTCATCGTCAGCGGTGACGGCACCGCGACGGTCGGGCCCTCGGGGCGCGGCTCGCTGAAGAACATCAGGACGATCACGCGGATGTAGAAGAACGCCGCGATCGCCGACGAGATCACACCGACCACGACCAGCGGGGCCGCACCGCCCTCCGCCGCCGCCTTGAACACGGCGAACTTGCCGGAGAACCCGGAGGTGAGCGGAATGCCCGCGAAGGCGAGCAGGAACACCGCGAACACGGCCGCCACCATCGGCGACCTGCGTCCCAGCCCCGCCCACTTCGACAGATGCGTCGCCTCACCGCCCGCGTCGCGCACCAGCGTGACGACCGCGAAGGCGCCGATCGTCACGAAGGAGTACGCGGCCAGGTAGAAGAGGACGGACGAGATGCCGTCCGGCGTGGTCGCGATGACACCGGCGAGGATGAAGCCCGCGTGCGCGATCGACGAGTACGCCAGCAGCCGCTTGATGTCGGTCTGCGTGATCGCGACGATCGCGCCGGCCAGCATGGTGACGATCGCCACGGCCCACATCACCGGCCGCCAGTCCCAGCGCAGGCCGGGCAGGACGACGTAGAGGATGCGGAGCAGGGCGCCGAAGGCGGCCACCTTGGTCGCCGCCGCCATGAAGCCGGTCACCGGTGTCGGCGCGCCCTGGTACACGTCCGGCGTCCACATGTGGAACGGCACCGCGCCCACCTTGAACAGCAGGCCCATGACGATCAGCGCGCCGCCGACGAGCAGCAGCGCGTCGTTGCCCATGGTGTCGGCGAGCGCCGGGGTGACGTTCTGGACGGTGCCGTCGACGACCTGCGCGATCGTGCCGTACGACATGGAGCCCGCGTAGCCGTAGAGCAGGGCGATGCCGAACAGGGTGAACGCGGAGGCGAACGCGCCGAGCAGGAAGTACTTGACCGCCGCCTCCTGCGACATCAGCCGCTTGCGGCGGGCCAGCGCGCACAGCAGGTACAGCGGGAGGGAGAAGACCTCCAGGGCCACGAAGAGCGTCAGCAGGTCGTTGGCCGCCGGGAAGACCAGCATGCCGGCGACCGCGAAGAGCAGCAGCGGGAACACCTCCGTGGTGGCGAACCCGGCCTTCACCGCCTTCTGCTCGCTCTCGCTGCCCGGCACGGACGCGGCCTGCGCGACGAAGGAGTCGACGCGGTTGCCGTGGGCCTCCGGATCGAGGCGCCGCTCGGCGAAGGTGAACAGACCGACCAGCGCCGCCAGCAGGATGGTGCCCTGGAGGAAGAGGGCCGGTCCGTCGACGGCGATGGCGCCCATCGCCGCGATGCCCGCCTTGGTCGTGCCGTATCCGCCGGCCGCGAGCGCGACGACGGCGGCGAACGCGGCGACGAGCGCCACGGCCGACACGAACATCTGCACGTAGTAGCGGGACCTGCGCGGTACGAAGGCCTCGATCAGGATGCCGACGATCGCCGCGCCGATGACGATGAGGGTGGGCGACAGCTGCCCGTACTCGATCTTCGGCGCGTCGATCTTCGCGATCGGATCGACCGCCGCCGTTGTCCACAGGCTGTGGACGGCTGTTGCGCTCACTTGGCCGCCTCCACCTCAGGCTGGGGGTCCTTCTTCTGGACGTCGGACATGGTCTGCTCCACCGCCGGGTTGACGATGTCCGTGACGGGCTTCGGGTAGACGCCCAGGAAGATCAGCAGCGCCACCAGCGGCGCCACGACCACCAGCTCCCGCACCCGCAGGTCGGGCATCGCGGACACCTCCGGCTTCACCGGACCCGTCATCGTCCGCTGGTAGAGGACGAGGGTGTACAGCGCGGCGAGCACGATGCCGAAGGTGGCGATGATGCCGATCACCGGGTACCGCGTGAAGGTGCCGACCAGGACCAGGAACTCACTGACGAAGGGCGCGAGCCCCGGCAGGGAGAGGGTCGCGAGGCCACCGATCAGGAAGGTGCCGGCGAGCACCGGGGCGACCTTCTGCACTCCGCCGTAGTCGGCGATGAGCCGCGAGCCGCGCCGCGAGATCAGGAAACCGGCGATCAGCATCAGGACGGCGGTCGAGATGCCGTGGTTGACCATGTAGAGCGTCGCGCCGGACTGGCCCTGGCTGGTCATCGCGAAGATGCCCATGATGATGAAGCCGAAGTGCGAGATCGACGCGTAGGCGATCAGCCGCTTGATGTCGCGCTGGCCGACGGCGAGCAGCGCCCCGTAGATGATGCTGACCAGCGCCAGTACGAGGATCACCGGCGTCGCCCACTTGCTCGCCTCCGGGAAGAGCTGGAGGCAGAAGCGGAGCATCGCGAAGGTGCCGACCTTGTCGACGACCGCCGTGATGAGCACGGCGACCGGCGCGGTCGACTCCTGCATGGCGTTGGGCAGCCAGGTGTGCAGCGGCCACAGCGGCGCCTTCACCGCGAAGGCGAGGAAGAAGCCGAGGAACAGCCAGCGTTCCGTGCTGGTCGCCATGGTCAGCTCGCCGCTCGCCCGGGCCTCGGCGATCTCGGTGAGGGAGAAGTTCCCGGCGACCACGTAGAGCCCGATCACCGCGGCCAGCATGATCAGACCGCCGGCCAGGTTGTAGAGGAGGAACTTCACGGCGGCGTACGACCGTTGCGTCGCCGCCGTCTTCTCGCCGTGTTCGTGCGCCCGGTCCCCGAAGCCGCCGATGAGGAAGTACATCGGGATGAGCATGGCTTCGAAGAAGATGTAGAAGAGGAAGACGTCGGTGGCCTCGAAGGAGATGATCACCATCGCCTCGACCAGCAGGATCAGGGCGAAGAAGCCCTGTGTCGGCCGCCACCGGCTGCTGCCGGTCTCCAGCGGGTCGGCGTCGTGCCAGCCCGCGAGGATGATGAACGGGATCAGCAGGGCGGTCAGCGCGATCAGCGCCACCGCGATGCCATCCACGCCCAGTTCGTACCGGACGCCGAAGTCCGCGATCCAGGAGTGGGACTCGGTGAGCTGGTAGCGGTCGCCGTCGGGGTCGAAGCGGACCAGGACCGCGATCGCCAGCGCGAGCGTGGCCAGCGACACCAGCAGCGCCAGCCACTTGGCCGCGGTGCGTTTCGTGGCCGGCACGGCCGCCGTGGCGATCGCCCCGACGGCCGGGAGGGCCGCCGTGAGTGTCAGCAGGGGAAAGGACATCGGTATCAGACCGCCCTCATCAGCAGGGTCGCGGCGACGAGGACCGCCGCGCCGCCGAACATCGAGACCGCGTACGAGCGCGCGAAGCCGTTCTGCAGCTTGCGCATCCGCCCGGACAGGCCGCCGACCGAGGCCGCCGTGCCGTTGACGACTCCGTCGACCAGGGTGTGGTCGACGTAGACCAGGGAGCGCGTGAGGTGCTCGCCGCCGCGGACCAGGACGACGTGGTTGAAGTCGTCCTGGAGCAGGTCGCGCCGGGCGGCCCGGGTGAGCAGCGACCCGCGCGGGGCGACGGCCGGGACGGGGCGGCGGCCGTACTGCGCCCAGGCGGCCGCCACGCCGATGACCATCACGGCGACCGTGGAGACCGTGACCGTCAGGGCGCTGATCGGCGCGTGGCCGTGGTCGTGCCCGGTGATGGGCTCCAGCCAGTGCACGAAGCGGTCACCGATGCTGAAGAACGCGCCGCCGAACACCGAGCCGACGGCCAGCACGATCATCGGGATCGTCATGCTCTTCGGGGACTCGTGCGGGTGCGGGGGTGTGTACTCGCCGCGCGTGTCGGCGGCGGGCTCCACGTCGGGCTTCGCCGGAGACGGCGTCGGCGCGTTCCGCCAGCGCTCCTCGCCGAAGAAGGTCATCAGCATCACGCGCGTCATGTAGTACGCCGTGATGGCCGCGCCCAGCAGGGCCACGCCGCCGAGGATCCAGCCCTCGGTGCCGCCCTTGGCGAACGCCGACTCGATGATCTTGTCTTTGGAGAAGAAGCCGGACAGGCCCGGGAAGCCGATGATGGCGAGGTAGCCGAGGCCGAAGGTGATGAAGGTGACCGGCATGTACTTGCGCAGCCCGCCGTAGCGGCGCATGTCGACCTCGTCGTTCATGCCGTGCATGACGGAGCCGGCGCCGAGGAACAGCCCGGCCTTGAAGAAGCCGTGCGTCACCAGGTGCATGATCGCGAAGACGTAGCCGATGGGGCCGAGACCGGCCGCCAGCACCATGTAGCCGATCTGCGACATCGTCGAGCCGGCCAGCGCCTTCTTGATGTCGTCCTTGGCGCAACCGACGATCGCACCGAACAGCAGCGTGACCGCGCCGACGATGGCGACCACCAGCTGCGCGTCGGGCGCGCCGTTGAAGATGGCGCCGGAACGGACGATCAGGTACACGCCCGCCGTCACCATGGTCGCGGCGTGGATGAGCGCGGAGACCGGGGTCGGGCCCTCCATCGCGTCCCCGAGCCAGGACTGCAGCGGCACCTGGGCGGACTTGCCGCAGGCGGCCAGGAGCAGCATCAGGGCGATCGCGGTGAGCTTGCCCTCGTCGGCCGAGCCCGCGAGTCCCGCCTCCCCGTGGCCGCCGAGCACCGGCCCGAAGGCGAAGGTGCCGAACCACAGGAACATCAGCATGATCGCGATGGACAGGCCCATGTCGCCGACGCGGTTGACCAGGAAGGCCTTCTTGGCGGCGGTGGCGGCGCTGGGCTTGTGCTGCCAGAAGCCGATCAGCAGGTAGGAGGCGAGACCGACGCCTTCCCAGCCGACGTACAGCAGCAGGTAGTTGTCGGCGAGGACGAGGATCAGCATCGCCGCGAGGAACAGGTTCAGGTAGCCGAAGAAGCGGCGACGGCGCTCGTCGTGCTCCATGTACCCGATCGAGTACAGGTGGATGAGCGAGCCGACACCGGTGATCAGCAGGACGAACGTCATCGACAGCTGGTCGAGCCGGAAGGCGATGTCGGCCTGGAAGCCCTCCACCGGGATCCAGCTGAACAGGTGCTGCGTCAGGGTGCGGTCCTCGGCGCCGGCGCCGAGCATGTCGGCGAAGAGGACGGCGCCGATCACGAAGGACGCGGCGGCCAGCACCGTGCCGATCCAGTGACCGACGGCGTCCAGCCGGCGTCCGCCGCACAGCAGGACCGCCGCTCCGAGCAGAGGCGCCGCCACCAGCAGCGCAATCAGATTCTCCACGATTCAGCGACCCCTCACAGCTTCATCAGGCTGGCGTCGTCGACCGAGGCCGAGTGGCGGGAACGGAACAGGGACACGATGATCGCGAGCCCGACCACGACCTCCGCGGCGGCGACGACCATCGTGAAGAAGGCGATGATCTGGCCGTCGAGGTTGCCGTGCATGCGGGAGAAGGCGACGAACGCGAGGTTGCAGGCGTTGAGCATCAGCTCGACGCACATGAACACCACGATCGCGTTGCGCCGGATCAGCACACCGGTGGCGCCGATCGTGAACAACAGGGCCGCGAGATACAGATAGTTGACGGGGTTCACTTGGACGCCTCCTCGGACCGCTTGAAGTTGGCCGGTTCGACCGCCTTGCGCTCCAGGCGTTCCTCGGCGCGCTGCTCCAGGGCCTTGAGGTCGTTGAGCGCCTCCATCGACACGTCGCGGATCTGGCCGCGCTCACGGAGTGTCTTGCTGACCGTCAGCTCGGAGGGGGTGCCGTCGGGCAGCAGGCCCGCGATGTCGACCGCGTTGTGCCGGGCGTAGACGCCGGGCGCGGGCAGCGGCGGCAGCTGCTTGCCCTCGCGGACGCGCTTCTCGGACAGCTCCCGTTGCGTCGCGGCGCGTTCGGTGCGCTCTCGGTGGGTGAGCACCATGGCGCCGACGGCGGCCGTGATGAGCAGCGCGCCGGTGATCTCGAAGGCGAAGACGTACTTCGTGAAGATGAGGGAGGCGATGCCCTCCACGTTGCCGTTCGCGTTCGCCTGGGCGAGGCCGGTGAACTCCGAGACGGAGGCGTTGCCGATGCCGGCGACCAGCAGGATGCCGAAGCCGAGCCCGGACAGCAGGGCCAGCCAGCGCTGGCCCTTGATGGTCTCCTTCAGGGAGTCCGCCGCGGTGACACCCACGAGCATCACCACGAAGAGGAAGAGCATCATGACCGCGCCGGTGTAGACGACGATCTGCACGATGCCGAGGAAGTAGGCGCCGTTGGCGAGGTAGAACACCGCCAGGACGATCATGGTCCCGGCGAGGCAGAGCGCGCTGTGCACGGCCTTCTTCATGAAGACGGTGCACAGGGCGCCGATCACCGCGACGGTGCCGAGGATCCAGAACTGGACGGCCTCCCCGGTGGAGGTGCCGGCGGAGAGAGTCGCCGCGGCGGCGAGCTGCCCGGTCATCGGCGGATCACCTCCTCCGAGGCCGGTTCCGTCCCGCCGAAGGTCGAGTCGCCCTCCTGGACGACTTCCCCCTTGGAGTGGGCGACCTGCTGGACGGTGCCGGGCGCGGCCTCCGTGACCAGGCCCCGGTAGTAGTCCTGCTCGTCCGTGCCCGGGTAGATGGCGTGGGGCGAGTCGACCATGCCCTCCTCCAGGCCGGCGAGCAGCTGCTCCTTGGTGAAGATGAGGTTGGCGCGGCTGGAGTCGGCCAGCTCGAACTCGTTGGTCATCGTCAGCGCGCGCGTGGGGCACGCCTCGATGCACAGGCCGCACAGGATGCAGCGGGCGTAGTTGATCTGGTAGACGCGGCCGTACCGCTCGCCGGGCGAGTAGCGCTCCTCGTCGGTGTTGTCCGCGCCCTCCACGTAGATGGCGTCGGCGGGACACGCCCAGGCGCACAACTCGCAGCCGACGCACTTCTCCAAGCCGTCCGGATGGCGGTTGAGCTGGTGCCGTCCGTGGAAGCGCGGAGCGGTGGTCTTCTGCTGCTCCGGGTACTGCTCGGTCAGCCGCTTCTTGAACATGGCCTTGAAGGTCACGCCGAAGCCGGCCACGGGGTTCTGGAAACCGGGGTGGGTCTCCTTGGGTTCCTCAGCCATCGGACGCCTCCTTTCCATCCGTAGATCCGCCCAGCGGTCCGTCACTGTGAGTATCGGGCCCGCCACTGACAATCAGCTCCCGCTCCCGGCGCGGACGGCGCCTGGGCACCGGCGGCAACTCCTGCCCGGGCAGCGGCGGTACGGGGAACCCGCCGGCCATCGGGTCGAAGCCGGCCGGTTCCTCGGCGGGGGCCTCGGCCTGCTTGCCCTTGTCGCGGTACATGTCCACGACGAACGACAGCACCAGCAGGACCAGGACGCCGCCGCCGATGTAGAGGGCGATGTCGGTGAACTCGTAGTTCTCGTTCCTGAGGGCCCGCACGGTCGCCACGAGCATCAGCCAGACCAGGGAGACCGGGATGAGGACCTTCCAGCCGAGCTTCATCAGCTGGTCGTAGCGGACGCGCGGGAGCGTGCCGCGCAGCCAGATGAAGAAGAACAGCAGCAACTGGACCTTCACCACGAACCAGAGCAGCGGCCACCAGCCGTGGTTGGCGCCCTCCCAGAAGGTGCTGACCGGCCAGGGAGCCCGCCAGCCGCCGAGGAAGAGGGTGGTGGCGACCGCCGAGACCGTCACCATGTTCACGTATTCGGCGAGCATGAACATCGCGAACTTGATCGACGAGTACTCGGTGTTGAAGCCGCCCACCAGGTCGCCCTCGGACTCCGGCATGTCGAAGGGGGCGCGGTTGGTCTCGCCGACCATCGTGACGATGTAGAGGATGAAGGAGACCGGCAGCAGCAGGATGTACCAGCGGTCGGTCTGCTGGGCGACGATCTCCGACGTCGACATCGACCCCGAGTAGAGGAAGACCGAGGCGAAGGCGGCGCCCATCGCGATCTCGTAGGAGATCATCTGCGCGCACGAGCGCAGACCGCCGAGCAGCGGGTACGTCGATCCCGAGCTCCAGCCCGCCAGCACGATGCCGTAGATGCCGACCGAGGCGACCGCCAGGATGAACAGCATGGCGATCGGCAGGTCGGTGAGCTGCATGGCGGTGCGGTGCCCGAAGATCGAGACCTCGTTGCCGGCGGGCCCGAAGGGGATCACCGCGATCGCCATGAAGGCCGGGATGGCCGCGACGATCGGCGCGAGGACGTACACCGCCTTGTCGGCGCGCTTGACGACGAGGTCTTCCTTGAGCATCAGCTTGATGCCGTCGGCGAGCGACTGGAGCATGCCCCAGGGGCCGTGCCGGTTCGGTCCGATGCGCAGTTGCATCCAGGCGACGACCTTGCGCTCCCACACGATGGAGAACAGCACGGTCACCATCAGGAAGGCGAAGCAGAACACCGCCTTGACGACCACCAGCCACCAGGGGTCGGTGCCGAACATCGAGAGGTCTTCAGCGGCGAGGTACGGGCTCATGCCTCCACCTCCTTGGGGGCCTCACCGGCGGGCGTCGCCGGGCCGATGCGGACGAGGGTTCCGGGCAGCACCCCGGCGTCGGAGGCGACGCCGGTGCCGGCCGAGTTCAGCGGGAGCCAGACCACCCGGTCGGGCATCTCGGTGACCTGGAGGGGCAGCGCGACGACGCCGGCGGGACCGGTCACGGCCAGTACGTCGCCGTCCTTGACGCCCGCCTCGGCGGCCGTGGCGGCCGACACGCGCGCGCGTGCGGCGTGCCGGGTGCCGGCGAGCGCCTCGTCGCCCTGCTGGAGGAGGCCCTGGTCGAGCAGCAGCCGGTGTCCGGCCAGTACGGCCTCACCGGCGGCCGGCCGGGGCAGCGCGCCCGCGGTGTGCAGCGGGTCGCCGGCCCGCGGCCCGCCCCACGCGCCGAGCCGGTCGATCTCCGCGCGGGTGGTGCGCAGATCGGGCAGGCCCAGGTGCACGTCCATTGCGTCGGCCAGCATCTGCAGGACGCGGGCGTCGGCGGGGGCGACGCGGCGGGTCATCTGGTCGGGCTTGAGCGCCGCCTCGAAGAAGCGCACCCTGCCCTCCCAGTTGAGGAAGGCGCCCGCCTTCTCGGCGACCGCGGCGACCGGCAGGACGACGTCGGCCAGTGCGGTGACCTCGCTGGGCCGCAGCTCCAGCGACACCACGAACCCGGCCTCGGCGAGTGCGGCACGCGCGCGTGCCGGATCGGGCAGGTCGGCGACCTCCACGCCCGCCACCAGCAGCGCCTGGAGCTCGCCCCGGGCCGCGGCCTCGACGATCTCGCCGGTGTCGCGGCCGTAGCGGTGCGGCAGGTCGGCCACCCCCCAGACCGCGGCGACCTCCTCCCGCGCGCGCGGGTCGGTCGCCGGGCGTCCGCCCGGCAGCAGCGACGGCAGCGCACCCGCCTCGATCGCGCCGCGCTCCCCGGCTCGGCGCGGGATCCACACCAGGCGGGCGCCGGTCGCGGCGGCGGTCCGCACGGCGGAGGTGAGTCCGCCGGCCACCGAAGCCAGCCGCTCGCCGACGACGATCACGGCCCCCTCGGCGCGCAGCGCCTCGGCGGCCAGGGCGCCGTCGTCCTCCAGGCCGGCGCCGCTCGCGAGGGCGTCCAGCCACTCGGTCTCGGTACCGGGCGCGGCGGGCAGCAGCGTGCCGCCGGCCTTCTCCAGACCCCGCGTGGCGTGCGTGGCGAGGGAGTAGACCTTCTGTCCGTGCTTGCGCCAGGCCTTGCGCAGCCGCAGGAAGACGCCGGGGGCCTCCTCCTCGGCCTCGAAGCCGACCAGCAGGACGGCGGGCGCCTTCTCCAGCGCGGTGTACGTGACGCCCGTACCGTCGAGGTCCTTGCCGCGTCCGGCGATCCGGGCGGCCAGGAAGTCGGCCTCCTCGGGGCTGTGCACGCGCGCGCGGAAGTCGATGTCGTTGGTGTCGAGCGCCACGCGCGCGAACTTGCTGTACGCGTAGGCGTCCTCGACGGTGAGCCGGCCGCCGGTCAGGACACCGGTCCGGCCCCGCGAGGCCAGCAGCCCCTGCGCGGCGATCTGCAGGGCCTCCGGCCAGGAGGCCGGTTCCAGGTCGCCCTCCGCGTTGCGCACCAGGGGCGTCGTCAGCCGGTCCCGCTGCTGCGCGTACCGGAAGCCGAAGCGGCCCTTGTCGCAGATCCACTCCTCGTTGACCTCGGGGTCGTCGGCCGCCAGGCGCCGCATGACCTTGCCGCGCCGGTGGTCGGTGCGGGTGGCGCAGCCGCCGGAGCAGTGCTCGCACACGGACGGCGAGGAGATCAGGTCGAAGGGGCGGGAGCGGAACCGGTACGCCGCCGAGGTGAGCGCGCCGACCGGGCAGATCTGGATGGTGTTGCCGGAGAAGTACGACTCGAAGGGGTCGCCCTCACCGGTACCGACCTGCTGGAGCGCGCCCCGCTCGATCAGCTCGATCATCGGGTCGCCCGCTACCTGGTTGGAGAACCGGGTGCAGCGGGCGCACAGCACGCACCGCTCGCGGTCGAGCAGCACCTGGGTGGAGATCGGCACGGGCTTCTCGTAGGTCCGCTTCTTCCCTTCGAAGCGGGACTCGGCCTGGCCGTGCGACATGGCCTGGTTCTGCAGGGGGCACTCGCCGCCCTTGTCGCAGACCGGGCAGTCCAGGGGGTGGTTGATGAGGAGCAGCTCCATCACGCCGTGCTGCGCCTTCTCGGCGACGGGTGAGGTGAGGTGGGTCTTCACCACCATCCCGTCGGTGCAGGTGATGGTGCAGGACGCCATGGGCTTGCGCTGGCCCTCGACCTCGACGATGCACTGGCGGCAGGCGCCGGCCGGGTCGAGGAGGGGGTGGTCGCAGAACCGGGGGATCTCGATGCCGAGCTGCTCGGCGGCCCGGATGACCAGGGTGCCCTTGGGCACGCTGATCTCGACGCCGTCGATCGTCAGCGAGACGAGGTCCTCCGGCGGGAGGGCCGCCTGCCCCCCGCCCGAGGGAGCGTTGGTGGTCACAGTCATGCGTTCACCTCCGTGCGGTCGGCCCAGGCCGTCGACCTGGCCGGGTCGAAGGGGCAGCCGCGGCCCGTGATGTGCTGCTCGTACTCCTCGCGGAAGTACTTGAGCGAGGAGAAGATCGGCGAGGCGGCGCCGTCACCGAGGGCGCAGAAGGACTTGCCGTTGATGTTGTCGGCGATGTCGTTCAGCTTGTCGAGGTCGGCCATCTGTCCCTTGCCGGCCTCGATGTCGCGCAGCAACTGGACCAGCCAGTACGTGCCTTCGCGGCAGGGAGTGCACTTGCCGCAGGACTCGTGGGCGTAGAACTCGGTCCAGCGGGTGACGGCCCGTACGACGCAGGTCGTCTCGTCGAAGCACTGGAGCGCCTTGGTGCCCAGCATGGAACCCGCGGCGCCCACTCCTTCGTAGTCGAGGGGGACGTCGAGGTGCTCGTCGGTGAACATCGGCGTCGAGGAGCCGCCCGGTGTCCAGAACTTCAGCCGGTGACCGGGGCGCATGCCGCCGCTCATGTCGAGGAGCTGGCGCAGCGTGATGCCGAGCGGCGCCTCGTACTGGCCGGGGCTCGCGACGTGGCCGCTGAGGGAGTAGAGCGTGAAGCCCGGGGACTTCTCGCTGCCCATCGACCTGAACCAGTCCTTGCCCCGGTTCAGGATCGCGGGAACCGACGCGATCGACTCGACGTTATTCACCACAGTCGGGCAGGCATAGAGGCCGGCCACAGCAGGGAAGGGGGGACGGAGCCGCGGTTGACCCCGGCGGCCTTCGAGCGAGTCGAGCAGCGCGGTCTCCTCACCGCAGATGTACGCGCCCGCGCCCGCGTGCACGGTGAGGGTGAGGTCGAGTCCGCTGCCCAGGATGTTCTCGCCGAGGAAGCCGGCCGCGTAGGCCTCGCGCACGGCCTCGTGCAGCCGCCGCAGCACTGGCACGACTTCACCACGCAGATAGATGAAGGCATGCGAAGACCTGATGGCGTAACACGCGATGACGATGCCCTCGATGAGGCTGTGCGGGTTCGCGAAGAGGAGCGGGATGTCCTTGCAGGTCCCCGGCTCCGACTCGTCGGCGTTGACAACTAGATAGTGAGGCTTGCCATCCCCCTGGGGAATGAACTGCCACTTCATCCCCGTCGGGAACCCCGCGCCGCCGCGTCCGCGCAGACCCGAGTCCTTGACGTACGCGATCAGGTCGTCCGGCGACATCGCCAGCGCCTTGCGGAGCCCCTCGTACCCCTCGTGCCTCCGGTAGACGTCGAGAGTCCAGGACTCGTCCTCGTCCCAGAAGGCCGACAGCACGGGTGCGAGCAGTTTCTCCGGGCTGCTGCCCTTGATCTCGGCTGCCACAGTCATCACTCCCCCTCCTCGGCGGTAGGCCCTGCCGGGTGGGAAGGGTCGGATGCCGATGTGTCCTGCGGCGCGTCGTGCGAGCTCAGGTGTTCCGTCGGGGACGGGTCGTGCGCGGCCCGGTCCTGCGGTGCGTCGTGCGGTCCGCCGTCCCGCGGGTGCACCACGCGCGCGGCGGACGCCTCGCCCTTGGCCAGCTTCAGGCCGGCCAGGGAGGCGGGACCCGCGCTGCCGCCGGCCGCGACGGCGCCGTCCCGCTCGTCGGGGAAGCCCGCCAGGATCCGGGCGGTCTCCTTGAAGGTGCACAGCGGCGCACCGCGCGTGGGCGTCACCGGCCGTCCCGCGCGCAGGTCGTCGACGAGGCGCCTGACGCTCGCCGGGGTCTGGTTGTCGAAGAACTCCCAGTTGACCATCACGACCGGCGCGAAGTCGCAGGCCGCGTTGCACTCGATGTGCTCCAGGGTGACCTTGCCGTCCTCGGTGGTCTCGCCGTTGCCGACGCCCAGGTGCTCCTGGAGGGACTCGAAGAGGGCGTCGCCGCCCATCACCGCGCACAGCGTGTTGGTGCAGACGCCGACCTGGTAGTCACCGCTCGGCCGGCGCCGGTACATGGAGTAGAAGGTCGCCACCGCGGTGACCTCGGCGGTGGTGAGGCCCAGCATGTCCGCGCAGAACCGCATCCCGGTGCGCGTGACGTGTCCCTCCTGCGACTGCACGAGGTGCAGCAGGGGCAGCAGGGCGGACCGGGAGTCCGGGTAGCGGGCGATGACCTCGCGCGCGTCGGTCTCCAGCCGGGCCCGGACGTCGTCCGGGTAGGCGGGCGCGGGCAGTTCCGGCATGCCCAGGCTGACGCCCCGCTCCGAAGAAGAGGTGGTCACCGGTCGACGCCTCCCATCACGGGGTCGATGGACGCCACGGCGACGATGACGTCGGCGACCTGGCCGCCCTCGCACATCGCCGCCATGGCCTGAAGGTTGGTGAAGGACGGGTCGCGGAAGTGGACCCGGAAGGGGCGGGTGCCGCCGTCGGACACGACGTGCACCCCGAGTTCGCCCTTGGGCGACTCGACCGCCGTGTACGCCTGTCCCGGCGGCACGCGGAAGCCCTCGGTGACCAGCTTGAAGTGGTGGATCAGGGCCTCCATGGAGGTGCCCATGATCTTCTTGATGTGGTCGAGGGAGTTGCCGAGTCCGTCCGGGCCCAGGGCGAGCTGGGCGGGCCAGGCGATCTTCTTGTCGGCGACCATGACCGGGCCGGGCTGGAGCCGGTCCAGGCACTGCTCGACGATCCGCAGCGACTGGCGCATCTCCTCCAGCCGGATCAGGAAGCGGCCGTAGGAGTCGCAGGTGTCGGCGGTCGGGATGTCGAAGTCGTACGTCTCGTAGCCGCAGTAGGGCTGGCTCTTGCGCAGGTCGTGCGGCAGGCCGGTGGACCTGAGGACCGGGCCGGTGGCGCCGAGGGCCATGCAGCCGGCCAGGTCGAGGTAGCCGACGTCCTGCATGCGGCCCTTGAAGATGGGGTTCCCGGTGGCGAGTTTGTCGTACTCGGGGAGGTTCTTGTTCATCTTCTTCACGAACTCGCGGATCTGGTCCACCGCGCCGGGCGGCAGGTCCTGGGCGAGTCCGCCCGGGCGGATGAACGCGTGGTTCATCCGCAGGCCGGTGATCAGCTCGAAGATGTCGAGAACCAGTTCACGATCGCGGAAGCCGTAGATCATGATCGTGGTGGCGCCCAGCTCCATCCCGCCCGTGGCGATGCACACCAGGTGGGACGAGAGGCGGTTCAGCTCCATCAGCAGGACCCGGATGACCGACGCCCGGTCCGGGATCTGGTCCTCGATGCCGAGGAGCTTCTCGACGCCCAGGCAGTACGCCGTCTCGTTGAAGAACGGCGTCAGGTAGTCCATGCGCGTCACGAACGTGGTGCCCTGCGTCCAGGTCCGGTACTCGAGGTTCTTCTCGATGCCGGTGTGCAGGTAGCCGATGCCGCAGCGGGCCTCGGTGACCGTCTCGCCGTCGATCTCCAGGATGAGGCGGAGCACGCCGTGGGTGGACGGGTGCTGCGGGCCCATGTTGACGACGATGCGCTCGTCGTCGGCGCGGGCCGCGGACTGGACGACCTCGTCCCAGTCACCGCCGGTGACCGTGTAGACGGTGCCTTCGGTGGTCTCGCGAGGGGAGGCGTGGGAAGTGCTCATGAGTACGACCTCCGCTGGTCCGGAGCCGGGATCTGGGCGCCCTTGTACTCGACGGGGATGCCGCCGAGGGGGTAGTCCTTGCGCTGCGGGAAGCCCTGCCAGTCGTCCGGCATCATGATCCGCGTCAGGGCCGGGTGACCGTCGAAGACGATGCCGAAGAAGTCGTAGGTCTCGCGCTCGTGCCAGTCGTTCGTCGGGTAGACGGCGAACAGCGACGGGATGTGCGGGTCGCTGTCGGGCGCGCTGACCTCGAGCCGGATCAGCCTGTTGTGGGTGATCGAGCGCAGGTGGTAGACGGCGTGCAGCTCGCGGCCCTTGTCGTTCGGGTAGTGGACGCCGCTGACGCCGGTGCACAGTTCGAAGCGCAGGGCCGGGTCGTCGCGCAGGGTGCGGGCGACGCGGACGAGGTGCTCGCGCTCGATGTGGAAGGTCAGTTCGCCGCGGTCGACGACCGTCTTCTCGATGGCGTTGGCGGGCAGGAGCCCCTGCTCCTCCAGGGCGCCCTCCAGCTCGTCGGCTACCTCGTCGAACCAGCCGCCGTAGGGCCTGCTCGCCGGTCCGGGGAGCCGGACGGAGCGGACCAGGCCGCCGTAGCCGGAGGTGTCGCCGCCGTTGTCGGCGCCGAACATCCCGCGCTGGACGCGGATCTCCTCGCCGCCCTGGCCGCGCTGGCCCGGGAGGTTCTCCGCGGACAGCTCCTTCTCGGGGTTGACCCCGTCGGCGTCACCCGCGGTGTTGTTCGCGTCGCTCACCGCAGCAGCCCCTTCATCTCGATGGTGGGCAGGGCCTTGAGCGCCGCTTCCTCCGCCTCGCGGGCGGCCTCCTCGGCGTTCACGCCGAGCTTCGAGGTCTGGATCTTCTGGTGGAGCTTGAGGATGGCGTCCATCAGCATCTCGGGCCGCGGCGGGCAGCCGGGGAGGTAGATGTCGACCGGAACGATGTGGTCGACGCCCTGGACGATCGCGTAGTTGTTGAACATGCCGCCCGAGGAGGCGCAGACCCCCATGGAGATCACCCATTTCGGGTTCGGCATCTGGTCGTAGACCTGCCGCAGCACCGGCGCCATCTTCTGGCTGACCCGGCCCGCCACGATCATGAGGTCCGCCTGCCTCGGCGAACCGCGGAAGACCTCCATGCCGAAGCGCGCCAGGTCGTAGCGGCCGGCGCCGGTGGTCATCATCTCGATGGCACAGCAGGCGAGGCCGAACGTGGCGGGGAAGACGGACGACTTGCGCACCCAGCCCGCGGCCTGCTCGACGGTGGTCAGCAGGAAGCCGCTCGGCAGTTTTTCTTCGAGTCCCATGTCAAAGGCCCCTCAGTCCCATTCCAGGCCGCCGCGCCGCCATACGTACGCGTACGCGACGAAGACGGTGAGCACGAAGAGCAGCATCTCCACGAGCCCGAAAATCCCCAGGGCGTCGAAGGTGACGGCCCAGGGGTAGAGGAAGACGATCTCGATATCGAAGATGATGAAGAGCATCGCCGTCAGGTAGTACTTGATGGGGAAGCGCCCGCCGCCGGCCGGCGTGGGGGTCGGCTCGATGCCGCACTCGTAGGCCTCGAGCTTCGCCCGGTTGTACCGCTTCGGACCGATCAGCGTGGCCATGACCACGGAGAAGATCGCAAAGCCTGCCCCGAGGGCTCCCAGTACGAGGATGGGCGCATACGCGTTCACCGCTCCTCGCTCCTCTCAGTCGGCACTGACTGCTGGCGGTTGCACTGGGCTCACTTCCGCTCCATCAGCCCCACGAGCCCCGCTCGTCCCGGCGAAGATCGCGAACATGTGAAGCAGGTCACAAGCCCAACTGCCTCGCATCTTATGCCTGCCGCTCTGTGATCTGCGACACGGGGTATTGCACAAGCTTTGTGATCTCCACCACCTGACGAAGGATCATGAAGTCGGATGAGCGGTGATCTTCACACAAGAAGCATTCAGTTGATCACCAGAGGTGACATTTTCGATCGTCACCGCTGGCCAGAGGGTGTGGGCGGCGGGCGTCTCCATATCAAGATGGTTCCCTTGCATGCAAACTGGCGCTGGACGCGGCCACTTGATAGAGGGCGCGTTCACACCTCAGAGGGAGGGCGGAGTGCGATGTGGACACGTGCACGCGTTCACGAGCACCGCGGAGGCCGGTCGCGCACGACGGACGCGGTCGATCGCGCAACCGTTCCGTGACCTGCATCACATTCATGAGAGACGCCTGAGAACCGGGCTTGGCCAACCGTCCCAACAAGTGGTAAGCGCGGGGCAATTCGGGCGTAACGATCAAAGACCGTGATCACAGGCTGGTTACGGACCGCCCGCAATGTCCGTTAGGGCGTCAATAAGGAGCGACACACCCGGGATTCGGTGCCCGATTGAACAACTGTGGCGGAGCACACGTTTCTTGAAGGTATGGAGGAGCTCCTGATACCGGTTGTCCCTATGTCCCACACCGCTCACATACGCAGCCACCGGAAGCCCCGCCGCAGCGCGTCGACCATCGCGATGCGGGCCGGAGTTGCCGGTGGCGTCCTCAGCACCCTGGCAGTGGCCGGGGCGTCGGGTTCGGCCAACGCGGCCGAACCGGTGACGCAGACCCTCGAACTGCCCACCCTGACGGCCGACCTGGCCGCTCAGGTCGCCCAGTCCGCGGACGTCACGCAGCAGGCGGCCGCGAGCTACGAGCTGCAGGCCGAGCGTGACGCGGCCGCCGCCAAGGCCGCCAAGCAGGCCAAGGCGGACCTCGCCGAGGCCAAGAAGAAGGCCGCGGAGGAGAAGAAGAAGGCCGAGGAGGCCGAGCGCAAGGCCGCCGCCGAGCGCGCCTCCCGCGCCGCCGAACGCGCCACCCTGAGCGCCTCGGTGGACACCGGGTCCTCCGTCGGCTCCGACAGCTCGGGCTCGGGCAGCAGCAGCGTCGGCAGCAGCAGCTCCTCGTCGGCCACCGGTTCGGCCGCCGCCGTCATCGCCTTCGTGGAGGCCCAGGTCGGCGACGCCTACGTCACCGGCGGCACCGGCCCCAACTCCTGGGACTGCTCCGGTCTGGTGCAGGCCGCCTTCAAGCAGGTCAACATCGACCTGCCGCGCGTCTCCCAGTCCCAGTCGACCGCCGGCACGCAGGTCGGGCTGGACAACCTCCAGCCGGGCGACATCCTGTACTGGGGCGGCGCGGGCAGCGCGTACCACGTGGGCGTCTACGTCGGCGACGGCATGTTCGTCGGCGCGCAGAACTCCTCCACCGGCGTCGTCAAGGCGTCGCTCGACTACGACCCGCCGAGCGGCGCGGTGCGCGTGCTGTAATCCACGCGCACACCACGTACGACGCGGACCCGTCCGCACGAAGGGCCGCAGCCGCTCGGGGGCTGCGGCCCTTCGGCATCCCGGGGCCCCGAGGCCCTGCGGCCCGCCGCGACGTCGCGGCGCTCCTTCGAGATCTCGGGGCCCCCGTCGGCACGGCGCGGCGCTCCCCCGCGACCTCGCCACGCTCTCCCGCGACCTCGCGGCGCTCGTCCGCGATCTCGCGGCGCTTCTTCGGGTTCTCTCCCGGCTCCCCCGCGCCTCCTGGCATGCTCGGCGCGGGCCGGCGCCCGGCCGGCCCGTCCACGAGCCGAGGGAGAGCACGTCATGCCGAACGTCTTCGTCCAGGGGCGGCCCGCCGCCACCTTCCCCCCGCTCGCACCGGAGGCCCTGCGCGGGTCGGTGCGGCGGGTCACCGAGGTCGGCGAGGAGGTGCTGCACAAGCCGTGCCGGGACGTCACCGAGTTCGGGCCCGACCTCGCCGCGCTCATCGACGACATGTTCCGCACGATGTACGTCGCCGAGGGCTGCGGACTGGCGGCCAACCAGGTGGGGGTGGACCTGCGCCTGTTCGTGTACGACTGCCCCGACGACGACGGTGTCCGACATGTCGGGCACATCGTGAACCCGGTGCTGGACCCCCTCGACCCGGCCGGCCGGCGCCTGCTGGAGGGAGGGGAGGGCTGCCTGTCGGTGCCGGGTGCCGTCATGGCCGTACCGCGGCCCGACCGGGCCGTCGTGCGGGGCCTCGACAAGGACGGCGCCCCGCTCGTCGTCGAGGGCACCGGCTACTTCGCACGCTGCCTGGCCCACGAGACCGACCACGTGAACGGGCACCTGTACCTGGACCGGCGCGCGGAGGTGTTCGCGCGCCGGTCCGCCAAGGCCCGGGCCCTCGACGAGGGCCAACACTGACCAGGCTTGATCAGGTTTGATCAGGCCTTCGGCGCGACCTTGCTCAGTCCGTTGATGATGCGGTCCATCGCGTCGCCGCCCGTCGGGTCCGTCAGGTTGGCGAGCATCTTGAGGGTGAACTTCATCAGGAGGGGGTGGGTGAGGCCGCGCTGGGTCGCGATCTGCATGACCTTCGGGTTGCCGATGAGCTTCACGAAGGCGCGGCCCAGCGTGTAGTAGCCGCCGTAGGTGTCCTTCAGGACGCGCGGGTAGCGCTGGAGGGCGATCTCACGCTGGGCCGGAGTGGCCCGCGCGTGTGCCTGGACGATGACGTCGGCGGCGATCTGCCCGGACTCCATGGCGTAGGCGATGCCCTCGCCGTTGAAGGGGTTCACCAGGCCGCCGGCGTCGCCGACGAGGAGCAGGCCCTTGGTGTAGTGGGGCTGGCGGTTGAAGGCCATGGGCAGGGCCGCGCCGCGGATCGGGCCGGTCATGTTGTCCGGGGTGTAGCCCCAGTCCTCGGGCATGGACGCGCACCAGGCCTTCAGGACCTCACGCCAGTCCAGCTCCTTGAAGGAGTCGGACGTGTTCAGCACGCCGAGGCCGACGTTCGAGGTGCCGTCGCCCATGCCGAAGATCCAGCCGTAGCCCGGCAGCAGGCGGTCCTGGGCGCCGCGGCGGTCCCACAGCTCCAGCCAGGACTCCAGGTAGTCGTCGTCGTGGCGGGGCGAGGTGAAGTACGTGCGGACCGCGACGCCCATCGGACGGTCCTCGCGGCGGTGCAGGTCCATCGCCAGGGACAGCCGCGTGGAGTTGCCGTCGGCGGCGACGACCAGGGGGGCGTGGAAGGTGACCGGGGTCTTCTCCTCGCCGAGCTTGGCCTCGACGCCGGTGATGCGGCCGGTGCGGTCCTCGCGGATGGGGGCGCCGACGTTGCAGCGCTCGTACAGGCGGGCGCCGGCCTTCTGGGCCTGCCGGGCGAGCTGCTCGTCGAAGTCGTCGCGCTTGCGGACGAGTCCGTAGTCCGGGAAGGAGGCCAGCTCCGGCCAGTCCAGCTGGAGGCGGGAGCCGCCGCCGATGATGCGCAGGCCCTTGTTGCGCAGCCAGCCGGCCTCCTCGGAGATGTCGATGCCCATCGCCACGAGCTGCTTGGTGGCGCGCGGGGTGAGCCCGTCACCGCAGACCTTCTCCCGGGGGAACGCGGTCTTCTCCAGCAGGAGGACGTCGAGTCCGGCCTTGGCCAGGTAGTACGCGGTGGTGGAGCCGGCTGGCCCCGCGCCCACGACGATCACATCGGCGGTGTTGTCGGAGAGGGGCTCGGTCACGGCGGGATCTCCCCAGAGTTCGAAATCTGCGTGCCGACGGGCACTGGACATGGGCAGTCTATTCAGCGTCACCGACCACCCGGCTGAAGGGCTGCCCAGTGAACCGAGCTGTGCCCGTTGTACGGTTGCGCGTCCCCACCGACGAGGACGCCGTCGCCTGGCACCGGATCTTCGACGATCCGGACGTCATGGAGTTCCACGGCGGGAGGTCCGCGGAGCTGTCCGTCTACGAGGAGCTCACCGCCCGCCAGCGCCGGCACGACGCCGAGCACGGCTTCTGCCTGTGGACCATGGTGGACGAGTCGGGCCGGGTGATCGGCTTCACCGGGGCCCAGCCGTGGCCGCAGGACTGGGGCCCCAAGGGCGAGATCGAGATCGGCTGGCGCCTCGGGCGGGACCACTGGGGCAAGGGGTACGTCACGGCGGCGGCCCGGCAGACCCTGGAGCGGGTGCGGGCCGCCGGTGTGGCGGAGGTCGTGGCGATGGTCAACGCGCGCAACACCCGCTCGATCGCGGTCACGGAGCGGCTCGGCATGCGGCTCGCCGAGGTCTTCACAACCCCGGTCTCCGAGCAGCAGGGGCACTGCTACCGGCTCCCCCTGACCGCACTCGCGCAGGGTGATCGAGTGTCGCGGTGAGCCACGTGACGCTTCCCGGCGGAGCGGCTCCGGGCGGTACCTGGCGGAGCGGCTCCGCCCGTACCCCGCGGAGCGGCTCCCCCGGGTACGGGTACCGCCTACCGCGCCGCCCTCAGCTCTCCTTGAACCCGCGGTGCAGCGCCACCACGCCGCCGGTGAGGTTCCGGTACGCCACCCGGGACCAGCCGGCCTTGCCGAGCCGCTGGGCGAGCGCCGCCTGGTCGGGCCAGGCGCGGATGGACTCGGCGAGGTAGACGTACGCGTCGGGGTTGGACGACACCGCGCGGGCCACCGGCGGCAGGGCGCGCATCAGGTACTCGGTGTAGACGGTCCGGAACGGCGTCCACGTCGGGTGCGAGAACTCGCAGATGACGACCCGGCCGCCGGGCCGCGTCACCCGGTACATCTCACGCAGCGCCGCGTCCGTGTCCTGGACGTTGCGCAGCCCGAAGGAGATGGTGACCGCGTCGAACACGTCGTCCTGGAACGGCAGCCGCGTCGCGTCGCCCGCGGTGAACGGCAGCCACGCGTGCCGCTCCTTGCCGACCTGGAGCATGCCGAGGGAGAAGTCGCACGGGACGACGTAGGCGCCGGTGCGGGCGAAGGGCAGGGAGGAGGTCGCGGTGCCGGCCGCGAGGTCCAGGACCTTCTGCGCGGGGCGGGCGTCGACGGCCGATGCGACCGCCTTGCGCCACGCGCGGTCCTGGCCGAGCGAGAGCACGGCGTTCGTCAGGTCGTACCGTTCCGCGACGTGGTCGAACATCGAGGCGACTTCGTGCGGCTGCTTGTTCAGGGAAGCGCGGGTCACCGGCCCATTGTTGCAGCACCCGCCCCGTCCGGCGCGGACGGGCTCACGGCAGCAGGCGCGGTCTCCTGCGCGCGGCGGCGTCCTCCACCCACCCGAAGAGCAGCACGGACACCGCGATCAGGGCCCAGCCCACGCCCAGCAGGAACCACTGGCTCTCCAGCGGCAGGTACGCCTCGAACGCGGGCACCTCCCAGAACCGGTCGATCAGCGGGACGGCCAGGACGAGGGCAAGCTCGTGCCAGAGGTAGACGGTCACCGCGCGGGCGTTGAGGACGGTCACCAGCCGGTCGAGCCACCGCGGGCGGGCCGGTCCCCCGAGGCCGGGACCGAGCCGCTCCTTGGCGTACAGGAGCAGCGTCACGAACCCGGCCGACCAGAAGGCCTGGGCGAGCGGGATGTCGTCCAGGTCGTAGGTGCCGTACTCGGCCCGGTGCGCGAAGGCGTACCAGGCGCCGTAGGCCAGGGCCGCGAGCGAGAGGGCGACGACCGGTGCCGTTCGGAGGCGGGCCAGCATACCGTCGCGGTGCGCGAAGCCGAGGAGCCAGCAGAAGAGGTACGTCGCCAGGTCCAGCAGGCCGGTGCCGAAGCGGTTCTCCGGTGGCCGCCAGGCGAACTGGAGGACCAGGACCGGGGCGAGGGACAGCAGCAGCACCGGCACCGGAGCGAGCCGGAAGACCCGCAGCAGCAGCGGGGAGAGCAGCACGAACCACAGGTACGTCCGCAGGTACCAGAGGATCTCCCAGACCTGCTCGCCCCAGGCGCTGCCCGGCGGGTCGCCGAGCGGCACGACCCAGAACACGATCTGCCACCCCGGCATCCAGCCCCGCACCAGCATCGCGCCCACCACGAAGAGGCCCCAGCACCACAGCGGCGGGAGCAGGCGGCGGAGCCGGCCCCGGACCACCGCCGGTGCCGGGCGCCCACCGAGCGACCTGGCCATCAGGCTGCCGGCGAGGCCGAACATCACCCCCATCGAGGGGAAGACCAGTCCGGCCCAGGGCCAGCCGAAGGCGTGGTACGCGACGACCCGGACCAGGGCGAGGGCGCGCAGGGCGTCGAAGTAGCGGTCCCTGCCGCCCGGCGCGTGGGCCGGCGGCGGACCCCCCTTGCGGTGCGCACCCATCACCCGGTCCCCGCCGGCGTCCCCACCTCGCCCGTCCGCTTCAGCTTCTGCCAGCGCAGCCGGCCGCCGGTCAGCGCGGTGACGCAGGAGTGGATGAGGACGAGGTACATCATCTGCCGGTACGCCACCTGCTGGAGCGGCATCATCAGCAGGTACCGGTACTTCTCCCGGTCGAGCCGGAAGGCGTAGGCGGCGCAGACGAGCTGGACGCCGAGCACCGCCAGCCACGCGAGCAGCGCCGCCCGGAAGTCCACGAAGAGCATCGAGTAGACGGTGAAGACGTCGATGAGCGGGGCGAAGACCGGCGTGACCACCTGGAAGAGCACCACCAGCGGCATGCCCACCCGCCCGAAGCGCCCCGAGGGCCCCTTGTCCGTCAGCGAGCGGCGGTGCTTCCACAGCGCCTGCATGGTGCCGTAGGACCAGCGGTAGCGCTGCGACCAGAGCTGCCGCGGCGAGCCGGGCGCCTCCGTCCAGGCCCGGGCGTGCTCCTCGTACACCACCCGCCATCCGGCGCGGTGCAGGGCGATGGTGATGTCGGTGTCCTCGGCGAGGGTGTCGTCGCTCATGCCGCCGACCTCCAGGACCGCCGCGCGGCGGAACGCGCCGATGGCGCCGGGGATGGTCGGCATGCAGCGCAGCAGGTCGTACATGCGCCGGTCGAGGTTGAAGCCCATCACGTACTCGATGTGCTGCCAGGCGCCGATGAGGGTGCGCCGGTTGCCGACCTTGGCGTTGCCCGCGACCGCGCCGACGGACGGGTCGGCGAAGGGCTGCACCAGGTGCCGTACGGTGTCCGGCTCGAAGACGGTGTCGCCGTCCGTCATCACGACGATGTCGTGCCGGGCGTGCCGGACGCCGTTGTTGAGGGCGGCGGGCTTGCCGGCGTTGGCCTGCCGGACGACACGGACGTTCGGCAGGCCGAGGGACTCGGCGATCTCGGCCGTGCCGTCCGTCGATCCGTCGTCCACGACGACGATCTCGATCGGGTGGGTGCTCCGCGCCAGTGACCGGAGGGTGCCCGCTATGCACTCCTTCTCGTTGTACGCCGGGACGATCACGCTCACCGGGCCGGTGACGGGCGGCCCCCAGCTGAAGCGGCGTCTGTCGCGTTGCCGGTGGTGGCGGCGGGCGAGGATCAGCATCATCGCGAACCGGCCCATGACGGCCACGCCCACGACCAGGAGCCCGGCCGACAGCGCCGGCACGGTCCACTCGGCGACGGCGACGGCGGCGACCAGCGCCTTGCCCTCGTAGAGGGTCGCGCCGGTGGCCTCGTGGTGGGCGGCCTGGAGCCGGTCGCCGGTACCGGCCTGGGCCCCGGCGGGCCCGCCGGCGGGCTGCTGGCCGGCCATGACGCCGCTGACGGTGGTGAAGGTGTAGCCCTTCGCCTTCATCTTCTCGATGTACCGGGGCAGCGCCTCGATCGTCTGCGACCGCTCGCCGCCGGAGTCGTGGAAGAGGACGGAGGCGCCCTCGTCGCCCTCGGGCGTCGCCCAGTCGACGATCTTCGAGACGCCGGGGCGCTTCCAGTCGTCGCTGTCGGTGTCGATGAAGACGCTGGTGTAGCCCTCCTCGCCGAGCTGCCGGTAGACGGGCCAGCTGTAGTCGTCGATGGCGTCGGTCTCGGAGGAGTACGGCGCCCGGAACAGCGTGGTGGTGATGCCGGCCGCACCGGCGAGGGCGAGCTGGGTCTGCTCGATCTCGCGGGTGACGCGGGCCTCGCTCTGGTAGGAGAGGTCGACGTGGGTGAAGGTGTGGACGCCGACCTCGTTCCCCTGCTCGACCAGGTCCTCCACGATGTCCGGGTAGCGCGCGACCATCGAGCCGACCAGGAAGAACGTGCCGGGCACGTCGTACTCCTCCAGGATCTCCAGCACCTTCGGCGTCCAGGTGGGGTCCGGGCCGTCGTCGAAGGTCAGGGCGATCGTCTTGTCCGGCACGGAGAGCGTGGTGGCCTGTCCGCCGCGGAAGGTGGGGATCGGCCCGCCGTCGAGGACCTCGTCGGGTACGTCGCTCGCGCCGGCGCCGGTGCGGACGCGCTGGTCGCCGCCGACCTCCGCGCGCAGATAGCCGTCGAGGAGCATCACGCAGGTCAGCGCGAGCAGGAGCAGCAGGGCGAGCAGGACCCGTGGCCGCTGGAGCGCGGCGGCCCGGCCGGCGGCCCGCTCGATGCGGGAGGGGGCACGGCGTCGGCCCCGGGAGGGCGGGGTGGAGGGTGGCGTGGGTGTGGGTGTGGGTGTGGGTGTGGGTGTGGGCTCGGGCGTGGGTGCGGGTGATGGCGTGGTCATGGAGGCCGCGTTCCGGTCAGTCGGTGGTGGCGGCGGCGGTGGGCGTGGCCGCACCGGTGGGCGGCGTGCCCGTCGGCATGAGGTCGCGGGTGCCCTGCGGCCCCGCACCGCCGCCGGGACCCGGGCCGGCGTCCTGGCCGCCCCCGAAGGGCAGCAGCGAGGACGGGCTCACCGAGGTGCCGATCCCCATGAAGGCCAGGCCCAGGACGGCCGCGTAACCGACGCAGACCGCGCCGACGAGGAGACCCAGCTTGCGCAGCAGCCGGGCCCGGCGTCCGGAGGTGTCGACGAACACGGGCCCTTGCGCGGAGCCGTTACCGCGTTTGTGACGGCGACCGCGCGTCGCGGCGCGGGAGGCGAAGGCAGGCTCGGATTGCATGCCCCGGACGTTAGGGAGCCTTGCCTGCCGCCGACTCTGACCTCGTTGTGAGATCCCGGTGAAAGGCCGCGCATCCTGTCCGCACCCTGTGGGACGGCGGGAAACCGCTCCTTTTCCTCAGGAAAGCCCCAGCAACGCGTGAGAGGTTCACTCGTCCGACGACAGAACGTCCGACGACGAGAACGGGAGCGTGCCGCACATGAGGGCATATCGAAAGGCGGCGGCCGGGTGCGCCCTGTTGCTCGCCCTGACCACCGCCGGGTGCGCCGGCCAGGACGACGGCACGGCCGACGCGGCAGCCGGGGCACCGCCCGAGTCGTCCGCACCGGCCACCGCCTACGCCCCCTACGTCAGCGCCACCACGGCCTCCGCGACCGACTCCGGCGGGTCCCCGGCGACGTACAACCTGGCGTTCGTCATCTCCTCCGGGGACGACTGCGTCCCGCGCTGGAACGGCGTCCAGGACATCGACGACACCGCGGTCGCCGCACGCGTCGCGAAGCTGAAGCAGTCCGGCGCCGACGTCCGCGTCTCCTTCGGCGGCGCCTCCGGGACGGAACTGGCGGCGGCCTGCGACAGCGCGGCCGAACTGGCGCGGGCGTACGGCGCGGCCCTGAACGCGGCCGGTGCCACCCGGGCCGACTTCGACATCGAGGGCGACGACCTGACCGACACGGACTCCGTCGCCCTGCGCTCGGAGGCGATCGCGCTGCTCCAGGAGGAACGCGACGGCCTGGAGGTCTCCTTCACCCTCCCGGTGATGCCCTCGGGCCTGGACGCCGACTCCCTGACGCTGCTCGCGTCCGCCGACGACCACGGCGTACAGGTCGCCACGGTCAACCTCATGACCATGAACTACGGGGAGTCCTACGACGGCGACATGGGCGCCTACGCCCTCACCTCGGCCAGGGCCGCGCACACGCAGCTCCGCGGGATCTTCGGCACCTCGGACGCGGACGCCTGGCGGGGCATGGCGCTCACCTCGATGCTCGGCGTCAACGACGTCGCCGGCGAGACCTTCACCCTCGCGGACGCGGCGGAGGTGCGCGCGTTCGCCGAGGAGAAGGGCATCGCGTGGGTCTCGGTGTGGGCCGCCTTCCGGGACCGGCAGTGCGCCGAGGACGCGTCGGCCACGGACGCGCTCACCACGTGCAGCGGCGTGGAGCAGGAGGACGGGGCGTTCGGGGCGGCGTTCGGCGCGCAGGCCCGTCGGACGTTCCGCGCGCAGGCCCCGTAGGAGACCCCCCGCTCAGCGCCCCCGGTACACCAGACGGCCGCCCACGACGGTCGCCACGCACGTGGACGCGCCGTCCCGCACGAGCGCGGCCCGGTCGGGTACGTCGAACACCGCGAACCGGGCGGGCTTCCCGGCGCCGAGCGCGGGAAGCAGCACCAGCGGCACCGGCGAGAAGGACGCGGGCCCGGGCAGCGTGGGCGGACGGGCCGCCACGGCGAGCCCCGCTCCGCGCACCGCGTCCAGGGCCGCACGGCTCCGCAGCTCACCGGCGACGGCCACCGTTCCGTGCGCCAGCATGCGTTGTGCTCCCCGGCGCGCGCTGGCGCCCCGCGCGGACGGGTTCGCACCGAGGAGCGCGAGCCCGCGCTCCCCGAAGACCGGCTCGGTGCCCAGCCGGTCCGCCTCGCGCGGGTCGGGGTGGTACGCCCGCTCCAGCAGTTCCGGGCCATAGGGGTTGAGCAGTCCGGGCGTCAGGATGCCGGGCCACCGGCGCACCCGCGCCCGCGGGTGGTCGGCGGCCAGTGCCTCGTACGGGCCGACGGCGGCGAGCCGCGCGCCGTCGACCACGACGGCCGTCTCGGGCGAGGCTTCACAGACGTGGATCGTCAGCACGGCGGCCTCAGTTGGAGGCGAGCAGCTTCAGCTCGGGGTGGGCCGTACCGCCCTCGATGGCCGTGGACGAGATGTGGGAGACGACGCGCTCGTCGACGGGGTCGTTCGCCGGGTCGTCGTGCACGACGAGGTGCTCGTACGTCGTGGCCCGCTGCGCCGGGACGCGCCCCGCCTTGCGGATCAGGTCGATGATCTCCAGCCGGTTGGACCGGTGCTTGGCACCCGCGGAGGAGACGACGTTCTCCTCCAGCATGATCGAGCCGAGATCGTCGGCGCCGTAGTGCAGGGAGAGCTGGCCGACCTCCTTGCCGGTGGTCAGCCAGGAGCCCTGGATGTGGGCGACGTTGTCGAGGAAGACGCGGGCGATGGCGATCATCCGCAGGTACTCGAAGAGCGTGGCCTGCGTGCGGCCCTTCAGGTGGTTGTTCTCGGGCTGGTAGGTGTACGGGATGAAGGCGCGGAAGCCGCCGGTGCGGTCCTGCACGTCCCGGATCATGCGCAGGTGCTCGATGCGCTCGGCGTTGGTCTCACCGGTGCCCATGAGCATCGTGGAGGTGGACTCCACACCCAGGTTGTGGGCGATCTCCATGATCTCCAGCCACCGCTCGCCGGACTCCTTCAGCGGGGCGATCGCCTTGCGCGGGCGCTCCGGCAGCAGCTCCGCGCCGGCCCCGGCGAAGGAGTCGAGCCCAGCCGCGTGGATGCGCTGGATCGCCTCCTCGACCGACACCTTCGAGATCCGCGCCATGTGCTCGACCTCGCTCGCCCCCAGGCTGTGGATGACGAGCTGCGGGAACTCCTTCTTGATGGCGGCGAAGTGCTTCTCGTAGTACTCGACGCCGTAGTCCGGGTGGTGGCCGCCCTGGAACATGATCTGCGTGCCGCCCAGCTCGATCGTCTCCGCGCAGCGGCGCAGGATGTCGTCGAGGTCGCGGGTCCAGCCCTTGGCGGTGTCCTTGGGCGCGGCGTAGAAGGCGCAGAACCTGCACGCCGTGACGCACACGTTCGTGTAGTTGATGTTGCGCTCGATGATGTACGTGGCGATGTGCTCGGTACCGGCGTACCTGCGCCTGCGTACGGCGTCGGCGGCGGCGCCCAGCGCGTGCAGCGGAGCGTCGCGGTAGAGGTCGAGCGCCTCTTCGGGGGTGATCCGCCCACCGGCGGCGGCGCGGTCGAGGATGGGCTGAAGGTCGGCCTTCTCGGTCACCGGCGTCCCTTTCGCAGAGTTCGTAAGGGTTGTGGACGGACCAGGCCAGCCTACGCCAGCCCCTTCCGCCGCTGATCCTCAGGCCGCGTAGGCGCCCGCGAGGACGCCCAGGAAGGCGCCCGCGATCAGGAACGGCCCGAACGGGATGGCCGTCTTGCGCCCCGCCCGCCGGGCGACGACGAGGGCGCCGCCGTACAGCGCCCCGAGCAGGAACCCGGCGAAGGTGCCGAGCATCAGCGTGGGCCAGCCGTACCAGCCGAGTACGGCGCCGGCGGTGAGGGCCAGCTTCACGTCGCCGAAGCCCATGCCGGCCGGGTTGATGAGGAACAGCAGGAGGTAGCCGGCGCCGAGGACGAGCGCGCCCAGCAGGGCGGTGGTCCACTCCCCCGCGTGTTCGGGGACGAGCGCGGTGACGCCGAGCAGGGCGAGCGCGGCGCCGGCCAGCGGCAGGGTGAGGGGGTCGGGCAGCCGCCGTACCCGCAGGTCGACGACGGCCAGCAGGACCCCGGGCGGGGCGAGCAGCAGCCAGACGGCCAGCTCGGGCCGGGTGCCCGTGGCGGCGGCGAGGGCGGCGCAGACGAGGGCGGTGACGGTGGCGAGGGAGGCGGTACGGGGGCCGTAGTGCGCCTTGTCGGTCGCGCACGTCCGGCACCGGGCCCGCCCGAGCCAGCCCGGGACCTCGTGCTCCTGGGGGCACCGGTCGCGCCATGCCTCCCCCGAGGGCGCGGAGAACCGGTAGGCGGCCCGCGGCAGCAGCGCCCCCGCCGCCGCGCCCCACAGCGCGGCGACGAGGACGACCACGACGTCGATGCTCATCCGGCGGCGGCGACGCCCTCGCGCCAGGTCGGCAGCAGTTCGTCCAGCAGCGCCTCGGTGCGCGGAGGCAGTCCGCGCGCCCCGCTGCGGCCGACCAGGTCGGCGGCGAGAGCACGCAGTCGCTCCGCGTCGTCCAGGGCATGCGTGGCCCGCAGCAGCTCGTGCCACAGCCGCTCGTCGGAGGGGGCGGTGCGCAGGGCCGCGTTCAGCGCCTCGATGGCCTTCTCCGCGCGGTTCTTCTCCAGGTGGAACTCGCAGAGCGCGAGGCCCGTGTCCGCGACGAGCAGCGGGAGCTGGGCGTCGACGATCTCGTGGGTGAGCCACCGGTAGCGGCCCACGGGCCGGTCGGCGAGCAGCGGCCCGCGCACCAGGACCAGCGCGTCGGTGAGCAGCCGCCCGCGCACCTGGCGGCTGCCGACGCCCCGGCCCTGGGTGGCCTCGTAGTAGAGGGAACGCAGCACGTCCAGGTCGGAGACGACGGACTTGGCGAGGGTGAGCCGCCCGGTGGCGTCGGTGCCGAGCCTCGGCGTGCCGTCGGGGTCGGTGCCCAGCCAGGCCCGCAGCCGCTCCAGCAGCGCGTCCCGCACGTCCGCCGTCACACCGCGCGGCCACAGCGCGGACGACAGCACGCGCGGGTGGACGCCCTCGCGGTGCAGCAGGAGCAGCGCGAGCGCCTCGTGGAGCAGGGCGCTGCGCTCGCCGTCGGGCGCGTCCAGGCCGATGATCTCGTACGACCCGACGAGGCGCGCGTACACCGCGGGACGCCCCTGCTCGCTGATGTCGACGAGGAACGGCGGGGTGTTGGCCGGACCGCCCGGGCCGCCGGGTCCCCGCTCGGGGTCGGCGTCGCTGAACAGCTCGACGACCGCCCGCTGCTGGGCGGCCGGCAGCGTCTGGGCCTCCAGCTCCAGTCCGAGCAGCGGAGCGAGCAGCTTCCCCTCGCCGGTGATCTCCATCTCCCAGGCGGCGCCGGGCAGGTCGGTGCCCTCGGTGCCGACGAGGTAGCCGATGCCGAGGCGGCTCGCGTCGGCCGCCAGCTCGGCGAGCCTGAGCGCGTCCTCGTCGGACGGCTGGGCGGCGAGCAGCACGAGGTGCGGCGCCCAACGCGTGTGCTGGGCGGG
This sequence comes from Streptomyces sp. BK79, assembly GCF_044142145.1. Lineage (NCBI taxonomy): Bacteria > Bacillati > Actinomycetota > Actinomycetes > Kitasatosporales > Streptomycetaceae > Streptomyces > Streptomyces sp. BK79. The sequence continues at coordinate 61,228 of NZ_JBHVOC010000020.1, forward strand.
CCCGGTGCGGCCGGTGAGCACCGAGTCGTGCCCGGCGGCGCCCAGCGCGCCGCGCCGCTGCCGGGTCTCGGCGGACATGGTCTCGAAGAGGTCCTCGAACCCGTCGAGGTGGCGGATGCGGTTGGGCGCGAGGGGCGTGAGGTCGCTCCCGAACCCGACGAGCGTGATGGTCATGCGGTCCGACCAGCCGTTGGTGGCCAGTTCGGCGGCGACCGACGCGAACACGGCGGCCCGGTCGGCCTCCGTGCCGCTGAGCGAGACGAGGCCGGGCACGGCCTCCAGGTTGAGCAGCAGCCGCGAGTCGTCCATGGTGCCGAGGCTGACGAGACCCGGGTAGGGGGCCGCGGTGTCGACGTCCTCGTACCGCTCGGCGTCGGCGCGGGCCAGCAGCCAGAACGTCTGGTCCTGCCCGACCTGCCAGGGCGCCGGCGGCTTCCCGGCCGGCTGGGCGAGCTGGAGGTGCAGGTCGCCGTTGCCGCCCAGCCAGGCCGCGTACACGACCGGCAACGGCCGCGACTCGGCGGCGAGTGCGGCGGCCAGCCCGCGCAGCGACCGGTCCAGCAGGCGTACGCCCTCGGGGTCGGCGCCGACCAGCAGCGCGTCCTGCACGTCCTGGGCGTCACCGGTCGGCGTGGACGGCTCCATGCCGCGCCGCCCGCCGACACTGCCGAGCGCCGACTGCCACAGGGCCTGCCGGCGGCGGCGGCCGAGGGCGCCGAGGAGACCGGCGGCGAGGAGGGGGGCGGTGAGCAGCGCCTCGGGGAGCCCGAAGGAGTGCCCGGCCTCGGCGGGGGTGGCGGCGTGGTCGTGGCCGGGCGCGGGCGCCGCCGGGGTGGCGGGCGTCTCGGGCCCGGGCGCGGGCCGCTGCTCGGGCAGCGAGACCTGGGCGTCGCCTCCGCTCCCCTGGGCCCCGGAACCGCCGCCGCCCTGGGCGTGGTCGCCGGTCCGGGCGTAGTCGCTGATCTGCTGCTGCACCTGCTCGGAGACGTTCGGTGCCTCGTCGGGCATCTCGACCAGCTCGCCACCGCGGGCGTCGCCGGGCATCTCCATGATCCACCCGGGCCGGATGAGGCTGGCCTCCGACAGCTTGGATCCGTCCGGCTGCACGCGGTCCTTGTTGAGCTCGAAGATCTCCTTGTACCGGCGTCCGTCACCGAGGTGCCGGTCGGCGATCTCCCAGAGGGAGTCGTGGTGGCGTCCCTCGGGCGGCTGGATGCGGTAGTACTTCGTGTCCCCGTGCGCGGCGGAACCGCCGCCGTCGGCGCGGGCGGCGGCCTGACCGGCCTGCTCGGCGAGGGCGCTCGCGGCACCGGCGGCCCGCTCTTGCTGCTGGGCGAAGATCCCCGGCGTCTGCTGCGCCGCTGCCACGGACGGCTTCTGGTTCCCTTCCAGGCTCTGCCCGAGCTGCGACAGCCCCGGTGTGAGGCTGGCCGCGGTGGCGCCGACGAGCAGCAGCGCGGCCACGAGCTGCCGGGCCAGCAGCTGACTGGGCCCCGCCCCCGGCACCCGCCCCGGCACCCCGACGCCGGACAGCGCGGCCTTGACCTCGACGAGCACGCAGGCCGTGAACTGCGCCCACGCGAACCAGACGATGACGGTCAGGATGTGCAGGAAGGTGTTGACGGTGATCTCGCGCTGGAGCCAGTCCAGGCCCGGCATGCCGTCCGGCAGGGGCCAGCCGATCTGCGTGGCCAGCGCGAGGGGCACCCCGACGACGAGCACGAGCAGCACCACGAAGGCGAGGAACGCCTTGACGAAGTCCCCGAACGACCGCCGCCGCACGCGCACCGGCTGGGGCGTCCGGTTCCTCGGAGCCGGCGAACTTCCCGTCGAGCTTGACGAGCTTGAGGTGCGGCGTCGCGGCATGGGCGGAGTCCTGGGTCGTGTGGTGACGGTTGCGTGCGGCCACCCGTGACCGTCTGCCGTGTACGGAGGAGACGGCTGGGGCGTCCGGTATGAGGGGTGTGCTGAGCCTACAGAGATCTTATGGACTCCCACCGACAGCGTCGAAGGCCGCGGTCACCGACCCCGGCTACGCCCGCCCGCTTCACACCCTTTGCCCCATCCCGCCGATCCCCTTTCACCACCCCCACACAACCCCGGAAACCGGTCCATCAACCGCTGAGCAGGTCCTGGGCCCGATCCGCGGTCACCGCCCGCCGGGCCCCCGCCGCGGCCCAAGCGGTTCAGCGGTTCACCGACTGGATCTCCTGGACCGTCACGTCCTGCGTCGCACCGAATGTGCCCTCCGGGAGGTCGCCGCCCTCGCCCGTGGTGCTGGTCCACGAGATCTTCCAGGTGACGGTCGCCTGCAACGGGTACGAGCCGTCGGAGCCGGAGGCGCGGAGGTACGTGACGCCGCAGGGCGGGGTGTCGTTCGCCCTGCCGTCGGCGTACGGCTCGCCGATGCTGCCGTCGGCGTTGATCCCGCAGTCGCCCGAGGCGGGGAACGTCTGCGCGTCGCCCGTGCCCGGGTCGATGTGCAGAGAGACGGGCTCGGCGGTGGTGGTGGCGGACAGGCCCGTACCAGGGAGGCTCGCGGTGACCGAGATCTTCTTGAACTTGGCCTTGTCCAGCCAGATCCAGGTCGGGAGGTTCACCTTCGTCGCCCCGGCCGGCTTCATCTCGATCTCGGTGCCGGGGACCGGGAGTTCGTCGTAGGCGTACTCGGCGAGTATCTGGGGACTGAGTGCCAGGGGTTCTTCGGGAACGTTGCCCTCGTCCACCCAGAACGGCTGCTTGTCGCAGGAATTGGCCTCGGGGTCGTCCTTGCGGTTGGGGTTCTTCACCGCCGCCCAGAACATCCCCTCGCCCTCTTTGTCGAGGTTGTAGTTCTCGTACGGGTCGCCGTCCTTGTAGTACGCGTCCAGAGAGTCACCGACGAAATCTCCCACGCCCCCCAGGAACGGCAGACCGTCGATACTCCGCCACAGCTTGACGGTCTTCTCGATCTCCTTGGGCGAGAAGGCGGGCTCGTACCAGCAGGCAGGCGGCGTCCAGTTGCTGTTCTCAGGCGTGAGGGTACCCGTGCGGGTCGAGGCGGAGCTGCCGTTCACACTTGTGGTGACCTTGGTCTCCGCCCTGATGACGCCGTCCTGCGTGGAGCCGCTGGCGTTGCCCTCCGTTCCGCCGCCACCGTCGCGACCACCACCCGCGACGGCCACCGACGGTACGGAAACCACAGCGAACGCCAGAACGGGAATGAGGAGCCTGCGTGTTGGAGACAGGGGTCGCATCACATGCACCTCTTCGCCGCCTCGGTCGAGGACACGCTCACGGTCTGCCACACCCCTTGGGTGCTCTTCTCCAGGCGGGTGTTGTAGAAGACGTAGTCGCTGGGTGACGCCTTGACCGACCGGTCCACCTTGTCCGTCTTGCGGTCCTTCGGGTAGGTGCCGGTCGCGTCCATGCAGTACGTGACCGTCGCCGAGCCGTCCTTCGCCAACGTGACCTCACGGTCGTAGTAGCGGGTCTCGCCCGTGAAGCTGCGGTCGTTGTCGTAGAAGGACTTGATGTAGGTGGCGGCCGACATGAGCGCCTCGTCCTTCGAGTAGAACTCCAGCGCCGGGTGCTTCTCCGCGTCCACGACGATCGCCTCGTCGATCGAGTTGACGCGCCTTTCGTTGTCCGCCAGCACCGCGTCCTTGACCGGGTCACCCGTCTCGCCGCCTTCGAAGACGTTCTTGACGTCGGACGGCAGCTTGATCTCCGGGCGGTCGATGTCGTCCTCGCTCGCCGACGGGGACGGTGACGCGGACGCCGAGGCGCCCGTGTCCGCTCCCGCGATCCCGTCCTTCCCGGAGTCCTCGCCGTCCGAGCCTCCGCAGCCGGAGAGGAGCAGGGTCACCGCCGCCGTCAGGGCCGCGGCGGCGATGGTCGTGGGGCGTGTGCGCATGGGGGTGGTACCTCCGTCGTGGGGGGGGGAGAGGGGGAGCGGGGGGCGGGAGGGGTGGGGGGCGTCAGCCCACCTCGTTTTCCGCCACCGCCTGTCCGTGGACGACCACGTCGCCGCCGTAGAACAGCCCGGTGAAGACCGGGGAGTACGTGAGCTGGACCTCGACCTGCACCTGGGCCGTGTCGGCGGTCACGCAGTGGGTCCCGGCGATGTCCGCGCCGGTCATGTCCATCTCGGCGGCGAAGGCCTTGACTCTCGCGTCGCAGTTCTCGAAGTTGATGGGGGCGGGGCCGCCCACGTCGTCGTAGAGGGCCTCGCGGTCGATGTCCTGGGCGGCATAGCGGGCGGCCTGTTCGGCGATGTCCGCGGCGCGTTCGCGCTTGGAGATGGACATGCCGCCGTCGATGACGAAGGCCGAGAGGGAGAGGAAGACCAGGGCGAAGACGATGACCGCGCCGGCGCCCGAGCCGCGGTCGTCCAGCCGGGCGCGGCGGTCCGCGAGCCACTCGGCCGCGAGGGATCTCACGCCGTCCTCCGGTACGGGTCGAGCGGGGAGCTGAAGCTCGCCGTGAGGGTGGTGGGGAGGTCCAGGCCGATCATCGCCAGGCCGCGCACCTCGCAGCTGACCTCGACCGTGAAGAGGGTGTCGGGTTCGAAGCCCGCGCTCTTCTGGACGACCGAGACCGGGCCGGAGCAGACGCCCTCCAGGTTGGCCTGCGCCGCCTTCCGGGCTTCCGCGATCGCCGTACCGTGGTCCTTCTGGATCGACCCCGCGCGGGCCGCGTCCCGGGCCGCGCCGTCGAGGGCGCCCCGGCCGTCGACGAGCTGGCCGAAGCCCACCAGGACGAGGATGAACAGGATCATCACCGGGGCGAGGATCACCACCTCGATGGTGGACAGGCCGCGGTCGTCCGCCCCGGCCCGGCGCAGGCGGAACCGGAATCGGGATCGGAATCGGAATCGGAATCGGGATCGGGATCGGGATCCGCTGCGGGAGAGGTCCGGATCCATCTAGTTCTCCCCCTCCTGCACGAAGCGTTCCACCGGCCCCATCGACTGCGCGTGCACCGTCAGGTCCAGGCCCGGGAAGACCGTGGGGATACGGGCCGTGATCTCCACGCCGACCGTGTTCTGCTCCGGCTGGAGCGTCTTCACGTCCGGGGCGAGCACGAGCTGCGGGCCGAGCTGGCTGATGTAGCTGTCGACCACGTCCCGCGCCTCGCCGCGCCAGCCGCCGGGCTGGGCGTCGGCCGTGGCGCGGGCCTTGCGCGCGCCGGCCTGGGCCGCCGCCTGTGCCACGTGGTCGGCGAAGAAGTACAGGCCGAACTGCACCGTCGCGAAGATCATGAAGAAGAGGACCGGCGTGAGCAGCACGAACTCGATCGCGGTCATGCCGGAGTCGCCGCGGGCGGCCGCCGCCTCGCGTGCGGTCTCCACCCTGCGGCGCACCCGTCTCAGCATGGTGCCCGGCATCCCCGTCAACCCCGTTCGTCGCGCCTGGTGCGGTCGGCAGATCAGCTGATCAAGAGCAGATCAGCAGGTGCTGCCCGCGTCCGCGCCCTTGATGCAGTCGCCGACCTTGTTGGCGCCCTCGCTCAGGGCGGCGTTGATGATGGCGGCCACCACGCCGACGATCGCGACCACGACCGCCGAGATGATGACCCACTCGACCGCGGAGGCACCGCGGTCCAGTTCGCCGGAGCGGGCGCGCTCCACGCGGGCCCGCAGGAAGGTGATCAGGAAGTCCACGGGCACGACGCCCGTGGTGCCGGTGCGGAAGTTCCGTCCGTTCATGGTGGGTTCTGTCCTCTCGTATCAGTTTCTGGAGTCTCTGGAAGCGAGGCCGCTCCTGAGCCTCTGGGGCCCGGGGAGCCGAGGAAGCCGCGTCACACCTGGAACACCCGCATCGCCGCCGGGTAGATCAGGAACACCAGGAACCCGGCGCACAGCAGGAGCTGGGCCACGAGCATCGACTGGGACTTCTCGCCCGCGCTGCCCTCGATCTCGGCGAGTTCGCGGTGCCGCATGGTCTCGGCGCGGGAGGCGAGGGACTCGCGGACCTTGGCGCCGTCGTCGGCCACCAGGGCGAGCGAGGCGGAGAGGTCCTTCAGCTCCTCGACGCCCAGGTCCTCGCCGAGCTGACCCAGTGCCTGCCACTGGCTGATGCCCGTGATCCGCGCGTCGGCCAGGGCGTTGCGGATGCGATGGGTCGCCCAGCCGTCCGACACCTCCGCCGCCGCCATCAGGGCTTCGGGCAGACCGCGTCCGCCGGCCAGGCTCATGGAGACCAGGTCCAGGTACGCGCCGATCACGCGCCGCAGGTCACGGCGCTTCTCGGCGGCGTCCCGGCGGACCTCCAGGTCGGGGAGGAAGAAGAACAGGGCCGCGCAGAGCAGGGCCAGCCAGACCGGGATGATCGGGCTGTCGCCGAAGCCGAGCTGCCAGACGATCGCGAACAGGAACGGGCCGAAGAAGAGGCCGCCCGCCGCCAGCAGCGCCTTCGTCGCCAGGAAGTTCTCCCAGCTCCGGTCCAGCACCGCCAGGTCGGCGCGCAGCGACCGCTGCTCCCAGCCCTGCTGGAGGTACAGCTCGGCGACGCGCGCGCCGACCTGGGCGCGCAGCGAGCCGAGGCGGCCCGTGTCCTTCACCGGGCGGGCCGACTCGTACGCCGTCCCGCGCGCCCGCATCGCGTCGATCCGCGCGACCTGCTGGAGCGGGCTCCGCCTGGTCGGCATCAGGGCGCGGACCAGGGCGTAGATGCCCAGGCCGATGACCGCGCCGACCAGGACCGGCATCGTCAGGTTCATCGTCGTACCCCCTCGTCCCCAGACGCCGGCGACGCCTGGGACGGTTGCGACGCCTGGGACGGTTGCGGCAGGCGCTGCGCGGGCTGGCCCTGCTGGCCCGTCCGGTCCGCCGTACGGGGACGCACGAACTGGATGTCGGAGCCGTCCCGCACCAGGAAGCGTTCCGGCGTCTCGATGGTGGAGAGCTTGCGCAGCCACCAGAAGCCGAGCGCGAACAGCCCGCACACGCAGGCCAGCACGAGCTGGCCGACGGGCGATCCGTACGGCTCGACGAACTCCCGGTTGAAGATGGACAGGCCGAGGACGAACAGCACCGACACCGCCACGACGATCTGCACGGAGCGGCGGGTCGAGGCGCGCTGGGCCATCACGCGCTGGCGCATGTCGACCTCCTCGCGGGCCGACTTGGCGAGCGCGCCCAGGACCTGGCGCAGACCCGGGCCGCGCAACCGGGCGTTGAGGATCAGCGCCGCGACGATGATGTCGGCGGACGCGTCGTCGATCTCGTCGGCGAGGTGCTGGAGCCCTTCGGGCAGCGGGGTGCGGGAGCGCAACCGGTCGACCAGGGCGTCCAGGTGCGGGCGCAGTACGGGGGCGGCGGCGCGGGCCGAGGCGGGAATGGCCTGCTCCAGGCCGACCGCGCCGGCGATGGTGTCGCGCAGCGACTCCGTCCAGGAGGCGAGGGCCTCCACCCGCTTCATGGCGGCGCGTTCCTCGGCGGCGCCGCCGAAGAGGCGGTCCCAGAAGAAGACGAGGACGCCGGCCGCGATGCCCAGCACCGCCCAGCGGGTGAGGAGCAGGACGACCAGGCCGACGATGGCCGCGAGGGACCCGCGCTGACCCGCCCAGCGGATCAGTTCGTTCGCCCGCTCGCTGGCCTGCCGCTTCTCGTGCTCGGGCTTGGCGGGCAGACCGCGTACGGCGATCACGAGCAGGGCGAGACCGCCGCCGACGGCGACACCGCAGCCGAGCGCGTACAAGACCGTGGGAGAGAACAGGCCGCTCATGGAGGCCATGGATGTCGTCATGTCCGTCTCACCCCCACGTTCCGTTGGGCCGGTAGCCGTAGGCGATGAGTTCCTCCAGGCAGGCTATGGGGGCGTGCGGGACGACCCGGCCGTCGGGCGCTTCGGCGAAGACCTCGCTGGACAGCACGCGTCCGTCGACGCCGTTCACCTCGCGGACGGAGGTGACCATGCGCTGGAGGCGTCCGCCGCTCTGGAAGTTGTTGCGCCGCTGGATGAAGACGACGAAGTTGACGGCGCCCGCCACCAGCATCTGGCTGGCCTCGATCGGCAGCCGTTCGGCCGCCTGGAGGGCGTACGTCGAGATGCGGTTGAAGACTTCGTGCGAGCTGTTGGCGTGGATCGTGGACAGCGAGCCGTCGTTGCCCTGCGACATCGCGTTGAGCATGGTCACGATCTCGTCGCCGAGCACCTCACCGACGATGACGCGGGAGGGGTTCATACGCAGGGAACGGCGGACCAGCTCCGCCATGCTGATGGTGCCCTGGCCCTCGGAGTTGGGCAGCCGCTCCTCGAACGCGACGACGTTGGGGTGCAGGTCGGGGAAGGTGTCCAGCCCCAGCTCCAGCGCCCGCTCGACGGTGATCAGCCGCTCGTGCGGGGGGATCTCGTTGGCGAGGGCGCGCAGCAGCGTCGTCTTACCGGCGTTCGTCGCGCCCGCGATCATGATGTTCTTGCGGGCGCGGACCGCGCAGGCCAGGAAGTGGCCGAGTTCGGGGGTGAGGGTGCCGTTGCCGACGAGGTCGGAGATGAAGACCTTGCCCATGCGGGCGCGACGGATGGACAGCGCGGGGCGGCGGGCGACGTCCATGACCGCCGACAGACGCGAACCGTCCGGCAGGCGCAGGTCCAGCTGCGGGTTGGCGGAGTCGAAGGGGCGGGAGGACAGGCCCGAGTAGGCGCCGAGGATCTGGATCAGCTCGATCAGCTCCTCGTCGGTCTCGGCGACCGGCTCGCCGCGCTCCTCGCGTCCGTCGGAGTAGCCGACGAAGACCTGGTCGCAGCCGTTGATGTCGATGTTCTCGACCTCGGGGTCGTCGAGGAGCGGCTGGAGCCGGCCCACGCCGAACAGCGCGGCGTGCACGGCGGCGGCGTACGCCTCCTCCGTCTCCGCGTCCAGCGGCGTACGCCCGGCGTTGATCTCGGCGCGGGCGTACTCCTCCAGGATCTGCGCGATGACGGCGCGCGCGTACTGCCGCTCGTCCTCGGTCGACATCGGCGTGACGCCGCTGACCTGGTCCTGGCGGCGCTGCTCGGCGATGCGGTCGCCGGCGTCCTGCCGGAACCGCTTGACCAACGAGTGGTCGACAGCGGTCATCGGCCGGCCCCCGCGTGGCCGTTCATGTCGTGGCCGGTGGGTACGGACCAGGCGGCGCCGAACTGCTGGTACAGGTCTGAGGTGACCTTGCGGGCCGAGCGGATGAGCAGCGACTTCTCCAGCCGGCCGCGCCTGCGTCCGGCCAGCTGCTCCGCGCCCGCCGGGTCGTCGGCGATGGTGCCGACCACGCGGGCGCCGGTCTGGGCGTGCACCAGCATGTCGTTGACCTGGCCGGAGAGCTTGGCCGCGTTGTTCGTGTCGGCGACCAGGACGACGCCGACCATCGGCATGCCGAGGCTCGCGGCGCCGCGCGGGCCGCCGTGCAGCTTGGCCGTCAGGGCGGCGGCACGGTCCCGGACGCGGGCGATGGCCTCCGGCTCGGTACGGGAGATCAGCAGCACCAGCGCGGCGTGCGGGAACAGTTCGGTCGCCGGGGTGTCGCCGCTGACGCGTCCGCAGTCGGCGATGACGTCGGCGGGCGCGTTCGGGGAGTCGGCGAGCGAGGCGAAGGCCCGGCCGAGGGTGGGCCACAGGCCCGCGAGACCGGCGGCCTGCTCGGCGATGCCGAGTCCGACGAGGACCTCCAGGCCCCCGCTGAGCGGCTGTACGTGGTCCCAGAGCTGGTCGGGCACGAGGCCGCGCCGCGCGGTGGCGGCGATCGACAGCATGCCGGTGTTCGGGTTGAGCGGCCCGCCGTGCGCGGCGGCGGACCGGTAGACCAGGTCACCGCCCGCCGGGTCGGTCTCGGCGAGCAGGACGCGGCGCGGCCAGACCGCCGCGAGGGCGACGGCCGCGGTGGTGACGCCGGGGGAACCCTTGTCGGCGGCGAGAGCGATGAGGGCCATGGCTGCTTCGGTCGCCTTCTACTTGCCGGGGACGCGCACGATGGCGACCTCGCCGGCGGACGCCGCCGAGGCGAGGGCGGCGGCTTCGCCCTCGTTCACCAGGAGGGTGAGGGACTTGCTGCCGGTGCTGACGGTGGCGTCGCTGTCGTCCTTGACGCTGTTCACCCGGGCGTCGGCGACGATGGCGCCACCGGAGGCCGAGGACGAGTCGTTGCCGGACGACCCGGACGAATCAGAGGAGCCGGAGGAGCCGGAGGCGCTGGAGCCGTTCGCCCCGACGCGGTAGGCGGCGACGGTGTCACCCGGCTTGATGCCCGCCGGGTACTGCCCTTCCTTGAGGGCGAGGCCGACCGACGCCTTGCCCGCGGGAAGCTGCTCACCCTTGGCGAACATCTGCCCCATCACGACCGTGTCCGCGTAGATCGTGGACTTGGCCTTCAGCTTCTTGAGGGCACCCAGCTGTGTCCACTCGACGTAGTTGATGCCCTCGTCGGCGGCCACCATCACGGACGTGACCTTGTCGCCCACGGACTCGCCGGCCTGGATGTCCGCCGTCACCTTGACGACCTCCACCCGGTCCCCGGCCCGCAGCACCAGCATCGTCGCGCCCAGCGCGCCCACCAGGATCAGCAGCACCGCCAGTGCGGCCAGCGCCGGTTTGCGCTCGCGAGGAGGGCTGGGAAGCCGGTCACCGACCGACGGCTGAACCGGAGCCGCGGAACGTCCCGCGCCCGCCCCCGTACGCTCCTGGATCTTCACGCAACCGCTCCCCGTACACCCAAGAAATTGTCTGCCACGTCACTGCTTGAGCAGCACTGCTCGAGTACTTGCTCAAGTGCGCGGGATTCCCCGCACATTCGGACACTCCACCCGTGCCCGCCCGACCGGTGGCGTCCAGGGACATCCCCTGACGCACCCGCCCGACCTGGGCGAATAACCAGCAGCGAGGCGAGTGTCAAGCCATCGCACCGTATCAGCAGCACATAAGCCCCTCAAGGCGCGCCCGCCCCCGCGAACCTCACCCACCCACCCTTACTCATCTGCAACTCCGCGCCCCGTCGCCCCCTTTGCGCACCCCGCCGCGAGCCACCGACCCAACTGTGCGCGTGCGAATACCGAACCACCACCACCGAGCACCGCGCCCGTGCCGTTCGTCACGGCGCGGCCATGATGCCTGCACGTTTCACTCACGAGGGAACGCATCGACCGTGCCATGATCTTCGCTCGGATCGGTGACTCGGGGAGGCCCGAGGGCGTTCTCCCCGAGTCCGTCCCGCCCCAACGGCCTCCCCTCCCCCCACCCCTGAGGAGCCCCTCCCCCATGAAGCGCGCCACACCAGCCGCCCTCTCCCTCTCCGCCCTGACCCTGCTCTCCCTGGCCGCGCTCACCGCCTGCGGCGGGGACTCCGGCTCCGGTTCGGACGCGGACGCGGCGGCGGGCAAGCCCTCGGCGACCGAGGCAGGGGAAAGGCAGCTCACCCCGGAGGAGCGGCTGAAGCGGCTGGTGATCACGGAGGCGGACGTGAAGGGCATGAAGGTGTCCGACGCGGACGTGGCGACCTCCGACAACAGCGACTTCGCCTTCGCCAAGTCCCCGCAGGAGGTCACGGTCGAGAAGCCGGTCTGCGCCCCGCTGGCCTACGCCATGAACCAGCTCCCCCTCGGCCGCTCCCAGGCCGACGTCACCCGCTCCGTCTCCCGGGACATCAACGACTCGTTCACGTACGTCATGCTCACGACCTACGAGCCCGGCGGGGCCGAGTCCGCCATGGCCGGACTGTCGAAAGCGGTGGACGCCTGCACCGGCGGCTTCACCGCCAAGGCGAACGGCAACACGGGCGCGTACGACTCCGTGACCGCCGAGAAGCCCGTGGCGACGGCCGGTGACGAGTCGCTCGCGTTCCGGTCCCGGCTGACCTTCCGGGGCGTCACGCACACCGCGCACGCACAGGCCGTACGCAGCGGTGACGTCCTGGCCGTGTACTACTCGGTCGACGGCCTGGCCATCGCCAACGGCAGGACGAGCGACGCGAGGATGAACGCGACGGTGGTGAAAGCCCAGAACGCGAAGCTGGGTTGAGGAACGGCGATTTGGAGCAGCGAAGCCATAAGTAGAGTGCCGCGGGCAGGAAGCCCGCGACCGGGGACGAGGGGGACACGGGGAGTGCGAGTGGTGACCACACCCACGACGACCGGACGGCCGCGGACCGGCCATATCCGAGGCGGCGTGGCCCGCCTGCTGCTCACCCTCTGCGGCCTCACCGCCTTGTTCCTCACCGCCGCGACCGCCTCGGTCCTGACGGCCGCCGCCCCCGCCCGCGCCGCCGAATCGTCTGCGGCGGACCAGGCGTCCACCCAGGCCGCCTACCTGGCCGACCGCCTCCGCGAGCACCCGGTCCACCTCACGGACCAGCTCCCCCGCGAGATCCCACGGTCCATGGCGCCCGACTTCGCCCGGCTCGCCGAGCGCACCGGCGTCCCGACGTACGTGCTCGTCCTCCCGGACCAGAGTGGCGCCGACGGGGATCTGCTGGGCGCGGTGCACGACCGGCTCGGGCGCGACGGCCTCTTCGTGCTCCTCGACGAGTCGGGCGTGAGGCATGCGGCGGCCCACGGCGTACGCGCCGCCGCGGAGGACGCGGTCACGGCGTCCTTCTACGAACTCCCCTACGACGCGGGCGCGCTGCGCAGCTTCGAACGCTTCGTGGACGTCGTGGCGCAGGGCCCCGAGAAGGCGGCGGCACGGGCGGACGCGGCCCGCGAGAAGTACCGGGCCGGCGAGCCCGAGGAGATGTACATCGGCCCGACCGACCGGCAGAACCAGTCCTTCCTCACGGGCATCCTGCTCACCGGCGTACCGCTGACGATCCTGCTGCTGACGCCGTGCGTGCGGTGGGCACGACGCCGCTTCCCCCGGCCGACCGCACTCCGCCCGCCCGCGAAGCGCCCGGACGCGAGCCGCCGGTGGCGGCGGCGTCTCCTCGTCCCCGGCCTCGCCCTCACCACCGCGGTCGCGATCGCGCTCACCGCCCCGCTTGTCTTCGACCAGACGAGAAGCAGCGCCGCTCCGCCGCCCACCCGCGGTGACATGACGGCACGCGTCGAGCGGGTCGCGGAGGGCCTGGCCCGGGACCCGGTCTACATCGACCCGGAGAGCCCACGGCTCCTGGACTCCGCCCAGCTCTCCCGGCTGCACGACCGCATCGAACGGTTCGGCCGTTCGGACGGCGGCGGCCCCGTGTACGTCTCCGTCGTACCGCACCTGTCGGAGGACGAGTCCGCCGGCGACGAGGAGCTGTTCGCGGCCTCGGTACGGTCGAAACTGAGCAAGGCCGACGGAGTCCGCACGGCCGACGGTCTGTACGTCGTCGCGGATCCGCTGACCGGCTACATCGACGTCTTCAACCACGGCCTGCGCCTGGACGCTTACGGTCCCCTCTTCGACCTCCCCGAGTCCGTCACGTACGGCGACGACCGGGCGGACGAGGCCGACGACCACCTCCTGGGCGAGCGCCTCGACACGCTCATGACGTACCTGGACAGGACGCCGCGCTCCGACGAGCCCACCACTTCGGGCGAGCCCCTGCCCGCCCCCAGCCCCGAGGCGGAGAACAGACTCCCGGAGCTCTTCGCCACGGACTTCCAGCCCGGCCTGTTCGTCGGCGTTGTGGCCGCGCTGCTGCTCCTCGGCCTGGTCGCGGGCACCCTGGGGATCCTGGCCGCGGTGCTCCGCCGGCGCAGGCCGGAACCGCTGCCGACGGAGGTGCTGCCCCTGGTTTCCCCGAGGGAACCGTCGGAGACCTATTTGCGCCGCACGGCCCGTACGGAGCTACAGGCGGCGGCGCGGGCGCTCACGGCTGCCGCCGAGGCGCTCGGCGCGGCGGACGGGGGCTCGGCGTCCCGCACCGGCCTCGCCCGGAACCGCTTCGACGCCGCCCTGCTCCTCGTCGGCGGCGACATCGACGGCCTGCGCTCACCGGGTACGGACCCGGCGACTCTCCTGACCGTCATCGTCCTCGCCCGCGCGGCCCGCGACGCCCTCGACAACGACGCCGGGGACCGTTGCTGCGCCGTCAACCCGCTGCACGGCCCCGCGGCAGGCCGCCGCCACGTACGGGTGAGCGCCGAGGGCAACCGCAGGCGCATGCTGCCGCTCTGCCCCCTCTGCCTCGACACCGCTGTCGCCGCACCGCGCGAGCTGCGCGAGCTGACGCTGACCCTGCCCGGCCCGGCGGACACCCGGGTGCCGTACGACGAGCCGGAGGGCAGCCCTCTGTCGGTGCTGGCCGACGGGGTCGACCGACTGGCGTCCGCTGTCCGAGAGGCGACACATGTCCACTGACGGAGCACCACCTCAGGCGCCCGTAGATCCCGGTTCGTCCCCCTTCTCGAAGTAGTTCACTCTGGTGAAACCGAGAACCCCACAGCTAGCCTCAGTTCCCTCGACTGCACTCGACTGCACCTATGTCTCACGGGGAGACCACTGTGAAGCGCCGCTCTTTGCCCGTTGCTGCCGCGTTCGTCGCCGCCGCAGGCCTGTTCCTGACGGCCTGCGGCAGCGGGGAGGACAAAGCGTCCGACAACGACAAGATCGCCGGTGCCGACCAGGGTTCGGAGACACCGAAGGAGTCGCCGAAGCCGTCGGGAGCGCCGACGCAGGCCAAGCCGGACGGCGTGGACGTGTCCCTTCCCAAGGACATGAACCTGGTCTTCGACTGGGAGAAGCCGAAGAATGCGAACGAGTCGGCTGCGATGTCCGACACGGCCAACTTCTTCCGTGCCATCTACAGGGGCGTCGACAAGCGCACGACCAAGGACGCATCCGTCACCACATATGCGACCGGTGAAGGCCTGAACTACGCGAATACACAGATCAACGCCTGGATCGAAGGCGGCTGGACCGCCACCGGCACGCTGCGCCATTACGACGCCACCACTCGGTCAGCCCCCAACGGCAAGTCGGTGGAGGTGGCGTTCTGCGCGGACTCGGGCAAGTTCTTCGGCAAAGAGATCAAGACCGACAAGATCCTGAAGACTGAGCCCAGCATCGAGGACTTCGACCACTACAAGATCATCATGGTCAAGTACCCCACGGGCACCGATCTGTGGCAGGCGTCCAAGGTGTTCGTCGAGACCAAGGCGGCGAAGTGCCGGTGAAGGGATCGCTTCGCACATTCATCCGCGCCGCGACACTGACTCTGGCCCTCAGCGCGATCGTGTTTCCCATGCCCGCCTACGCGGCGAAACCGGTGGGGTCCGGAGAAGGAGCCAGCACGGAGCAATCAGCCGGCAGCGACAAATCCGGTATCTACGCCGCCGCTCGCATCCAGTACTCAGGTGCCGTAGCCCCGGGCGGCGGCACGGGCAACGTGACGTCTTCCGACGTCAACTGGACGCCGCCACCCTGCTGGTACGCCCCCTACCTCGGCGCCAAGGACTTCAAGAAGAAGATGTCCAAGGAGTTCGAGAAGGCCAGAAACACACCCGGCATGGGCGGCACCGCGGGCGCGGCGATCGGTGAGACGGAGCGCCACTACGAGGACGAGTACGGATGGACCGGCACCCCCGGCTACAAGGACTACAACGTCGAGAAGGACGGCGAGGGAATGTTCTGGGCCGGCGTCGAGAACCCCGACGAGCCGGACCTCCTCAAGCGCAGCTCCTGCACTGACCTCCCCTTCTGGGTCGACAACGGCGAGGCCCCGCCGCCCCAGTACGAGGAAGCCATCACCCCGGAAATCCTCGCGGCCCTCGCCTATCAGCACATGCAGCTTCCCGACACCGAGGTCAGCCTCGCCCCGGAGCAGACCACGAAGGTGAACCTGCCGACCTGGGCCTGGCTCGACAAGGCCGTCTTCAACGAGGTCCAGGCCACGGCCGCGATCAACGTCCCCGGCTTCGCCCTGCAGGCCACGACGACCGCGAAGCCGGTGTCACTGAAACTGGAGCCCGGCACGCCGGACGCCGAGACCTACCCAACCTCCGGCGAATGCACCATCAACGCCGACGGCTCCATCGGCGAGCCCTACGCCAAGGGCAAGGCCGACCAGACCCCGCCCTGCGGAATCAAGTACCTCCGCTCCTCCGGCGACGGCACGTATGACCTCCAGGCCACCATCACCTGGGACATCGCCTGGACCGGCACCGGCGGCACGGGCGGCGACCTGCCCGACGGAACCTTCGGGACCACCCAGGCGGTCACCGTCCAGGAGATCCAGGCCATCAACCGGTGAGCACGGCGGAGGCGGACGCGACCCGATGAGGAACATGCTCTACGTTTCGCCGACAGTGCCTACGTTTGACACTTGAGGACGAAAGAGGTTAAGTCCGGAAAATGCCCCACCTTTCATTCGACCTGCAGCGGCACTCGAACACCGTGACGTCACGGGAACAGGCCCGGGTGACCTTTTGGCGCGGCACTGTGGGACAGCTGGGCGACGTTGAACTGATCGTGCCCGCGCTGGAAGTCGTGGGCACGAGGGAGTCCAGAGAGATCATCGGCGCCATGGTGACCGGCGAGAACATCCCGGTGTCCTCCTTCAAAGGGCTTCGCTACGGAGGGCTCCCCCGCCTTTCGGAGGGGCAGCTGACCGTGGCCGGGCAGCCGGCGTCCCTCTCCCGGAAGACTCTGCGGATGAGCAGACGCGCCCGCGCTCTGAAGATCCGGGCCGTAGGCCGGGAGTACCGATACCGAGAGGAAGGGAACCGACGGCACCACGTACTCGAACGCCGCGAGTCCCACATCGTCGTGACCCGGTCCAGCGGGACAAATCCCAGGAGCATCTCCGGAACTGCTCATGGGGCAGTGGATTCCATTGACATCAGCCTCTCGATCCTGTTCGAGGCCGTGTACACGCGCAACCTGTCTCTCCGAGGCGCGCTGATATCGACCCCTGGAAGGTTCCTGGACGGACTGTCCGGGCTCTCCTGAAGTTTCATCGAGCAGGTACCACCACTCTCAGCTGCATCCAAATGCGGGCCGACGTCCGTACTTGAGTGCGCGGCGAAGAGGCTGGCGGCCCGAAATCGGGCACCCTGCGCACTTCATCCGACGTCAAGTTGCGGGGCATCCCGACAGGTGCGCCGCGATCCCTCTCTGCATCGAGAGCATGACTCCCGACCCAGTGGGGAAACGAGCTCACCCGAAGCTCGGCCTACCCAAGAGGCGGCCAGAATCCCCTTCACCACGACGATGTGGGCACCTGCGCTGGGTCATGCCTGTGCTGCACCCAGCATCTCGCACTGTCCTGACGCGTCAGTCGAAGGGATTGAGGGCACTGCCCAGCTTCTTGGCGCCGTCCGCCAACTTGCCGGCCCCTTCGGAGATCTTCTTCCCCGCCCAGGCTCCGGCGTCGGCGACCTTGCCGGGGAACTCCTTGATCTTGTCCCGATTCTGCCAGAGAGTCACGCCGCCATAGACTGCCCCCGTGACCACCACTGCACCGATGGTCACCGGGTTGGGAGCCACCATTGCTACGGTGAGCGAGGCATTGAAGGCTACACCTGAGGCCTTCGACACGTAGCCCAGCTTGTCTCGCTTGAACGCCTCAACGGGGTGGCCTTCCTGATAGAGATCGTAGGCCCCAATCGCGGTGGTCACCGCGCTTCCACCAATACCGGCGGCCCGCCACCAGCCGGCGGTTCGCAGGGCGGCCCCCGCCCCGGAAGTGAAGGCGCTGAGTCGACTGGCGCCGGCCGCCCTGTCCAGCACGCCGACATTCTTGCCGACCTTGAGGAGATTGGCTTCCCAGGCCCACAACTTACCGCCATGGATCTGAGCCAAGCGGTCCGAACCTGCGAGGGCGCTAAGGATGGGTGCGGGTGTGCGAGCACCAATGCTCGCACCCAGGCGAGCAATTCGAGACGGGATGTACGATGGCGGATGACCCTTGAGGATTTGAGCGAGTGTCGTACCAGGCGCCTTGAGGAATTTACCCTTCCTGAACCTTCTGATAAGCCCCATGGTCCCCGAGGCCGCCGCAGCAAAGGCACCTGGCACTGTCGATGCCAACGCAGTCAGATCAATGTAATCGCCGACCACCTCACCCAGTTTTTCGTCGCCTGATATTTTGGCCACGGCATCCGTCTGAACGCGTTGAATCCAATCTTGGTACGTCTCACCGTCTCGACGCTGCAACCATTCACTGTCGAACTGAGCGCCGTTCGCAACCGACGCGTTAGCGATGAGCATGACATCTGGAGGGAGTTGCTTGCCTTTCACCTCCTCTGGCTTGAAGCCTGCGTAAAGAGCGGCTGCAAGTGGGTCACCGTTCTCCGCCCGAAGGATCGCGCCACGCCGCCTCAGATCAGTGGATGTCTCCCGGGTCCATGACTGCATAGGTTTCAGAGGGATCAGTTTGTCCCGCACGCCCAGGTTGGACGCTCGAGTGAACGCCTCATCCAACCGGTCCTGCAGTTTCCCTCTTCCGTCCAGAAGCTTCGCCAGGTGCTCGAGGTCTTCAGGATTCCCCATGCGTTTGGAATTGTCGCCCATTTTTCCCCGCAAAAGTAAGCTGGTATTGCGCGCGATGACCGGCTATCGAAGGCCCTCTAGCCCTTCTGGGGCGAGGAGGTCAGCTGAGCTCCGTCCGGCAGAAGATCGGTGACGCGCCGCCACAACTCCTTGGCCGAAGCACGCCGCACCCGCAGCTCGCTCGCCGCGTCGACCTGTCCTTCCGACACTGGCTCGGTCGGCTGTTCGCGCACCCAGTAACCCTCGACGCCACAGTCCCACACCGCCAACGCCGAGACACCCAGACCTGAGTCCGCGCGGGTCGGACCGTCACCTTGCCAGGCCACCGTCATCCGCCACATGCAGTTCAATTCGGCGAGAATTTCTGCAAGCCGCACAGGAGCACCGGTCACCTCGGCCACGGCCTCTGGTTCCTGAGTTCCTCCGCGTTCCATGCGTTCAATCACTTGATCGAGCAAACCCATGGTCGCCTCGATCACCTCACCGCTGTCGACCTCGTCACTGAAGTCGCGGTGCAGGTCCACCATTCTGGCCAGTGACCAGACTAGGCTCTCAGGTTCGGCAGGCACATATTCCGACTCCGCCGCACCGGGCCATGCCTCGTGGATGAAGATGAACTCATCACCCATGACAGCCCCGTTACTGGTGACGCCCTGAGGGCCGGTCACTTCGACACGTGCGATGACTCGGGGCTCCATCAGCGTCGAGACGAGCGGATACAGGTCGGCAAGGATCTTGCCTTCAGCGTCGAGAATCCCTGATTCGCGCAGTTCATCTCGCGCTTGCGACAATCCTCCCGGAATCTGCCCCTCCTCGACCAGAATTCCCAGCACACTGATGTGAGCGTCGGACAGGCGAACTCTGCGCCTTGCCGCATCTACCGAAGGCACTTTGAACTCCCCTTTGTGAATTGTTCGCGTCTAAATATCGTTGAGTCGGTTCACGAAGCGCCCCGGCGACGAGACCAACGCGCCGAGAGCCGACAGGTTCCTCGTATTCACACCCTCCATAACGACAGCGATGCCGATATCTAGGGCATCGGCCGCGCCCGAGCAGGTCCCAGACAGCTTCTGCGGCTTGTTCCAACTCGAACGCCTCATACGTACGCCTGCACCTGTACGTGTCAGTTCATGGACGCGTTTGCCACTCAGCTGGGCGTAAGAGTAGGAGCGCCCTTTCACCTGGATACGCAGAGCTCGCCCTTGCCGTCCAGGCCAGTAGACGTTCCGGGAGAGGTCTGCTGGATCCCAATCGACTCGCAGCTCCCCTCTGGCCAGCAGAGGGCGATCCAAATACCCCAAACCGAGGTAGGTGACAAGTGGGAAGCTGTCACCGGTCACCGCGACTTCGCAGTAATCCGTCGGATAGTCGCTGTACTCCGTTGGAAAGGTCAACTCGATGCGGCCAAGGCCGTCCACTTGGCCGTTCCACGAGAAGACCCTGCCCCGGTGCCCTCGAGTGGATGCCGCGCGCTGGAGCTCAAAGGAAACCCCATTCATTCGCTTGACGCCTTCCTGTCTTCAGTCAGCCCGGACCGCACCTGTCTCGCCAACCGGACTGGTCGACACACATGCCGTGCAATCCGGCAAGAGGAGGTGCGCCTCGATGGCGCCCCGAACTGCACATCCCAATTCGGCCCCCGCGCCACAGGACAGTAAAGCAAAGACAGCCGAGGGCCTACGGACCACCCGAGCGATCGACATGACGACCCAGTAGCAAAAGGGACTTACCACTCCACGCTCGAAGCGGCACCCTGCGGCAGATCCGCGCCCTTCGCGTGGTCTTCAGGCCGCGTACTGCGGACCACCGAGGTCTCGGCCCCGCGTTGAGCACGGAGCCGAGACCCGCCCGCTACTCGGCCCCGTCCGACCAGCGCTGCATCAGGGCGAACGGAGACGACAGCACGGCGCCACCCACAGTCAGAGCGTCCGTGTCCACTTCTTCCAGCACGATGGCGATCGCCAGATCCACGGCGTCGACCGGACCCGTGGCGGTACCGGCGCTGTAGGTCGTTGCCGGGGGGACGTGGCAGCCGGGCGCCATGGTGACCTGAACGCCCTCTCTCTGCAGAACCCTCTCCTTGCCCAAGCCCTTCACGGTGTAGACGTAATCCCGTCCCTCGTACGCGATGTGCAACGCCCGGTCCTCCTTGCGCAGGGCACGGGCATTGAACCGCAGGTTCGCCGGCCGGCCGTCCAGCGTGAGCTCGGCCTTGAACAGCGAAGGCCGGCCCGACCTGCGCTTCCCCCTGAAGATCGTTTCCGGGAAGGCAGGACCGGTCAGCCGAGCGGTGTCCATCCCCTGCGCGAGCGGCCGGTGCAGCGGACAGCGCTCCACGACTACGGCCCCGAAGTGCCCCACGTCCCCCTTGATGCCGGTGGTGGGCAGCTCCTTCTTGGGACGGACGCTGTACGGCGACAATTCGAACGTCAGGGACTCACTGCTCGTTTCCATGGCGACGACTGCTCATTTCGTGCATCGGGTTTTCCAGAGCTCTGGACGGACGTGTGCCGAGCGTCTTCACGCTAGTCGAACGGGTTGAGGGCGCTGCCCAGTTCCTTGGCGCCGTCGGCGATGCCCTCCCCGATGTCGCTCGCCCTGTCGCCCACCCAGTCCGCGGCCTTGTCCGCGCCTTCCGTGATGTCGTCCCAGTGCTCGACGACCTTCAGGCCTCCGTAGACGATCCCGGTCCCGACCGCGAGACCGATCGTGACCGGATTGGGAGCGACCATCGCAGCGGTCAAGGTGGCGTTGAAACCGACCTCCGCGTAGTTGGCCAGGTATCCCGCCTTACTCTTCTCCCACTCCTTCTCATGGTCCATGGTGGCGATGTTGGCCACGGAGAACACTGTCGCGCCCGCCGACCCGACGATGCCCGCCCCTCGCCACAGACCGGCGGTCTTGGCCGCCGCGCTGAACCCGCCGGCCTTGCCGACCGCCACCAGGCTGGCCTGTCCCGCGCGGGTGACCGCCTGCCCGGAGTGCGTCAGTCCGCCGTACATACGGGCCATGTCGTCCGACCCCGCGAAGAAGTTGATGGCCTGGTTGGGGGTGACACCCAGCAGCTTGGCGTTCATGAAGCCGCGTCGGCGCAGCAGGTCCCATCCGCCGCCCCAGCGATCGCCCAGGAAGCCGGAGCTCAAGGGGACATTGGCGACCCTCTGATACGTCTGGCTCCGGGACGCCATGGTGCCGAGCTGTCCGGGAAGCCAGCTGCCGGGGGCGGACAGGGAGCGGATGGGCGGGTTGTAGTTGCCCAGTTTCGTGCCCGCCCAGCGCAGGACGGGGTTGCTGCCGGCCGCGGTCCACCGTGTGGCGAGGGCGTCCTTCATCGGACCGAGCTTGCCGGTCTTGATCGCGTTGCCCAGCAGTACCTTGGTCCCCGAGAAGCCGGTCGCCGCCACGACCTGCGTCGCGGCGGCGACGTTGAACGCGTCGGCGCCGAACTTGATCATCTCGGTGAGGGTCTCCTCGTGCGGCTCCAGACCGGGGATCTTCGACAGCGCGTGCGCCTCGAGCCGTGCGACCCAGTCACCGAGCTTCTCCCCGGGCTGCCGCGCCAGATCCTTCGCCTTCGGGTGATCGCTCGCCGCCACGGAGTTGGCCAGCAGCAGCGTCTCGGGCTTGATCCCCTCGCCCTTGTACTTCTCCAGGTCCTTCGCCGTGAACCCCGCCCACAACAGGCCGGCCATCGGGTCGCCGTTCTCGAGGCGCAGGAGGACGGCACGCTTGCGCAGGTCCTGGGCCCCGTCACGCGCCCAGGATCTCATCGGCTTGAGAACCGCCAGCTCTCCGCTCACCCCCAGTCGAGCGGCACGGGTGAACGCCTCGTCGAGGCGCTCCGCCGTGCCGCCGCGCCCGTCCAGGAGCTTCGCCAAGTGCTCCAGGTCCTCGGGGTTCGCCCCTCGGAACGACATTCGCTGCCCCCGTCCCTCGACAACCGGCCCGGCCCTCGCCGCCGGCGCATCAGATCAGGGTGCCAGGGAGAAGCACGCCTGTCGCGGGCAGGAGGGTCGTCTCCGTCCGCGCGGCTTCTGAGGCGGTCGGCGCGGCAGGTGTGGTGGTTGTGTGTCACCCGTGGAGACGGGTCGCCCGTCACTGAGGGTTCGGTACTGCCCCCGTATGCTGCACCACCGGTACTGGAGGTACCCCCTGAGGGCCCGGTACCGCACGGGAGACAGACGACGGGGGAGGACGCGGACGTGGGGCCCAGCGAGGACGGCGCCGAGTTGAAGGAGCGGGCGAAGCGGTTGCGCGAGTGTGCCCGGGAAGCGCGTGCGCTCGCCCGGCACCTCGGGCCGTACCTCGACGACGCGGTGAAGAAGGCCACGCCGCGCGCCGCCGGGTTCCGTACCGGTGACGACGAGGGCGCCATCTGGCAAGGACCGTTCGCCGACGAGTGCACCGGCACGCTCCAGCAGCGACAGCGGACGCTGAACGGCATGGGTACGGCACTGCTGGCGGACGCGACGCGCTGGGAGGGCCAGGCGGAGGAACTGGACCGGCAGGCCAAGGAGAAGGACAAGGCCAAGGCCGGGACGGGCGGCGACCGATGACGTTCAGAGGGTTCGACGCCGCGGGGCTGAGAGCGCTGGCCGGGGATCTCGACCGCCTCGCCGGGCATTCCGGACAACTGCACAGTCGGCTCGCGTCGCTGCTCACCACCGCCCAGCAGAACCTGCCGCCCGGCCAGAGCGCGTCCCGCGACCCCGGCCTCCAGGCCCTCGTGGGCGATCTGATCCCCATGCCGTCGTTCTTCGGTGGCCGACGGCGCCTGCCCGGCTCCCTCCAGGGGGAGCTCGGCGACATGCAGGCGTCGATGAAACGTCGCATCCGGCAACTGGAGGGCCTTCGGGAGCTGGAGAAGCTGGGTTACCCGGTCAGCGACGGCAGCGTCTTCCTGGACGAGAAGCCGCCCGACGCCAAGAAGATCGACGCCGCCCTGCGCGACCTCCGGGCCCTGGACGGCAAGGACTTCGGCGCCAACGGCAACCGGGACGACCTGGAGAGGATCTCCGGCGAACTGGACGGGCTGACCGCGGCCGAGCTGGACGCGTTCATGACGAAGGCGCCCCCCGAGGACCTCGCCTTCTACAACGAGCTGATCACCGACACCGACGACTCCAACTGGACCCCGTTCGACCACAACGGCCTGCCCGAGGCCGCACGCCGGGACACCCTGAGCCTGATGCTGTCCAAGGTCAGCCCGCAGAACGTGGGGAAGTTCCAGGCAGCCTTCCCCGGCATGCAGCCCACTTTCACCAACACCGGCGCCTACGAGAGCGGCGGCAACGACCAGAACGGCCAGACCAACAACGGCATCCACTGGGCACCCCCCTCCGACCCGCTGTTCCAGAACGGGGTCTCCGCCGACGACGTCAGCCAGAACCAGTTCGGTGACTGCTGGTACGTCGCCTCGCTGGCCGGCCTCGCCCAGAAGGACCCGAAGTTCATCCAGGACGGCATCAAGGAGAATCCCAACGGCACGGTCAGCGTCCGCGTCTGGGACAAAGAGGGCAATCACCACTGGGTGACCATGACCGCCGATCTGCCGACCGACCAGAACGGCGACCCGATCAGCACGTACGGCAACGGCGAGACCTGGCCGGCGTACTACGAGAAGGCCTTCGCGATGACCTACTCGGAGGACGGCGACGGCGAGCGCGGGTACGGCGGCATCGAGGGCGACGACCCGAAGAAGGCCGCCCCCTACCTGACCGGCCAGGAGGGGGACGACCTGGAGTCGGGCGGCTTCCTCGGCATGGGCAAGGACGAGGACAAGAACATCGACTCGCTCCGGAGCGTCTACGAGTCCGGCAAGGTCGTCACCCTCTCCACACCGGACGACGAGAGCCTGGACAAGGACCACCCGGCGGAGTGGGGCAGCACGTACCACAGCAACCACGCCTACTACGTCCGCGGCTTCACCGACGACGGCAAGGTCATCCTCGGCAACCCCTGGGGTGTCCAGGGCTATCCGCCGATCACCGTCAGCCAGGACCAGCTCGACAAGTACTTCCAGGGACCCGAGGCCTTCGATGTCCCGTGACGATGCCCCACAGGTGAGTGCAGTGCCCGATCAACCGCAGGTCAAGTACCCCTTCGAGTTCGACGGACGGTGGGTGCTGCGCTACCACATCCCGTACACCGTCCAGCACGACGGACTACCGCACCGCATCGTGGCGACGGTCTTCGCGCAGCCGTCGGTACACGGCCGTATCCAGATCAGCTGCGAAGGGCGGCCGCCCGTCGAGTACGACGGGCTGACGCCGGGTGACACCGTGGAGGTCACCGGCGACGTGTGGCGGGTCGCGGAGGTCGACTACCGCACCCGTGTCGTCCTGGAACGAGTGATCGAGGACGACGCCGACGAGGAGGAGACCAGTGTTCAGGCCGGTGAGTAAGTACGGCATCACGGGCGCGGGAGTGACCGCCGCCGCCCTGGCACTCCTGGCGCTGACCGGTTGCGCTGCGTCGTCCGACGGCGGCGACGAGGGGGGCGACGGCGGCGCGACTCCCGCGGCACGGGACAAGGGTCCCGCCTGCGTGGGCACCGCCCCGGCCGACGGGGCACATGTCCTGCGCGGCGGCGGCTTCAAGCTGCCCGGCGGCGGTGGCGTGCAGTACACCGCCGCCGACGCGGACGGCACGACGCGTACGGCGACATTGCGCGACGGCGCGAGGTACGCGTCCGGCCAGCGGCAGTGGAAGGTCGAGCCCGGAACGGAGATCACCGTCTCCGGCCACGGCTACACGGTCCGGCAGATCTGCACCTACCGGGTGGTCCTGGAGCCGAAGGCCGCCGAGGACCGGGCCGCGCTCGCCGCCGCACCCGAGTCGCTCGAGCCCCGGCAGGGCGCCGCCGACGACGGCCTCTGCTTCACCACCAACTCCACTGTCCTGGCCGCCGCAGCCAAGGGCTTCCCGGCCAAGGGCGGCACACTCTCACTCCTCGACAACGGCGGAGTACAGCGCTTCCCCACGGGCCTGTCCCTCACCGTCTCCTACATCGACCCCGGCACCGGAACCACCGGCATCGACGCCAACTGCGCGGCGATCCCCGTGGCCGGGTACGAGGGCGTACGGGTCGGGGAGACGGTGGAGTTCGCGGGGGTGCTGTTCGATGTGTCCGCGCTGACCGAACAGGCCGTCGAGCTGACCCGCACGAGCGCCTAGCAGGGGATCCGGCGCGAAGAACGCCCGGGCGGCTTCGTCCGGTGGCTTCGCTCGGCGAGTGCCAGAAGAGGGGCAAGAGGCGGGCAGACCGGCAGAGATACCCGGACGCGTCAGGCGTGGTGTCGGCGCCGCCGCAGTCTGCCGTACAGGGCGCAGCTCTCCATCGCGACCAGGAGGCCGGCGAGGGTCCACATCAGGTAGGGCGCCACTCCCGTTGTCCTGCCGCTCAGTCGTGGGGTGAGCCAACCTGCCGGGTCCTCCACGAGGGTGACACGGGTGCCCGGAGCGAAGCCGCGCTCGCAGCCACCGACGTCACCGACCTCGACGGTGCGTCCTCGGTCGACGCCGGTCAGAACCACCTCGCACACCGGGCGTCTCTCGCCGCCCTTCCCCCGGTAGGTGCTGACCTCGGCGACCAACGCGTCCTGTCGTACCCCGCGTTCCTTCATCACGTGGTCACCCAGTGCGGGCCCCACGAAGAGCAGGAAGGCGAACCCGAGGACCGCGACGCCCGCGCCGGCCTTCGCACCACACAGGATCCAGGCTGCCGCCAGGACCGCCAGGGCCACGAACGCGCCCGCCAGCGTCGAGAACAGACCTGAGTCCTGTGCTAGCCAGCCGCACCCCGCCAGGGTGAGCGGGGTGCCGATCAGGACCCAGAGGGTCGCCGACCACCAGCGCCGTCCCGGCGTCCGGGCAGGACGCGGCTCCACGCCGGTGGCCAGGGGGGTGGCCGTCATGCGGTGGAACCGCCCTCGGTCAGCAGTTCCTCCCGGTCGGGAAGCAGGTCGGTGATCTTCCGCCAGATCTCCGCGGCGTGCGAACGCACCAGTACCAGGGGGGTGCCGGGGCCGACCTGTCCCGGCAGGACGGGCTCCTCCGGCTGCTCTCGGATCCAGTGGTCCAGCGGACCGCAGTCCCATACGGCGAGAGCGCGGATCATGGCGGCGCGTTCGCCGTCGTGCTCGCCCGCCCAGGTCGTGGTGATGCGCCAGGTCGCGTTCAGGGAGACGACCAGGTCGCGGAAGGCTTCGAGAGCTTCGCCCGTGAGGCTGGGATCGGCCTCGACGACGGCCTCGCGGACGAGTTCGCGGGTGGCGTCGTCGTCCGGGCCCGGTTCCTCCAGGGCGACGAATGCTGCGTCCAGGGCGGCCATCGTCGTCTCGACACGCACCTCGGGCAGCCCTTCTTCGGGCCTCGTGCCGCGGTGCAGGTTGACCTTGCGGGCGAGCTCCCAGACGAGGGTCCTCGGCTCGATGGAGACGTACTCCGACTCCTCCTCACCGGGCCAGCCGTCGTGGGCGATCACCGCGTCCTGGCCCACGACCACGCCGTGGTTCACCGGGCCGTGTGCACCGGTGACCTCCACCTGGATCACCACGACGGGATCGGCGAGCGTGCGAAGCACATCGCCGAGCGCCGGGGTCAGTTCACCTTCCTCGCCCACCAGGCCGATGCCCTGGAGTTCGGCAAGTGACTCCCCCAGTTCGTCCGGCGGTGTCCCACCGTCCATGAGATGCGCGAACACGGCGATGTGGCGATCGGCGAGCCGGAAACGCGCGCGCGAACTGTCGTAGGAGGGCACTGGTCTCTTCCTCTCCTACTTCTTCTTGTCCTGAAGGTCCTTGGCGTCCTGGGCGCACTTCTGCGCCTCGTCCCGCAGGGCCTTGGCGACCGTGCCGCACTTCGTCTTCCAGGTCCTCAGCTTGCCGCGCACGTCGTCCGCGTTCGGGCCCGACCAGGTCTTCATGCCCGTGGTGCTGTGGTTCTTCGCGGCGTCGACGAGTTCTTCGATGTGGTCGGCCAGCGACCGCAACTGGTTGGCGCGCTGGTTGAGTTCCTGTATGTCAGGATTTGCCATAGCAGCTCTCCCCCGCTGTCTCCGGAGACCCAGGATACTGTCGCACCCCCCGGGCCCCCGCAGGAGCCCTGATCTGCCTGGTCACACCCCGTGCACACCGGTTGTTCACCGGAGGATCCCATCTGCAACGGCAGTGGACGGGAACTGCTGCTGGTGTTGTAGCGTCCACTGTTGCGAACGGACAGTCCGCTTGCCTTTGATGACACGGGGAGGAACGCCCATGGATCGCGGTGCAGATCTCACGCGGCTCCGGGAACTGTCGAAGCTGTACGCCCGCAAGGCCCACGACCTGCAGCTCCTGATCAAGGACCTTCAGTCGGCCACGGCGGACAGCTCCGGCTACTGGAAGGGTCCGAAGGCCGACCGGTTCCGGGACGACTGGCGCGACGTGAAGCCCACCTTCGACAAGTGGGTCGACACACTGAATGACGCCAGCAAGTCCGCGAACACCAGCGCCGACAACATCGAGCGCGCCACCTGATCGCAGGCGCATCAAGCGCAGCGGGTGACCGGCCGGGGCGCCGGGGCCGTGTCCTTGGGGGACCGTGGCCTCGGCGCCCCGTCGGCGTTCACCGGTCCTGGTGATACGAGCGCGCCTCGGTCGCCGACACCTTTTCGGGTTCGCCTCGCAGGGCCGCGTCGACGACGGGGAGCAACTTGCCTACCTGTTCCGCGAGTCTGCGGTGCCGTCCGTCCAACTCGCGGTGCCAAGCACGGGCGTTCTTGCCGACCCAGACCTTGCCGCCGCCGATGTCCTCGGTCGGGGTCTTGAGCGTCTTGCGGAGGCCTTCCACCTCCTTGGCGAGGTCGCTGCGGAGTTTCTCGAGATCCGCCCTTTTCGGGTTGGCTACTTTCGCCCCTTCGTCTGCCACAAGGCCCTCCCGCTTTTATCGTATTTTCACCATTGCCTGGTCAACGCACTGGTGAGCTGCGCATCAGCGAATGCCGGTCCGCCTCTCACGCCGCCTAATCTGAGGCGATGACGTCCAGCGACACAACTCGGGAAAATCCCGAGTTTCTCGTGCTGCCCACGGTGACCGGAGCGCCGCAGATCACTGACGGCACACCGGCCGGCCGCGATCCCGTCGAAGTGACCCTCTTGCCGGTGACCGGCGACGACGGCGCGACTCGACTCACCGCTCTGGCCTTCACGTCCGTACCTCTCCTGGTCGAGGCGATGGGCGAGCAGCAGCCGTGGGTGATCATCCCTACGGGTGAACTGGAGAATTGCCTGGCCGGGTCCGAAGTCCGGTCCGTCCTGATCGATCCGCGGCTGGGTGACGGCGAGGAGCAGGAGTCGGCCCGTGGTTGATCCCCACTTCACCGGCATCAATCCGGACCATCTCCGGAGGACCATTGATGACCTCGCGCGCGGCAGCAAGACGCTGCGCGACGCCAAGTCCTCCTACACGGCCCGGTTCCAGCGGCTCGGGCTGGAGACCACCCACCTCACGGAGATCGGGAAGATCGCCGGGTGGGTGGACGACGAGCTTCCCATGCTGCGTCGCCGGCACGCGCTGGCGGCGGCGATGGAGCTGGATCAGTCGGGTCTCAAGCGCGGTGCCATGGTGCGGTTGCGCGAGCCCGTCGCGACCGTGGGGGAAGCGCGGGCAGGAGGGAGGAAGCTCGCCGAAGAGATCAATGACGCTGTGGAGCCGGGCGAGGGCCAGGCCGGTGCGGCGTTTCACCGGATCGCTGCGGAATTGGCGAAACACAAGGGGGATCCGGATTTCACGTCGGCGTTCTACGCCGCGATGGACCCGGAGTTGCTCGCCGTTCTTCCGGTGACCGTCGCCGCTGCCGGTGCGCCGACCGCCGAGAACGATGTGAAGGTGTTCGGCTCCGCGTTCACCGCCGCGATCGGCGCGCATGCGCCCGCGCCGGGGTTCGAGAAGGCGGCCGCGCTGTTCCACGGCGACTTCGGCGAGGACCAGCCCACCGCCGTGTTCAACCGGGCCCTGATGCAAGGGGACGATCCGGGCCTGTGGGACATGGCCTGGACGCACACGGAGATCGCTGTGAAGAAACTCGGCGATCCTGCGGACACCTGGTCGGACACGGCCGGGTTGCTGGCTTCCGTCATCGGTATGCAGGCGAAGTACGCGGGGCATTTCTGGGAGCGGTCGCTGAAGTTCTCCGACGAGGCGAGTCGGTTGTACGAGCAGCGCGTCACCGCGATGAGCAGGGAGGAAAAGAGGAAGTTCAAGAACGAGACCAAACGTGCGGCCCGGGCCTCCCGGCAGTCGGCGCGGGAGGCGGAACGGATCCTGGGCCGATTCGGGATGGGGCCGTTCTCCCGCCTGCTGGACGCGTCCGTGGCGGATGGTGGCAGCTGGCTGGTCGGCAAGGTACCTGGGCTCCGACCGCCCAGCTCGGCGTCGCTCTTCGGACGCGCGCTGCATGCGGGTGGGAAGTTGCCGTTGGTGGGGACGGTGCTCACGATCGGGGCGATCGGGTGGGATGTCACCCACGGTACCGAGACGGACGTTGCCATCGCCGCCAACGTAGGGGGAATGGCGGCCGGTGCAGTCGGCACGTGGGGTGCGATGGGACTTGTAGCGCTGGCCGGAGGGCCAGTCGGCTGGGGTATCGCCGCAGGCGTAGCGGTGGGTTTCGGTGCCGGATACGGGGTTTCTTACGTCATCAAGAGCGAGTATGGCAAGCCTGCAGTTAATGCGGTCACAGGAGCGGTTAAGCAGACAGGCGCCGCCATCGGCGATGCCGCATCCGACGTCAAGAAGAGCGTGACTGGATGGTTTTCATGAAGCAGACAGGGCTGGCTAAGAAGAAGAGAAGGAAGCGCTCCGGCGAGTACACACTACCGCCGAGAGTCGCAATGAATCGACAGTCCGCCGCCCGACTTGCGGCCTACAGAGAACAACCGCCACTCCCCGGTTACCGCCACATCTTGGGCTCATTCGGTGGATTTTTACTAGCTCTGAGCATGGCCCTTTTCCTTTGGATTCCGGCACACTCTTTGCTGCAGGATTTGCGCGAGCGTGGCGTAGCTGCACCCGCCATCGTTACGGACGTTAACGAGAACGCGAATTACGTACGAATCAAGTTCACCCTTGGCTCTCGGGCCGGGGAAGAAGTTGACCTATCAGACTTTTCTGGCATGCATCCCGACTTTCACATCGGTGACCGCATGTGGGCCACATATGACCCGCAAAAACCTTCCCACCTCCTCTCTCGTCACTGGGTCACCATTCCCCCGACGAATTTCCCCGTGTTCGGCACCTCACTCATCGCGGTGTTCTTTCTAGTGGGGACCGTCGCGCTGATCCTTCGCCGCCGCTGGGTACTCCGCAATTGGCCCCCCGAGAAGCCCGACACAGCCCCCACCACCCCCGGTCGCCTCACTAAACCGTAGGCGCCCAAAACCCCCGCGGGCCCCCGCCTCCCAGGCAGGGGCCCGTAGTCGCGTCGTGGAGGGGCGCTAGCCGTTCGTCACCGCCTGGATCGGCATGAAGGACCCCCCGGTCACGAACAGGCCGCTGCCCGCTGGGCCGCCGCCGGCGTTTGCGGGGAGGCGGATGCCGAAGAGTTCGCCTTCCGACGGGCTCTGGGGGGTCAGGAGCATGCCGTTGCGGGACTTGCGGGCCTCTACGGCGAAGCCTCGGTACTGGCCCGAGAGGCTGTCCGTGGAGCCCGCGGCGATGAGGCCGACGCCGCCGTCGGCACCCTTGCGGACCACCGTTTCCAGGGCCTCGTCGAGGCTGGTGTCGTAGAGGAGTTCGGCGTCGTCGACGATCACGACGTAGGAATCACCGGAGGCCTTGGAGATCAGTTCCTCCAGGTCGTCCTCGCGGCTGTCGGCGTTCAGGAGGCCCAGGACTCCGTCCCGTCCCTCCAGGTCGCGCAGCGGGGAGCGGCGGGGGGCCACGAGGACGACCGGGGTGCCGACCCGCAGCAGGGACTCCGTCGCGGCCATCAGGGTCGTCGAGCGGCCGGACTTCGGCGGGCCCGCGATGACGAAGCCGGGGCCGCTCTCCTCCAGGTCGACGCCGATCGGGTGGAGTTCGTCGCCGCCCACGCCGATGAGCGCCCAGAGGGCGGACGGCGGTGCGAAGTCGGGGTCGAGGGCGAGGGCGTCGGAGGCCGTGATGTGCGTGGGCAGGGCGTCCACCCGCATCGGGCGGCGGCCCGCGGGCACGCGGCCGTGGCGGGCGACGGCCTCCTCGGCGATCTCGCGCAGGGCTCGTACCTGGGCCTGACCGGCCGGATCCGGGGCGAGGAGGCCGATCTGCGTCTCGTCCACGCCGGTGTCCGTGATGCGCAGGGCGCGTCCGGGGGGCATGTTCTTCGGGACCTCGCGGGCCTGGAGCCCGGCGGTGGAGTAGTCGTTCGGGTCGGCGAAGCGCAGGATCAGCCGGTCGGCGAAAGCGGACGAGACGTGGCCGCTGAGGCCGGTCCGGTCGGCGGTCATGACGACCTTGAGGCCGACCGCGGAGCCCTCGCGGAAGATGCGCTGAGCCGCTTCGAGGAGCTGGCCGTAGTTGTACGCCTCGAAGGTCGAGGCGAAGCCCTCCCATCCGTCGAGCAGCAGCACCATCCAGGGGAGGCGGTCCTCTGGCGCGGCCGTCGCGCGCTGCTCTGCGGCGCTGGACGCGCCTTCCATGGCGAGCAGTTGCTGCCGCCGGGCGATCTCCGCCAGCAGGCGTTCGATGAGGCGCCGGACGCGGTCCGGTTCGTCGCGGGTGACCACGGCACCGACGTGGGGCAGGCGCATGAGCGGCAGCAACGCGTTGGAGCCGCAGTCGATGCCGTACACGTGCACGTCGTGCGGGGAGGTGTTGCGAGCGAGCGAGCCCGCCAGGGTCCGCAGGGCCGTCGAACGGCCGGAGCGGGCGCCACCCAGGATCATGGTGTGCTCGCCGTGGACCAGGTCCAGGGACAGCGGCATGCGGGTCTGCCGCGCCGGCAGGTCGATCAGGCCGTACGGGATCGGCGCGACGTCCGCCGCCGGTTCCGGACCGGCCGGTGCGGCGTACGCCGTCGCCTCGTCCAGGGTGACCAGTTCGGACAGCGGGTCCAGCCACGGGCTGCGCTGTTCGCCGAAGCCCATCCGCCGCGCGCCGTCGCGCACGGCGTCGACGAGGACGGCCAGGTCGGTGACCATGGTGCCGTCGTCCTCGGCCTCGTCGCGCTTGGGCAGCGGGCGGCTGTAGGCGTGCCACGGCAGCGGCAGCAGGGTCGCCTTCGGGCCGGTGCCGCCCGTCGCGGGGCGGCGGCCGCCGATGCGGGCGGACTGCACGCCGATCAGGGACTGCGCACCGGAACGGACGAACATCCGGCCCGGGGTGGACTTGGCGATCGCTCCCGAGTCGGGGGCCTCGATGACGTCGATGGACTCCGAGGCGTCCGTCACCCGCAGCGCGATCCGCAGGTTGGTGTTGGCGCGGATGTCGGCGCTGACCACGCCGGCGGGCCGCTGGGTGGCCAGGATCAGGTGCACGCCCAGGGAGCGGCCCCGGCGGGCGATGTCGACCAGGCCCGCGACGAAGTCGGGGAGTTCCGCGACCAGGGACGCGAACTCGTCGATGACCAGGACGAGCCGGGGCATCGGCTCCAGCTCCGGGCGGAGCTTGCGCGTGTCGTTGTAGTCCTCGATGTCCTTGGCTGCGGCGTCGAAGAGGATCCTCTCCCGGCGGTGCAGCTCGGCCGCGAGCGAGGCGAGGGCCCGCTCGGTCAGGTGGGCGTCGAGGTCGCTGACCATGCCGACCGTGTGCGGCAGGCGGGCACAGTCCATGAAGGCGCTGCCGCCCTTGTAGTCGATCAGTACGTAGTTCAGGGAGTCCGGCCGGTTGACGACGGCCAGCGAGGTGATGATCGTCTGGAGCAGCTCGGACTTACCGGCACCCGTGGTGCCCGCGACCAGCGCGTGCGGGCCGTCCCTTCGGATGTCGAGGACGAACGTGCCGTCCGCGGCGATGCCGACGGGCGCGGCGGTCGTCGAACCGCCCGCCCGCCAGACGCGCTCCACGTCGACACCGGACGGATCGGGCATGCCCAGGAGCGTCAGCAGTCGCGCGGAGGTGGGCAGGGCGCCGCCGGCGTCGTCGCGGCTGACGTCGCGCACCGGCGCGAGGGAGCGGGCGAGCAACTCGCACCACTCGGGGGTGGCCCGGTCGGCCAGGACGTCCCCGGCGGACTCCAGTCCGTGGCCGCGTACGCGGACGTGGTGCGGGGCGTCCGGGGACCAGGCGACGACGGCCTTGCACTCCTCGGGCAGCAGCCGTTCGTCCTCATCCACGCACAGGGCGACGATGCCGTACCGCGGCCCCTCGCTGAGGAGCTGGGGCACGCCGGGGACGCGGCGCAGCAGGCGTGCGCCGTCGAGGACCAGCAGGACGGTGGGGTCGGGGTAGAGCTGGCCGGTCGTGGTGTTCTGCTCGCGGGCCGCCTTGCGCCGGGCCAGTTCGTTCAGCAGCTCGTTGACGCGGCGGGTGACCGTCTCCGGGTCGAATCCGACCAGCGCGACGCACTCCTGCCCCTGGTCGGGGCTGGTGTGGGGCAGCCAGTGGACCCAGTGCCAGTCGGCGCCGGCGTTCGGGGTGGCGGTGAGCGACACCAGGGAGAGGTCCCGCGGGCTGTGCAGAACCGCGGCCTGCACCGCGAGCCAGCGGGCCGTGGCCAGCGCCCGTTCCCGGTCACCGGCGACGCCGACCACACCGAGCTGGGTGAAGGGGAGGGTGACCGGGACGTCGGTGAGGACCGGCGGTTCCGGGGCGTCCTCCTCGTACATCGAGCCGCCGCGGCCGAGGACGAGTTCCACGTCCGAGGGCAGGTCGCCGACCCCGATCCTCAGCTGCAAGGCGTCGGGGTCGGTGAGCCGGCGCTCCCACAGCCGGCGGCGGGGGCCGGTGGCGAAGAGCAGGATCTCGGCCGGGTCGGGGGCGTCGGCCCGGCGAGCGCGCTGCTCCTCCTTGGCGAGGGCGGCCAGTTCGGCCTGATGGGCGGCGAGATCCTTCTTGTACTGCTTGAGGGAGGTCCGGTGCTTCTTCTTGCCCTCGCGGTTCTCGCTGATCCACTGGGCGGCCATCATCAGCGGGCTCATCAGGCAGAAGAGCAGCATGTAGATCTGCTTGGTGAGGAAGTACATGCCGATGCCGAAGGCCATGGGCATGACCGCCATGAGGAGCTGGAAGCGGGCACGCTCCCCCTTGCTCGGTGCCACCGGCACCACGAGCCGGCGGCGGGGTCGCAGCGGGGACAGCCGCGGCGGACGGTTGTAGGCGAGGCCGCCCTCACTCATCGCGGACAGGTGCGCGTCCGGCGCGGCGACGCGGGCCAGGACCAGGAGCGAGTCGCCGATCCGCACGACGCCGTCCGGCGGCCAGGGCGCCCCGGCCGCCGGCACCGTCTCGTCGTCGAGCCGGACGTCGGCGCCGCCCTCGGGGGTGAGGGTGGCGTCTCCCCGCATGTCGATCGCCACCCGGAGCGCGACCGGCGGCAGCGAGCCTCCCGGCAGGGCGAGCGTGCAGGTGGGTGCCGAGCCCAGGGTGGTCACACCGACGCCGAGACGCACCACCCGCCCGGAGGCGGGACCGCCGGCCACCCTCAGCTCGAACTGGCCGACGGGCTCGCCCTTGCGCAGCAATGGGCCCATCGAGTCGTCCACGGTGATCCGCATGCCGTCCTGCAGCACCTGCGCGGCGGGCGCCGCCGGGTCACAGAGCACGCCGTCGGCCCACAGGGACGGCCCGCCGGTCCCGGCCGCCCCGTAACCGGGGAGCGGGGGCGGTGCCATGCCGGGCAGGACCCTGACGTTCGTCGGCATGCCCGCCGGGGTGCCGCTCAGGCCCGGTTCTGTCGACAGTGCCTGGGCGACGTCGCCGGCCGTCGCGGTGTCGTCCGCGGTGACGACGACATCGTGCGGTGCACCGCCCCCGCTGACGACCGTGACCAGCATCCGCATGGTGGTCTTCCTCCCCGTCGGCCTCCGCGGCCGTGTTCGTTGCTCCGGAAACGGAGACTACTGTCCGTCCTCGCCGGCAGGCTCGGCCGCCCGTGTCTCAGACGGCTGGCAGCGCGTAGATCTCGTGGCCGTGGGTCGCCAGGAGGCGGTTGCCCGAGAGGGCGGTCTGCCAGGGCTCGCCGGTGGCCTTGCTGTCGCTGTAGGTCCAGCGGAGTTTGCCCGTCCGGGTCTCCAGGGCGACGATGCCGCCGTCCAGGGAGCCGGTGGCGCCGTACAGGGTCGATCCGGCGCGCAGGAACGTTTCCGGGCCCTCGACGTCGAGTTCGTCGCAGAGCCAGGTCCGCTTGCCGGTCTTGACGTTCACCGCCCATACGCCGTCGTCGTGGTCGCTGGTGTAGAGCACGCCGTCGATGACCGTGGGGTTGTTGAAGCCGCGGCGGCCGGCCGGGGCGAGGGTCCAGACGGTGCTGCCCTTGTCCGCGTCGAGGGCGGTGAGTTCGGCGCCCGGGAGGAAGACGAGGCCGCCCGCGACGGTGGGCCGCCAGGTCCACTCCTCGCCGATCTTCCTGGTCCACAACTGGCCGCCGGTGGCGGTGTCGCGGACGGTGAGGTTGAGGTTCGAGTCGGCGTAGACCAGGTACCTGCCCGAGACGCTGCCCTGGACGTCGTAGTCCTTGGTGCCCCAGTCGCGGTGCTGGACCCACGCCTTCTTGCCGGTGGTGTGGCTGATGGCGGCGACGGCCGTGCGGTACTTGGTGGCGCTTCGCGACTGGCCGTAGTCCGTCGCCGTGACGTAGACGTTCTTGTCGTCGATGGCGATCGTGTCCTCGACGGACAGTTCCTTGCCGAGGCGGCTGCGCCAGACCTCCTCGCCGGTTCCGGCGTCGTAGGCGACCAGG
This sequence comes from Streptomyces sp. BK79, assembly GCF_044142145.1. Taxonomy (NCBI): domain Bacteria; kingdom Bacillati; phylum Actinomycetota; class Actinomycetes; order Kitasatosporales; family Streptomycetaceae; genus Streptomyces; species Streptomyces sp. BK79. Next base: position 97,448 of record NZ_JBHVOC010000020.1, read on the forward strand.
ACGCCGTCGTAGTCGCCGTCGGCGAGGAACACCTTGCCGTCGTGGAAGAGGAGTTGGGCTCCGGGGCGGCAGATGCCGGGCCGGGTCCAGCGGGCCTTGCCCGTTGTGACGTCGTAGGCGACGAGCGGGTCGCCGCTGACCAGGAGCAGTCCGTCGTGCGTGAGGAGCGGTACGCCCGTGCTGGTGCTGTCCTCCGCGGCCGACTTGTGCCACAGGGGCTGCGGGGCCACCCCGGCGGGCGGGGTGCTGAAGGTGTCGTCCGCCGGCTCGGCCGAACCGCCCTTGCCCGGAGCGTCCACCGCCCCGTCGGAGTCGTCGCCGCCGGAGGTGAGCGCCCACGCGGTGGCGCCGCCGGCCACCGCGACGGCCGCCGCACCGCCGAGCGCCATACCGAGCACCCGGCGCCGGGCCGGGGCCGGAGGGGACGCGCCGTCGGCGCCGACGTGCACCGTGCCGGGAAGCGGGGTGCCGTAGGCGGGCGCCGGTGCCGGCGTGCCACCGGGCGGGGTGCCGTATCCGGCGGGGGGCGGCGTCCCGTGCGCCGGCGTACCGGCCGGCGGCGTACCGGGCGGGATCGGGCCGGCCGGCATCGTCGGCGCGGGACCGAACGCGGCGGCGGCCTGTGCGTGAGGGGCGGCGGCGGATGTTCCCGGGCCCTCCAGGTCCAGGATCCCCGCGGCGTGGGTCGCGATCGTGGAGGCCACCGCCGACGGCAGCCAGTCGTGCAGGGCGGTGTCGATGCCCTCCCCGGCCAGCGCGGCCACGATCTCCGCGGGCGCCGGCCGCTGCGCCGGGTCCTTCATGAGGCAGGCGCGGATCAGCCCCAGCAGGGACGGGGGTACGCCCGTGAGGTCGGCCTCGCCGTGCACGACCTGGTAGAGCAGCGCGGCGTGCGAGGCGGTGCCGTCGCCGAAGACGCTGCGCCCGGTCGCGGCGAACGCGAGCACGGACCCCAGCGAGAACACGTCGCCCGCCGTGCCGACGTCCTTGCCCATCGCCTGCTCCGGCGACATGTAACCGGGCGAGCCGACCACCACACCGGTCTGCGTCATCCGGCTGCCGTCCACGGCCCGCGCGATGCCGAAGTCGATCAGACGCGGTCCGTCGGCCGCCAGCAGCACGTTGGAGGGCTTGAGGTCGCGATGGATCAGCCCCGCCGCGTGGATGTCCTTCAGCGCCGCGGCCAGCCCGGCCGCCAGCGCGCGGACCGTCCGCTCCGGCAGCGCTCCGTGGACCGCGACCACGTCCGTCAGGTCGGGGCCGAGGACGTACGACGTGGCGAGCCACGGCACCGGCGCGTCCGGGTCGGCGTCCACGACGGGGGCGGTGAAGCGGCCGGACACCGCCCTGGCTATCTCGACCTCGTACCGGAACCGGGTCCGGAAGTCGCCGTCCGCCGCGAGATCGGGGCGGACCACCTTCACCGCGACGGTGCGGCCACCGGGCGACCGGGCGAGGTAGACGCGGCCCATACCGCCGGCGCCCAGTCTTCGCAGGAGGCGGTAACTGCCCAACTCCCGCGGGTCGTCCGCTTGCAGTGTCTCCATGGCCGGCCTTCTCCGTCGCGACGCGTCGACGAACACCTGGATGCTGTGGGGGTGTTCGCTGTCGCAGACACAGTAGTGACAGGAATGACCGGCCCGGTTGCAGGGGCCCGACGGAGGCACCGCCGAACGCGACGGTGAGCGCGACGGTGGACCGCACCGTGGCCGTCACCCGCTACTCGACCTTCGACAACCGTGCCTTCGGCCGGCCCGAGTCCTCGCTGTCGGACTCGTACCGGAGGTCGTCGCCGACCGGGGTGAGGCGGACGGTGTGGAGGGCCTGGTTGCAGACGTCGCGGTTGCCCTCGGCCCCCACGGCGCCGGCGACGACCTCCTTCCCGGTCACCTTCTTCACGGTCAGTACGTCGTCGCAGGTACCGCCGAAGAGGTCGGTGTGGCGCAGGGTGCCCAGTCGCTCGCCCACCGCGGCCTCGCGGACGGTCAGCCGGAACGTGCCCAGCGGCAGGTTGCCCTCGACGGCGACGGCCTGGCCCTCCCAGGTGCCGACGTAGCGGTCGGGGACTGCCTCGGCGCTCCCGCCCGCCCCGGGGTCGGCCGGTGCGGACGCCGACGGGGTGCCGCCCCCGTCGGCGTCGTTGCCGCGTTCCCCGCCGGGCAGCAGGTCGAGGACGAGGACCGAGCCGACCGTCACCGCCGCCATCGCCCCGGCCACGGCGAGGGCGACGGTGCAGCTGAGCCGCCGGCCCCCGCGGCCCTCGCCCGCCCGGGTGGAGGTGGCCGCCACGGAGACGGAGAGCCGCCCGGGAGCCCGGTCGCCCTCGCGCGGCGCGGGTACGTCCGCCGCCCCGGGCGCCGTCGGCGTGGGCGGCATCACCGGCGGAGGCCCGAAGACGCCGGGCCCCGCCCCGCCACCCGTTCCCGGCCGTCCGGCCGCGCCACTCGTTCCCGGCCCGGCCCCGCCGCCCGTTCCCCGCCCCGCCCCGCCGCCCGCTCCCGGCCGTCCGGCCGCGTCACGCGCCTCCGGCGCCCACACCGACGGCCGGCTGAAGCCCACCGGGCCCGACGCCCCGTCCGACGCCTCCGACGACTCCGACGGCCCCGAAGACCCCGACGGCGACTCCGCCGCCTCCAGGTTCAGGAGCTGTACGGCGCTGCGGCTGACCCGCTCCACCAGGGGCCCCGGCAGCCAGCCGCCGGACACCAGGCGTGCCGCGCCCTCGGGGGCGAGGCGCCGGGCGACCTCCCCGGGGGACGGCCGGGCGGCCGGGTCCTTGGCCAGGCACGCCGCCACCAGGTCCCGCAGCTCCCCGCCGAGGGCGCCGTCGAGGGCGTCGAGCCGCGGCTCCTCGTGGACGACCTTGTAGAGGAGCGCGGCCGAGGAGTCCCCGGGGAAGGGCGGCTCGCCCGTCGCCGCGTACGCCAGTACCGCGCCCAGGGAGAAGACGTCCGCCGCGCCCGTGACGCCCTTGCCGAGGATCTGCTCGGGCGACATGTAGCCGGGCGAGCCGACGGAGACGCCCGTCGAGGTGAGCGAGGCGGTGCCGTCGGTCGCGCGGGCGATGCCGAAGTCGATCAGGAGGGGGCCGTCGAGGGTGAGCAGGACGTTGGACGGCTTCACGTCCCGGTGGACCAGGCCCAGGTCGTGCACCGCGGCCAGCGCCTCGCCGAGGCCCGCGCCCAGCGCCCGTACGGAGTGGGCGGGCAGCGGGCCGCCGTCCGTGACCGCCGCGGTGAGGGACGGGCCGGCGGCGTACGCCGTGGCGACCCACGGGACGCGCGCCTCGGGGTCGGCGTCCAGCACGGGCGCGGTCCAGGCACCGCCCACCCGGCGCGCGGCGTCCACCTCACGCCGGAACCGGGCACGGAACTCCTCGTCGAGCGCGAAGTGCGGGTGCACGATCTTCACGGCGACCGTGCGGCCACCGGCGCTTCGGCCCAGGTAGACCCGGCCCATGCCGCCGGAGCCCAGCCGGCCGAGCAGCCGGTAGGGCCCCACGACGGTGGGTTCGTCGACGTCGAGCGGCCGCATGGCGCCACCCCTCCCCCGTACGCCAGTACGTCAGTACCTGCCAGCAGGGTAGTGCGCCGCCCGCGAAAGGCCCCCGGAAGGCTCCGGAAGGCTCCGGAAGGCTCCCGCGAGCGGATCAGGGGTGGATCAGGGCTGGAGCAGCTCCACCTTCACGTCCGCCGGGAAGCCGGTGGTCGGGCCCACGCGGCGGGCGAACTCGGTGACCGCCTCCAGCTGCGGGGTGCCGAAGCGGAAGTCGAGGGTGGTGAAGTACCGCGCCAGGGTCTCCTCGTCGAAGTCCTCCCAGCGGGCCGCCTGCTCGGCCACCTTGTCGACCTCCTCCAGAGAGAGGTTGCGGGAGGCGAGGAACGCCTCGTGCACCTTGCGGGTGAGGACCGGCTCGCGTTCGGCGTAGTCCTTCCGGGCCGCCCAGACGGCGAAGACGAACGGCAGGCCGGTGTGCTCCTTCCACAGCCGGCCCAGGTCGTGCACCTCCAGGCCGAAGCGGGGCCCGTCGAGCATGTTGGCGCGCAGGGCGGCGTCGCCGATGAGCACGGCCGCCTCCGCCTCCCGCATCATCAGGCTCAGGTCGGGCGGGCAGGTGTAGTAGTCCGGCGTGACGCCGTAGCGCTCGGCGAGCAGCAGCTGGGCGAGGCGTACGGAGGTGCGCGAGGTCGATCCGAGGGCGACGCGGGCGCCGTCCAGCCGCTCCAGCGGGACCTGGGAGACGATCACGCAGGACATCACCGGGCCGTCGCAGCCGACGGCGATGTCGGGGAAGGCGACCAGGTCGTCGGCGTTCTTGAGGAATTCGACCAGGGTGACGGGACCGATGTCGAGGTCGCCGCGCACCAGCTGCTCGCTGAGCTTCTCCGGGGTGTCCTTCGTCAGCTCGAAGTCGAGGAGCGTCCCCGTTCTCGCGAGCCCCCAGTACAGGGGCAGGCAGTTCAGGAACTGGATGTGGCCGACACGCGGCCGGGTGCGAGAATTGTCCACATCGCGAGGCTAGCCCTCCCCCGGCGTCCACCCCCCGCCGCCCCCGCCGAGCCCCATCGGGCGCACCCGCCGAGCCCATCAGGCGCACCCGCCGGGCCCCGGCGTCAGCCGAACGGCGGCGGTGTTCAAACATCCGGGTGAAGTGATCTTGGCCTCTGTTGCGCTCGGGGGCCTGCGTGCTAGGCTCACAGCAAGTTGCAGTTTGGTTTCCCTTGCAGTACAGAGCCTGCGGAGCATGTGACCGCGGGCTCTCGTCGTTCTCAGACGTATGCAGTTGTGCGGCATTCAAAGTCTTCACACTTGCTGGTTCTGGAGCAGGGCAACCCTTTGGGCCCAAGGAGGGCTTATGGCTACCGGAACCGTGAAGTGGTTCAACGCCGAAAAGGGCTTTGGTTTCATCGCCCAGGAAGGCGGCGGCCCGGACGTCTTCGTCCACTACTCCGCGATCAACGCTCAGGGATTCCGTTCCCTCGAGGAGAACCAGCAGGTGTCCTTCGACGTCACGCAGGGTCCGAAGGGCCCGCAGGCGGAGAACGTCACTCCTGTCTGATCGTCTGATCGACACAGCAGTACCCAAGGAGCCCCGCGCCGGTCACGGCGACGGGGCTCCTGCCCTTTCCGGGCCGACCGCCCTTCCGGTCCGGCAGGCCGCTAAGGTTCCCGCCCATGAACCGAGACACCAGCTCCGGCTCCGACTCCAGCTCCGACTCCGACTCCGGCTTCCTGGACACCACCCGCGCCTTCTACGACGCCATCGCCGAGGACTACGCCGGCCTGCACCGTGCCACGGGCGCCGGTACGCCGCTGGACCGGGCGCTGATGGGGGCCTTCGCCGAGCTGGTGGGGCCCGAGGGCGAGGTGGCCGACCTGGGCTGCGGGCCCGGCCGGGTCACCGCGCACCTCGCCTCGCTCGGCCTGCGCGTGTTCGGCCTCGACCTCTCCCCCGCCATGCTCGCGATCGCCCGCCGCGAGCACCCGGGCCTGCGGTTCGAGCGGGGCTCGATGCTGGAGCTGGACCTGCCCGACGGCGCCCTCGCGGGGGCCGTCTCCTGGTACTCGTCGATCCACACTCCGTGGGAGCGGCTGCCGGACCTCTTCGGTGAGGTGCGGCGCGTGCTGGCACCGGGCGGGCACTTCCTGCTCGCCTTCCAGGTCGGCGACGAGCCGTTGCACCTCGACCGCCCCTTCGGCCGGCCGGTCGCCCTGCACTTCGAACGGCGGCGGCCGGAACCGATGGCGGAGCTGCTGGAGCGGGCCGGGTTCACCGTGCTGTCGCGGACGGTGCGCGTGCAGGAGGAGGACACCTCCGCGAAGGTGCCGCAGGCCTGCCTCATCGCCCGCCGCTGAGGCCCCTCGCCTCTCTCTCCCCCCCGGCCCCGCTGCCCAGCCCTTCTGCCCCAGCCCCCACCCCCCGACCCCCGACCCCCGACCCCCGACCCCCGACCCCCCTACCCCCCGTACAGCCCCTCCACCGCCTCGGCGAAGTCCCGCATGATCGCCTCGCGCCGCAGCTTCATGGAGGGGGTCAGGTGCCCCTCCCACTCGGTGAAGTCCCGGGGCAGGACGGCGAAGCGGCGGATGGACTCCGGGCGGGAGACGAGCTTGTTGGCCTCGTCGACCGCGCGCTGGAGCACGGCCAGCACCTCCTCGTCCTCGGTCAGCAGCTCCGGCGGCACCGGGTGCTTGCCGTTCATGCGGCGCCAGTGGGTGAGCCCGTCGGGGTCGAGGGTGAGCAGGGCGGTGACGTAGGGGCGGCGGTCGCCCAGGACGACGCACTGGGAGATCAGGGGGTGGGCGCGCAGCCAGTTCTCCAGCGGGGCCGGAGCGACGCTCTTGCCGCCCGCGGTGATCAGCAGCTCCTTCTTGCGGCCGGTGATCGTCAGGTACCCGTCGTCGTCGAGGCTGCCGATGTCGCCGGTCGCGAACCAGCCGTCGGGGGCGGCCTGGACGACGCCGCCCGCCTGGGGGTCCCAGTAGCCGTGCAGGACCTGGTCGCCGGCGATGAGGATCTCGCCGTCGGCGGCGATGCGGATGCGGGTGCCGGGCAGCGGCCAGCCGACCGTGCCGAGGCGCGGCTTGAGCGGGGGCGTCACCGTCGCCGCGGCCGTGGTCTCGGTCAGGCCGTAGCCCTCGAAGATCTCGATGCCGGCCCCGGCGTAGAAGGCGGCCAGGCGGCGGCCCAGCGGGGAGCCGCCGCAGATGACGTAGCGGACCCGGCCGCCCATGGCGGCCCGGATCTTGCGGAAGACCAGGGGGTCGTAGAAGGAGCGGGCGGTCTTCAGGGCGCGGCCCGGTCCGCCGCTCGCGCCCGTCTGGCGGGCCTCCATGGCCTCGCCGTAGCGCACCGCCACCGAGACGGCGCGGTCGAAGGCCGAGGCCCGGCCGCCCGACTCGGCCTTGGCGCGGGCGGTGTTGAAGATCTTCTCCAGCATGTACGGGATGGTCAGGAGGCAGGTCGGGCGGAAGGCCGCCAGGTCCGGCAGCAGGTCCTCCGGCTTGAGGCTCGGCGCGTGGCCGAGGCGGACCCGGGCGCGGACGCAGGCCACGGCGACCATACGGCCGAAGACGTGGGACATCGGGAGGAAGAGCAGGATCGAGGGCTCCTCGCCGGTCTTCGCCTTGAAGACGGGGTAGAGCAGCTCGATGGCGTTGTCGACCTCGGCGAAGAAGTTGCCGTGGGTCAGCGCGCAGCCCTTGGGGCGGCCGGTGGTGCCCGAGGTGTAGATGAGGGTGGCGAGGGTGCTGGGGCTCAGCATGCCCCGGCGGACCTCCACCTCCGCGTCCGGTACCCGCCCGCCCACCTCCGCGAGCTGTTCCACGTGGCCCTTCTCCATCACCCACAGGTGCTTGAGGTCGGGCATGCGGTCCAGTTCGGGGCCGAGTGCCGCGGCCTGCGCGGACGTCTCGGTGACCAGGACGACCGCGCCGGAGTCCTGGAGGATCCAGCGGGTCTGGAAGAGGGAGGACGTCGGGTAGACGGGCACGGTGACCAGGCCGGCCGCCCACGCGGCGAAGTCGAGCAGCGTCCACTCGTACGTGGTCCGGGCCATGATGGCGATGCGGTCGCCCGGTGTCAGGCCCTCGGCGATCAGGCCCTTGGCCACCGCCAGCACCTGTGCGGCGAACTCGGCCGCCGTCACCTCGGACCAGTTCCCCTCCGGCGACCTGCGGCTGAGGACCACCTGGCCGGGGACCGCGGCCGCGTTGTCGAAGGGCAGGTCGGCGAGGGAGCCGCGCCGCACGGGCGGGGCGAACGGCGGTACGTACGCCTCCCGTACGGCCCCGTCCAGCCGCCGGATCTCGGGCGCCACCAGGGCGGGGCCGGGCGAGTCGGCGTAGGCGGCGGACGCTGCGAAGGAGGGAAGCGGGGTGGACACGGGCGGCTCCTGGGACGTGCGGCGGCGACACCGCTGCCGCACTGCTTGGCTGCGTGACGTACGTGCCTCGCGCGCCGAGGCGTTCATCGCCGGTCCGCGAGAGGTGGGTTACCGGCGGTCAGTCCGGGGATCGTACGGGCCCCTCGTGGGGAGTTGGTGCGGGTTCCAAGGTGGTCCCGCGCCGGGCGTGTGCAGCTCCGGGGGTTACCTGCGGGTAAGTCACGTTCGTTCCAGTATGGCCGTGACGCCCTGGCCACCCGCCGCGCACACGGAGATCAGCCCGCGCCCCGGCCCGTCCCGCTCGGCGAGCACCGCGGCCAGCGTCGCCACGACGCGGGCGCCGGTCGCGGCGAAGGGGTGGCCGGTGGCCAGGGAGGAGCCGGCCGTGTTCAGGCGGGCGCGGTCCACCGGGGCCAGGCCCCGCTTCTCCCAGGCCGCCAGCGTCGCCAGCACCTGGGAGGCGAACGCCTCGTGGATCTCGACCAGGTCGAAGTCCTCGATGCCGAGCCCGGCCCGCTCCAGCATGCGCGGGACCGCGTACGCCGGGGCCATCAGCAGCCCGTCCTCGCCGCCCGCGACATCACCGCCGGCGAAGTCCACGGCCGCCGTCTCGTACGCCGTCAGGTACGCCAGCGGTTCCAGCCCGCGCGCCTCGGCCCACTCCTCGCTCGCCAGCAGCACGGTCGCCGCGCCGTCCGTCAGGGGCGTGGAGTTGCCCGCCGTCATGGTGGGGGCGGGGCCGTCCAGGCCGAACACCGGCTTGAGCGCGGCCAGCTTCTCCGCCGTCGAGCCCGGGCGCAGGTTCTGGTCGCGGGCCAGGCCCCGGAAGGGGACCACCAGGTCCTGGAAGAAGCCGCGTTCGTACGCCGCCGCCAGCCGCTGGTGGCTCGTGGCCGCCAGTTCGTCCTGCGCCTCGCGGGTGATGCCCCAGGCGCGGGCGGTCACCGCCGCGTGCTCGCCCATGGACAGGCCGGTGCGCGGCTCGGCGTTGCGCGGGATGTCGGGGACGAGGTGGCCGGGCCGGATCTTCGCCAGCGCCCTCACCCGGCCGCCGGGGGACTTCGCCCGGCGGGCCTCCAGGAGGATGCGGCGCAGCCGGTCGTTGACGCCCAGGGGCGCGTCGCTCGCCGTGTCCGCGCCGCCCGCGACGGCCGACCCGGTCTGGCCGAGGGCGATCTTGTTGGCGGCGGCGATCACGGCCTGGAGTCCGGTGCCGCAGGCCTGCTGGATGTCGTAGGCGGGAGTGCGCGGGTCCAGTGCCGAGCCGAGGACCGTCTCGCGGGCGAGGTTGAAGTCGCGGCTGTGCTTGAGGACCGCGCCGGCGACGAACTCGCCGACCGCACCCGGCTCCTGGAGCCCGTACCGCTCGGCCAGGCCGTCGAGGGCCGCGGTGAGCATCTCCTGGTTGGAGGCGGTGGCGTAGGGCCCGTCCGAGCGGGCGAAGGGGATCCGTGTGCCGCCGATGACCGCGACGCGGCGCGTCGGCTGCGGTGCCAGAGGGCTCATCTCGACCTGCTCCTCACCCGTGACGTAGGCTTACCTTCGGTAACCCTACTCCAGAGTAAGCACCTGTGGACACGACACAGCCGTTGGGGAGAGAGCACATGGCCGACCGCTACCTGAGCTTCACCGGCACCGCGCCCGGCCGATTCCTCACCCGCCGCCTCGGCCTGCCGCAGCCCGCGGAACTGCGGCGCGACACCCTCGACGGCGGCCTGCTGCACCTCACCGCCGGCAAGACCGGCCTCGGCCTCGCCCCGGTGCTGGCCCGCACGGGACTCGGCCCGGACGACACCGGCCGCCCCGCCGCCGTCGTCCTCGACGCCACCGGCGTCCGCGACGTCGACGCGCTCACCGAGGTGCACGCCGCCCTGCACCCCGTCGTGAAGTCCGTCGCGGCCGGCGGCCGGGTGCTGGTGCTGGGCGCCCCGCTCGACCCCGCCGACCACCACCAGGCCGCCGCCCAGCAGGCGCTGGAGGGCTTCACGCGGTCGCTCGGCAAGGAGATCGGCCGGGGCAGGACGGTCAACCTCGTCCGGCTCACCGACGCCGGCGCCGCCGAGTCCACCCTGCGCTTCCTCCTCTCCGCCGCCTCCGCCTACGTCAGCGGCCAGGTGATCGAGGTCGGCACGGCGGACGCGACGGCCGCCCCGGACGACTGGGACCTCCCCCTCGCCGGCCGCACGGCACTGGTCACCGGCGCCGCGCGGGGTATCGGCGCGGCGGTCGCCGAGACGCTGGCCGGCCAGGGCGCCCACGTCGTCGTCCTCGACGTGCCGCGGGCCGAGCAGGAGGCGCGCGAGGTCGCCGAGCGGCTCGGCGGCACCCCCCTCGCCCTCGACATCACCACCGCCGACGCGGGCGAGCGCATCGCCGCCGCCCTGCCCGGCGGACTCGACGTCCTGGTCCACAACGCGGGCGTCACCCGCGACCGGCGCCTGGTCAACATGCCGGCCGACCGCTGGAGTTCCGTCCTCGACGTCAACCTCGCGAGCGTGCTGCGCACCACCGACGCGCTGCTCGCGGCGGGCGCGGTGCAGCGGGGCGGCCGGATCGTGGCGACCGCCTCGATCGCCGGGATCGCGGGCAACGCGGGCCAGACCAACTACGGCGCGAGCAAGGCGGGGATCGTCGGTATGGTCCGCTCCCTCGCCCCGCGCGCGGCGGCCGGGCACGGGGTGACGGTGAACGCGGTCGCGCCGGGATTCATCGAGACGAAGATGACCGCGGCGGTCCCCCTGTTCATCCGCGAGGCCGGCCGCCGCATGAACTCCCTCGCCCAGGGCGGCCTCCCCGTCGACGTGGCGCGCACCACCGCCTGGCTCGCCCACCCCGCCTCGGGCGCGGTCAACGGCCAGGTCGTCCGGGTCTGCGGCCAGAGCCTGCTGGGGGCGTGATGACCACCGCGCCCGCCACCACCGCGCTGACCGGCGTCCCCGCCCTTCCCCCGCTCCTCCTGCGCGGGGCCCTGCTGTCCCCCCTCAAGCGGCCCCGCCCGGACGCGGACTTCCCCCGCACCCGGCTGACGGTCCCCGGCCTGCGGGTGGACCTCGCGCGGCTGGCCGCCTACGAGCGGGTGTGCGGGATCCCGACCGGGGCGGACGCGCTCCCGGTGACGTATCCGCACGTCCTGGGCTTCCCGGTGGCCATGCGCCTGATGAGCGGCCGGGACTTCCCGCTGCCGCTGCTCGGGCTGGTCCACACCTCGATCGCCCTCACCCGCAGGGCCGCCCTGCCCGCGACCGCCGCGTACGACCTCACCACGTACGTCGAGGGCCTCGTCCCGCACCGGCGCGGCACCGAGGCCGCGGTCGTCACGGAGCTGCGGTCCGGCGCGGACCTCGTGTGGGAGTCACGCAGCACGTACCTGGCCCGGCACCGGACGGACGGAGCCCTGGCCGCCGGCGACCGCGAGAGCACCCCCGCGGCCCCCCTGCCGACCGGCGCCGAATGGCGGCTCGCCGGTGACATCGGGCGGCGTTACGCCGCCGCTTCCGGGGACCGCAACCCCATCCACCTGCACCCGCTCACCGCCCGCCTCTTCGGCTTCCCCCGCGCCATCGCGCACGGCATGTGGACGGTGGCCCGGTGCCTCGCCGAGCACGGGACACCGGACGCGGCCGTGGTGCGCGCCGAGTTCCGGGCCCCGGTCCTGCTGCCGGGGACGGTGACGTACGGGGCCGGGGACGGGCGGTTCGAACTGCGCGGCGGTGCCGGACGGCGCCTGCACCTGACCGGCACGGTGGAGCCCTACCCGGCGGCCTGAGCGACGGGCTCCGGCCCGCTCCCCGGCCCGGTCTCCTCCGGCGGGGACCAGGGCCGGCCGGTCATCAGGCCGCCCAGGCCCGCCCAGGCGAAGTTCATCAGGGTCGCCGCCGCCTGCTTCGCGGTGACGCCCTCGGTGGCGCCCGCCCAGTCGGCCAGCGACTCGGCGGCGCCGACCAGGGCCTCGGCCAGCCCGGCCACCTCGCCCTCGGCCAGGTGCGGGTCCCGGTGCGCGTCCCGGGCCGCGGCCGCGATCAGCTGCGTGACGAACGCGACGATCTCCTCGCGCATCGACGCCACCTCGGCCGCGAACCGCTCACCGTGGGTGCGGGCGTGCAGGTGCAGCACCCGCCAGGCGTCGGGATCGCGCGCGGTGTGGGTGAAGAACGCCCGCAGCCCCGACCAGAGTTGTCCGTCGGCGGACAGCCCCGGACGCACACCGGCCCGCACCGCCTCGGTGAGGGCGCGGGCCTCGCGGCGGATGCAGGCGGAGAAGAGGTCGTCCTTCGAGTTCAGGTACAGGTACACCAGCGGCTTGGACACGCCCGCCAGTTCGGCGATCTCGTCCATCGACGCCGCCATGTAACCGCGTTGCCCGAAGACGCGCACGGCGGCGTCGAGCATCTGCTGCTCACGGACCGCACGCGGCATCCGCTTGGTCTTTCCAGCACCCATGCGAATCAGCGTACGGTCCGTGCGGCGGTGTCCAGGACGTCGGCGCCGGTCGGCGCCGGGTCGGCGCCACGCCGGTGCCCGGATCGGGAGGGTCAGGCGGCGACGGGCACCCGGTCCGACACCGGCTCGTCCCGCTCCGGCTCGTCGATCGGCGAGCTGTGCGCCTCGTCGTACGCCTTGCGGTCGAGCAGACCCTCGCGGGCCGAGACGATCACCGGGACGAGAGCCTGGCCGGCGACGTTCGTGGCCGTCCGCATCATGTCCAGGATCGGGTCGATCGCGAGGAGCAGGCCGACGCCCTCCATGGGCAGGCCCAGCGTGGACAGGGTCAGGGTCAGCATGACCGTGGCGCCGGTGAGGCCGGCCGTGGCGGCGGAGCCGACCACCGAGACGAAGGCGATCAGCAGGTAGTCGCCGACACCGAGCTGGATGTCGAAGATCTGCGCGACGAAGATCGCGGCGATGGCCGGGTAGATCGCGGCGCAGCCGTCCATCTTGGTCGTCGCGCCGAACGGCACGGCGAAGGACGCGTACTCCTTCGGCACGCCGAGGCGCTCGGTGACCTTCTGGGTCAGCGGCATGGTGCCGACGGAGGAGCGGGAGACGAAGGCCAGCTGGATCGCGGGCCAGGCGCCCTTGAAGAACTGGAGCGGGTTGGCCTTGGCGACGGTGGCGAGCAGCACCGGGTAGACCACGAACATCACGATCGCGCAGCCGACGTAGATGTCGGCGGTGAAGGTGGCGTACTTGCCGATGAGGTCCCAGCCGTAGGTGGCGATCGCGTGGCCGATGAGGCCGACGGTGCCGAGCGGGGCGAGGCGGATGACCCACCACAGGGCCTTCTGGAGGAGTTCGAGGATCGACTCGCTCAGGTTCAGGATCGGCTGGGCCTTCTCGCCGAGCTGGAGGGCGGCGATGCCGGCGACGGCGGCCATGAAGACGATCTGGAGGACGTTCAGCTCGGTGAACGGCGTGATGACGTCGGTCGGGACGATGCCGGTCAGGAAGTCGATCCAGGAGCCGGTGTTCTCCGGCTTGGCGCCGTCGGCGGGCGTGAGGCCGGTGCCGGCGCCGGGGTTGGTGACCAGGCCGATGACGAGGCCGATGGCCACCGCGATCAGCGAGGTGATCATGAACCAGAGGAGGGTGCGGGACGCCAGGCGGGCCGCGTTGTTGACCTTCCGCAGGTTGGTGATCGACACCAGGATCGCGAAGAAGACGAGCGGTGCGACGGCCAGCTTCAGCAGGCCGATGAAGGTGTCACCGACCTTCTCCAGGGTGGTGACCAGCCACGATATGTCCTGGCTGCGGGCCAGCCAGCCCAGCAGGACACCGAGGACGAGACCGCCGATGATCTGGGCCCAGAAGGGCACCTTGAAGGGCAGCCCGAAGGACTTCGAGGGCTTCTCGGGGGACTTCTCGGCGGAGGACTTCGCGGAGGAAGACGCGGGTGAGGACACGGACGGACTCCGTAGGGGGACGGGACGCGGGGACGGACGCGCGGGGCTGACGTGGAGAACGACGGGATGAGGGGGAACGTCAGGGGCGACAGTTCGCGGACGCGCACCGACCGAGGTCCACGTGCAGGCGCGCCACGAGCGCGAGGCTCGCGGGTGAGTGGGGCGCGGCTGCGTGCTTCATGCACACGACTTTAACACCTGTGCTTTGAGACCCCCAAAGCCTCTCTTTGAGAGGCAGGAGACGCGTACTGCCCGTAAAACGCAGATCGCCCCGGTTTCCGGTGAGTTCGGAAACCGGGGCGCGCGCGTGCGTGACGTACGTTACGAGGTCTGGCCCTGCGCCTGGCCCTGCGCCCGCGCCGTGTCGTCGGCGACGTCCTCCTGGCCGCGGTTGGCGTCCAGGTTGGCCTTCATGCGGTCCACGCGGGTGACGACCTGGGCCGACGCCTGGTCCCGCTGCTTGCGCAGGGCGACGTAGCTGATGGGGGCCGAGATCAGCAGGGAGAGCAGGAGGATCCACATGCCGTTGGAGTCACCGAGTCCGCGCGGGAACACGCCGACGTAGACGAGCCCCCAGACGGCCACGAGGCAGCCCACGAAGATTCCGAGGCGCATCAGCGTGTAGCGGAGCATCTCAATCCACTCTTCCGTTTCTGGCACAAAGAGGCACTGTCCAGTGAAGCATGCCGGGAAGCGCGCCCCGCACGGGGGTCACACCCGGGCGCGGGGCTCAGGTCAGCGGCAGCAGCATGAAGATGTCGTCGCGGTCGTCGCCCGGCGCCACCCGGATCGCGCCGGGCACCCGGCCGACCTCCTTGTAGCCGCAGGACTCGTAGAAGCGCTCCAGCCCGAGGCCGCCCCGGCAGGTGAGGCGGATCGCCTCGATGCCGTCGACGGAGCGGGCCGCGTCCGCGGCGGCGGCCATCAGGTCGCGGCCGTAGCCCCGGCCCTGGTGGCGGGGGTGGACCATCACCGTGTAGAGCCACAGCCAGTGGGTCATCAGGCGGTGCGTGTTGAGGGTGAGGAAGGCGGTGGCGGCGACCTGCCCCTCCTCGTCGCGTCCGACGAGGAGGCGGGTGCGGCCCTCGGCCATGCCCACCAGGTGCTTGACCAGTTCGGGGCGGACGTCGTCGCGCGTCACGGGCGGCACGAAGCCCACGGAACCGCCCGCGTTGGTGACGTCGGTCCACAGGTCGAGCACACCGTCGCGCAGGTCGGGGGTGACGGGCGGATCGAAGGTGAAGGTAAGGGACACACAGCCATGCTAACCCTTACCCCAGGGCGCGTGCCGCCACTTTCAGATCCGCGAGCAGCCCCCGGTACGCCCCGTCCCGGTCCTCGGCGCGCAGGACCGCCGAGGGGTGGACGGTCGGCACGAGCCGCTCGCGGTGCCCGTGGATCTCCTCCTCCAGCACCGTGCCGCGCACCTCGGTGACCCGGAACGAGGACCCCAGCAGCGCCTTGCCGGCCGTGGCGCCGAGCACCACGATCAGCTCGGGCTCCACCCGGGCCAGTTCGGCGGCCAGCCAGGGCCCGCAGGCGGTCGTCTCGCGCAGGGTGGGCGACTTGTGGATACGGCGCTTGCGGGGCTCGGCCCGGGTGAACTTGAAGTGCTTGACGGCGTTGGTCACGTACGCGTCCGCCGGGTCGATGCCGGCCTCCTCGAGCGCCCGGTCGAGGAGCTTGCCGGCCGGACCGACGAAGGGCTTGCCCTGCCGGTCCTCCTGGTCGCCGGGCTGCTCGCCGACGAGCATGACGCGGGCGGTCGCCGCACCGGCGCCGAACACGGTCTGGGTGGCGTCCCGGTGCAGGGGGCAGCCCCTGCACCCGGCGGCGGCCTCGCGCAGGGCGGGGAGTCCGCCGCGGTCCGGCACGAACGGGGCCGCGGTGTAGGCGTCCTCTGGAGACACGGTGCCGCTCATGTGGTCCGACTACCCGCCGCGGGGGCCCCGACCCGCGTCGGCCGCGAGTTGTGTGTGGCCGGCCGCGCGGTTCCCCACTCAGCCGCCCCCGGAGAGCGACCGGACGTTCACACCCGCATCGGCTGCGGCGCCTCCCGGCGCGCCGGGTCGGGCCCCTCGTACTCCCGGATGATCTCGTACCGCGTGTTCCGCTCGACCGGCCGGAATCCGGCGTCGCGGATGAGGTCGAGCAGGTCCTCGCGCGTCAGCTTGTTCGGCGTGCCGAAGTCGTCCGCGTCGTGCGTGATCTTGTACTCGACGACGGAGCCGTCCATGTCGTCGGCCCCGTGCTGGAGCGCGAGCTGCGCGGTCTGCACGCCGTGCATGACCCAGAAGACCTTGACGTGCGGCACGTTGTCGAACAGCAGCCGCGAGACCGCGAAGGTCTTCAGCGCCTCCGCGCCGGTCGCCATCTGCGTCCGCGCCTGGAGGCGGTTCCTGATCTTCCCGTCCTTCATGTCCACGAAGTCGTGCTGGTAGCGCAGCGGGATGAAGACCTGGAAGCCGTTCGTCTCGTCCTGCAGCTCACGCAGCCGCAGCACGTGGTCCACGCGGTGGCGCGGCTCCTCGATGTGGCCGTAGAGCATGGTGCACGGGGTCTTCAGGCCCTTCTCGTGCGCCAGGCGGTGGATGCGCGACCAGTCCTCCCAGTGGGTGCGGTGGTCGACGATGTGCTGCCGGACCTCCCAGTCGAAGATCTCGGCGCCGCCGCCGGTCAGGGACTCCAGACCGGCGTCGATCAGCTCGTCGAGGATGTCGGAGGCGGACATCCCGGAGATGGTCTCGAAGTGGTGGATCTCGGTGGCGGTGAACGCCTTCAGCGAGACGTCCGGCAGCGCGGCCTTCAGTTCCCGCAGGGAGCGCGGGTAGTAGCGCCACGGCAGGTTCGGGTGCAGGCCGTTGACGATGTGCAGCTCGGTGAGGTTCTCACCCTCCATCGCCTTGGCGAGCTTCACCGCCTCCTCGATGCGCATCGTGTACGCGTCCTTCTCCCCCGGCTTGCGCTGGAAGGAGCAGTACGCGCAGGAGGCGGTGCACACGTTGGTCATGTTGAGGTGGCGGTTGACGTTGAAGTGGACGACGTCGCCGTTCTTGCGCGTGCGCACCTCGTGCGCCAGGCCGCCGAGCCAGGCCAGGTCGTCCGACTCGTACAGCGCGATGCCGTCCTCGCGGGTCAGCCGCTCACCGGAGCGGACCTTCTGCTCCAGCTCCCGCTTGAGCCCGGCGTCCATGCGATACCTCTTTCTCCGACCGAGTCCGTGGGGTCCGTCGAGTCCGTCAGACCCCGTAAACCGTACGCCCCGCCTACTGGACCTCTTCCGGCAGCTCGCCCACCCGGTTCTCCCACTTGGTGGAGAGCACGATGGTGGTACGGGTCCGGGAGACGCCCTTCGTCCCCGACAGGCGCCGGATGATGCTCTCCAGGCCGTCCACGTCGGTGGCGCGCACCTTGAGCATGTAGGAGTCGTCGCCGGCGATGAACCAGCAGTCCTCGATCTCCCGCAGCTCCTTGAGCCGCTGGGCCACGTCCTCGTGGTCGGCGGCGTCGGAGAGGGAGATGCCGATCAGGGCGGTGACGCCGAGGCCGAGCGAGGCGGAGTCAACGGTGGCCCGGTAACCGGTGATGACGCCGGCCGCCTCCAGCCGGTTGATGCGGTCGGTGACGCTGGGTCCCGACAGTCCGACGAGGCGCCCCAGCTCCGCGTAGGAGGCCCGGCCGTTCTCCCTCAGGGCCTGGATGAGCTGCCTGTCCACCGCGTCCATGCGATCGAAGCCTTCCACTGAAGAGTTCTGAAGATGTGGGTCACAACGTGTGGGGGGAGGTACTGCTGCCCGGGTCGTGCTCGGGTCGTGCTCAGGTGGTGGGGCGGGTGTTGGGGCGGGTCGTGGGGCGTGCCCCGCCGAGGTCGCCGCGCCAGCGGCGGTACAGGCCGTGCCCGACGCCCGCCGCGTCGAGGACGCGTCCGGCGACGAAGTCGACCAGGTCCTGGATGTGCGTCGCCCCCGCGTAGAAGGCCGGCGAGGCGGGCACCACGCTCGCGCCCGCGTCGTCCAGTGTCACCAGGTGCCGCAGGATCCGGCCGTCCAGCGGGGTCTCCCGCACGGCCACGACCAGCGTGCGTCCCTCCTTCAGAGTCACGCTCGCCGCCCGCTGGAGCAGGTCCTTCGACAGCCCGAGCGCGACGCCGGCGACGCAGGCCGTGGAGGCGGGCACGATCAGCATGCCCTTGGCCGGGTACGACCCCGAGGACGGCCCGGCCGCGAGGTCGCCCGCGCTCCAGTGCCGGACCCGGTCGCCGGTGAGGTCGACGTCGAAGGTGTCCGGCTTGCCGTCGGCCCCGCGCGCGAGCCACTCCCGCAGGTCGTGCCGCCAGTGGGCGTCGCGGAAGGAGATGCCGGTCTCGTCGAGCAGGGTGAGCCGCGAGGCCCGGCTGACCACCAGGTCGACGCTTTCCCCGGCGTCGAGCAGGGCACGGAGCACGGCGGCGGCGTACGGGGTACCGGAGGCGCCCGACACCCCCACGATCCAAGGCGTGCGCTGCGTCTGTCCTGGCTTCATGGTGCCGAGCCTAGTCGCAGGCTCAGGGTTTTCAGACCGTCAGCCCCCGCACCAGCAGGTCCAGGAGCGCGCACACGAACAGGGCGATACCGATAAAGCCATTGACCGAGAAGAACGCCCTGTTCAGGCGGGTCAGGTCGTGCGGGCGGACGATGGTGTGCTCGTAGACGAACGCGCCCGCGACGATCAGCAGGCCGAGCCAGAAGAAGACGCCGGCGTCGGTGGCGACGGCGTACCAGGCGAACAGGGCGGTGGTGACGGTGTGGCAGGCGCGGGCGCCCCAGACTGCCGCCGGGACGCCGAAGCGGGCCGGGACGGACTTCACGCCGACCTGCCGGTCGGTCTCGACGTCCTGGCAGGCGTAGATCAGGTCGAAGCCGCCGATCCAGACGCCGACCGCGAGGCCGAGGATCACCGCCTCCCAGGACCACTCACCGGTGATCGCCAGCCAGCCGCCGATCGGGCCCATCGCCTGGGCGAGACCGAGGATGGCCTGCGGGAAGTTCGTGAACCGCTTGCCGTACGGGTAGACCACCATCGGGATCACCGCGACGGGCGCCAGGGCCAGGCAGAGCGGGTTGAGCAGGGCCGCCGCGCCCAGGAAGACGACCAGGGCGATCAGCGCGCCGGTCCAGGCGTGCTTGACCGACATCGCGCCGGTGACCAGCTCGCGGTGGGCGGTGCGCGGGTTGCGGGCGTCGATCTCGCGGTCGATGATCCGGTTGACGGCCATGGCGAAGGTGCGCAGGCCGACCATGGCGACGGTGACCAGGAGCAGCCGGCCCCAGTGGATGTTCTCGTCCCACAGGTACATCGCGGTCAGCGCGGCGATATAGGCGAAGGGCAGCGCGAACACCGAGTGCTCGATCATCACCAGGCGCAGGAACGCCTTGGTGCGCCCCGGCTGCTGCGGCAGCGCGGCGGAAGCCGACGTCACAGTCCGTACTCCTTCCAGCGGCGGTCGACCTTCGCCGCCGTCTCCGGGTCGGACAGCACCATGTCCGGCCAGCCCCCGTCCCGCGTGTACCCCTCCTCGGGCAGCTTCTTCGTCGCGTCGATGCCGGCCTTGCCGCCCCAGAACTGCTGGTAGGAGGCGTGGTCGAGATGGTCGACCGGGCCTTCGACGACCGTGAGGTCGCGGGCGTAGTCGGTGTTGCCGAGCGCCCGCCAGGCGACCTCGTGCAGGTCGTGGACGTCACAGTCGGAGTCGACGACCACGATCAGCTTGGTCAGGGACATCATGTGGGCGCCCCAGATGGCGTGCATGACCTTCTGGGCGTGCTTGGGGTACTTCTTGTCGATCGAGACGATCGCGCAGTTGTGGAAGCCGCCGGCCTCGGGGAGGTGGTAGTCCACGATGTCCGGCACGATGATCTTCAGCAGGGGCAGGAAGAAGCGCTCGGTGGCCTTCCCCAGCGGCCCGTCCTCCGTCGGGGGCCGTCCGACCACGATCGACTGGAGCAGCGGGCGCTTCCGCATCGTCACGCAGTCGATCTTCAGGGCGGGGAAGGGCTCCTGCGGGGTGTAGAAGCCGGTGTGGTCGCCGAAGGGGCCCTCGGGGAGCATCTCGCCGGGCTCCAGCCAGCCCTCGATGACGACCTCCGCCTGCGCCGGCACCTGGAGCGGGACGGTCTTGCAGTCGACCATCTCGATCCGCTTGCCCTGGAGGAACCCGGCGAAGAGGTACTCGTCGATGTCGCCGGGGAGCGGGGCGGTGGAGGCGTACGTCACGGCGGGCGGGCAGCCGAAGGCGATCGCGACCGGCAGCCGCTCGCCGCGCCGGGCGGCCACCTGGTAGTGGTTGCGGCTGTCCTTGTGGATCTGCCAGTGCATGCCGATGGTGCGCTTGTCGTGGCGCTGGAGACGGTAGAGGCCCAGGTTGCGGATGCCCGTCTCCGGGTCCTTGGTGTGGGTGAGGCCCAGGTTGAAGAAGGAGCCGCCGTCGTCGGGCCAGGTGAAGAGGGCGGGGAGGCGGTCGAGGTCCACGTCGTCGCCGGTGAGGACGACCTCCTGGACGGGGGCGCTGCCCGGCTTCACCTTCTTCGGCGGTACGTGCGTCATCGCGCCGAGCTTGCCGAAGGCCTCGCGGATGCCGACGAAGCCCTGCGGCAGCTCGGGGCGGAGCAGGCCGCCGATCTTGTCCGAGATGTCGGAGTACGACTTCAGGCCGAGGGCCTTGAGCAGGCGCCGGTCGGTGCCGAAGACGTTCATCGCGAGGGGCATGTCGGAGCCCTTCACGTTCTCGAAGAGCAGCGCGGGGCCGCCGGCCTTGTTCACCCGGTCGACGATCTCCCCGACCTCCAGGTACGGATCGACCTCGGCCTTGATGCGCTTGAGGTCGCCCTCGCGCTCCAGAGCCCTGAGCAGGGAGCGAAGATCGTCGTAAGCCATGCGGTCCAGTATCCCCGAGCCGTTACGCTGGCCCTGTACCGACCCTGTACCCCACCGCTTTCGCTGGAAGAGGCCGCATGCTCCGGGTACTGATGTTCCTCGTCCCCCTGGCGTTGAGCGTGTACGCGTTCATCGACTGCATCAGCACGAAGGACCAGGACATCCGCCACATGCCCAAGCCCCTGTGGGCGATCCTCGTGCTGCTGTTCCCGCTGGCCGGCTCCCTCTCGTGGCTCATCGCCGGCAAGAAGCGGCACCCGGCCGGGACGTCGCCCTGGCAGGGCGGCGGACGGCGGCAGTGGGTGGCGCCGGACGACAACCCCGACTTCCTCAAGTCGCTGGGCGACCGGCCCGGTGACGCGGACAAGGACAAGGGCCAGGACCAGGACCGGGGCGAGGACGGCCCCCGGAACACCGGGCGTGGCGGCTCCGAGGACGACGAGGACCGCAGGGGCGGCAAGCGCGACGAGGCCTGACCCTCCCCGCGCCCTCCTCCTCCGTCGGTCCCGCCTCCGTCAGATCCTGGTCCAGCGCTGGGAGGCGGAGCCGGTGCAGGTCGTGGTGGTCAGGCCGATCCTGGACGCCCGGCGGTTGAGGTCGAGGCAGCCGCCCGTGTTGAGGTTCCTGAGCGAGCCGTCCGCGCCCTGCTGCCACTCTCCTCCGAACGAGCCGCAGGTGTCCTTGACGAGCCAGGCGTTCGCGGTCCTGGAGTGGATGCACTCGGCCGTGCCGAGGTTGAGGATTCTGAAGGCCCCGCCCGAGGTGCTCTGGAAGCGGAAGACGGCGATGTCGCCCGAGCAGGTGCCGTCGTCGACGGGGGTGCCGACGTACATGCACTTCCCGCTCGACCCGTTCTTCAGCATGAAGGTGTCCGACGTGGACTCGCCGTCCCCCGAGTCGCCCCCAGTGGAACCGCTCGCCCCTGACCCGCCGCCGGAGCCGGACGTACCGCCGGTGCTCGACGACGAGCCGCCCGTGCCGGACGCGCCGCCCGAGCCGGACGAGCCGCCGGTGCTCGACGCCCCGCCGGACCCGCCCGTGTCCGAGCCCTCGCCGGACGCCCCCGCCTCGGCAACCGCGTCGCCGCCCCCGCCGGCGCCCGCGCCGGGAGCGGCGCCGTCACCGTCCTTGCCGTCGCCCTTACCGCCGTCCTCGCCCTTGTCCTTCTTCCCGCCGTCCGGGCTCCGGGAGGCGGAGGCGCTCGGGCCGGGCGAGCCGGTGGCGGAGGCCGCGGGGCCCGGCGTCGCGGAGCCGGTCGCCGCGGGCGCCGCGCCCGCGTCCCGGCCCTTGTCGGAGTCGCTCACCACGTACGGGAGCAGCGTGACGCCGAGCGTCGCCCCCGTGACGGCGACCGGGACCACGATCGCCAGCACCTTGGTACGCCCACGCCGCTCGCGCTTCACCGGCTGTTCGCCCGGCAGCACCGGGACGGCCGGCGCGGCAGGGGCGGAAGGGGCGGAAGGCGCCTCCTCGGGCGGCTGGGCCAGTTCCCCGGGTTCCGGGACCGTCGAGGCGAAGGCCGCCCGCTCGGCCAGCGGGCCGCTCACCGCCTCGGGCCACAGCGGCGCGTCGAACGGCCCGTGCCGGTCCGCGATCTCCACCAGTTCGGCCGCCGTCGGCCTGCCCTCGTGGTCCTTGTCCAGGCAGGACTCCACCACCTCGGCCAGCTCACGGTCGACGGCGCGCAGCGCGTCCAGGTCGGGCGCCTCGTGCACGATCCGGTACAGGACCCCGTG
Organism: Streptomyces sp. BK79; assembly: GCF_044142145.1. NCBI lineage: Bacteria > Bacillati > Actinomycetota > Actinomycetes > Kitasatosporales > Streptomycetaceae > Streptomyces > Streptomyces sp. BK79. The sequence continues at coordinate 119,882 of NZ_JBHVOC010000020.1, forward strand.
CCCCGACTCGTCCCCGAACGGCGGCTGTCCGCCGGCCGCGTACGCCATCACCGAGCCCAGCGCGAACACGTCCACCGCGCCGGTCGACACGCGCTTGCCCGAGGCCTGCTCGGGCGACATGTACGCGGGGGTGCCGACCACCATCCCGGTCCGCGTCACCTGGCTCTGCTCGGCGGCCCGCGCCACCCCGAAGTCGATCAGGACGACGCCGTCCAGGGTGAGCATCACGTTGGACGGCTTGATGTCCCGGTGGACCATGTCCAGCCCGTGCACCGCGGCGAGGCCCGAGGCGGTCTCCCGCAGGAGCAGCCACAGCGCCTCGGCCGGCAGCGGGCCGCCGTGCGCCTCCAGCGCCTGAGTGAGCGTCAGGCCCGGTACGTACGCCGTCGCGAACCACGGCGGGCGGGCGTCGCGGTCACCCGCCAGGAGCGCGGCCGTCGCCCTCTCGGGCAACCGGCCGAGATTGTCCAGCTCGTGCCCGAAGCGGCGCAGGAAGTCCTTGTCCTCCGCGACGAACGACGGCAGCAGTTGCTTGACCGCCGCGAACCGCCCCTCGTGGACGCCCAGATAGACACGCCCCATGCCGCCGGCACCGAGACGCCCCAGCAACGGGATCGACCCGACGTGCCTCGGGTCCTCGTCCTCCAGTGGGTCGGCCCCGCTGCCCGCGAGGTCGAACCCGGTCTCCCCGTTCACTGCACATCCCCGTTCACCGAACCGCCTGGCCGCGGGCGTACGAGCCGAGCCCCACCAGGCAGTAGACGTACTCGTTGATGGTGGCACCATTGATCGTGTAACGCGAGGAAAAAGCGTACTCCGTACGGGAGTTGGCCTCGCACCTGCTCAGTTCGGAGGTGAACGGAAAGGTCTGGATCACCTTGTAGTGCGCGTCCGGCGACGAGCAGGGGACCCGGTCGACATCGCTCACCGACTGCGCGGTGGTGGAGTCGGGCAGCGTTCCGTCGAGGCAGGTGCCGGAGTCGTACGGGTCGGGCGGCGACGCGCTCGGGGAAGGGCCCCCGGCGTACGGGTCGTCGGCGCTCGGCGTGCCGGTCGCGGGCGGGGAGGGCGGGGAACCGGCCGCCGCGGACGAGGACGAGGCCGAGGCCGAAGACGCGCCGCCGTCGTCGTCGGGACCGAGTGACGTGAACAGCCACACCACACCTCCGATCAGGGCGGCGACGACGAGGAGGCAGCCACCGCAGGTCAGCCAGTCCCGGCGAGTGGGCGCGTGCGGATCGCGCTGTGGGCTCCGGGGAGCTTCTGGTCCGGTCATGGGCGCAGTGTGCAGCGCCCGCGCACAGACCGAAACAGCTTTCTAGAAAACCACTCTAGAAATTCATCCCTCCGCACCCCTGGGCCCGCGGCCCGCCCGCTCCCCTCCGATCGGGCGGACGCGCGGGCCCGGCAGGGACAGTCTGGGTCAGCGGTGCGTAGAATTGGAAGAGGTTTCTAGAAATACGTTCTAGAACATGCCGCGCGACGCCGTACGACGCCCCTTCCCGACGACGAGAGCCTGCCCATGAGCCCCAAGCAACACCGCGGTGAGGTCACCGCCGACCTGCTCCTGGACGCCGCGCTGCGCCTCTACACCGAGTCGGGCGAGCAGGGAGTCACGGTCAGCGCGGTCACCAAGATGAGCGGCGTCAGCCTCGGCAGCCTCTACCACCACTTCGGCAGCCTCGACGGGCTGCTCACGGCTCTCACGGAACGCTGGACGGCGCGGCTGCTCGGCGAGCTGATCACCGCGCTGACCGCCACCACCGACGCGCGTGCCGGGATCCGGGCGGTGGTGGAGACGTACATGGCCTTCGTGCGCGACCACCCCGGGGCCGCGATGCTCCTCCACTCCCCGTACGCCGACGAACGGATGATGAAGAAGGCGCAGGAGGCCCGGGACCAGCACGCCGACACCGTCTCGGCGTTCGCCGCCTGGGCCCGGCCGCACATCGCGTCCGGCACCCTCGCGCCGCTCCCCCAGCCCCTGCTGGAGACGCTGATCCTCGGCCCGGTCGTCGCGATGGCCCGTCGCTGGCTCGCCGGCATCCGGGACATCGACCTGGAGGAGGCCGCGCGGGTCCTGCCGGAACGGATCTGGAGGTCGGTCGGCGCGGGACCGGAATGAGTGAGGCGCGACGGCGTCACTCGTCCTCGAAGATCCGCTCGGCCGTGGGGGCGGTGACGGCCCGGGTGAGCCAATGGCGGAGGACCTCGGGGTCGTCACATGACGTGATGCGTGCACGCACCTCGTCGGTGACTGCGAGACCGCGCTGCTCAAGGACGATCAGGACGTCCTCGGCACCACGCTGGGCGCGACCCTCGTCGCGGATTTCCTCGGAGATGTAGGACTTGTAGAAGGAAAGGTCCACGGCCACCAGGTTCCTCCAGAGGTGCTTGGCCGGGCGGTTGCCCAGTCCCTGTGCGGTGAATTCGACGATGGGGTCCGCGACGTCTTCCGGCGCGGAAGCCCGCCGTGACCCGGCTGACATATGTCAGCGGTCAATGCGCTGAGAGTAGGGGAGTTGGGGCCACCGGCAACCGGCCCGGCCGGTGGTGTTCACCCAGGCGAGTGGACCGGCGCCGTGGGCCGGTGGACGCGGGTCAGGGCCTCCCCCGGGCCGTGTCGGGGCCCGGGGGAGGTGGAGGGGCGGCGGTGTACTACGGGCGTTCCGTGAGCCACAGGTCGCACTTGTGGTCCTCGGGGAAGGTCGTCGACGCCGTGATCGCCTCGGGGGCGAGGATCTGGACCTGGGGGTACTGGTTCCAGCGCGGGGCGTTCGCCGCGTAAGGGACGCCGGTGTGGGCGAATTTGGTCCAGTAGCCGAGCATCTTCGCCGCGAGGGCGTTCTGGGCGGGGGTGCCCGAGACGCCGCCGAAGACGTAGCGGATCTCCGAGCCGTGCGGGGCGCCGATCGGGAAGCTGATCGGCAGGTTCAGGTGGTCCATGGAGCGGCGGTCGGCGAACTCGTACTGGTAGGAGCGGGTGTGGCCGGCCATCAGGCGGGCCGTGCGGGACTGGAGGCAGGCGAACTGGGAGTCGGTGAGGATCGCGCCCAGGGCCTCGGCGGGGGTGCCGTGGCCGGAGAGCGGGTAGCGGGCCAGAATCGCGTCGGCCCGGTCGCCGTAGAGGGCGCGGACGGCCACCGGGTAACCGGCTGCCGTCAGTTGGCGTCCGGCCAGGTCGTACGTGGTCGCCACGGTGAGGCGGCCCTCGTCGGCGGTGGTGCCCTGGAGGACGGGGACGCGGTGGAACCGGCCGCTCTCCAGCGCGTCCGCGATCTGGAGGGGCAGGACGCGGCCGTCGACGTTGGGAACCCAGCGGGTGCCCGGGGTGAGGGAGGCGGTGAGCAGTTCAGCGGCGGGCCTGGAACGCAGGCAGGCGACGTCGGCGCAGCCCAGGGTGCCGGCCCAGGAGGTGCCGGTGCGCTGCTGCGACTCCTGGGTGGGCAGCGGGAAGCCGCAGCCCGACTGGGCGATGGCACGGTCGTACAGGCCGAGCGTGCGCGGTGAGACGAGGTGCTGGCAGACGCTGCCGCCGCCCGCCGACTCCCCGAAGATCGTCACGTTGCCCGGGTCGCCGCCGAAGGCCGCGATGTTCTGCCGCACCCAGCGCAGGGCCGCCTGCTGGTCGAGCAGGCCGTAGTTGCCGGAGACGCCCTCGGGGGACTCCTCGGCCAGGCCGGGGTGGGCGAGGTAACCGAAGGCGCCCAGGCGGTAGTTGAGGGTCACGACGACCACGTCGCCCCGGGCGGCCAGTTCGCCGCCGTCGTAGAAGGTCCCGGAGCCGATGGTGAAGCCGCCGCCGTGCATCCAGACCATGACGGGACGCTCGCGCGGGGAGCGCTCGGCGGGCGTGTGGACGTTGAGGTAGAGGCAGTCCTCGCTGGGCGTGCCGGGTCCGGCCAGGTCGCCCCAGGGGGTGGAGGAGTTCCCCTGCATGCAGGGGTCGCCGGGCGCGGTGGCGTCGCGGACGCCGGTCCAGCGCGCGGGCGGGGCGGGGGGCTTCCAGCGCAGCTCCCCCACCGGCGGCGCGGCGTAGGGGATGCCGAGGTAGTCGTGCGCGGACGCTCCCGCCTGGCCCCGGACCTGCCCGTACCGGGTGGGGACGGTCGTGCCGTCGGCCGCCGCGGCGGCGGGACCGGCGGCACCGCCCAGACCGGCCGCCGCCAGCAGGAGGGCGCCGGCCAGCGCCCCGCGTAAGCGGCGCGTCCAGGACGTCGGCGACGGGGGTCGCGGGATCCTTGCCTTGTCTGTGGTGAACGGGCGGCCGGACATCGGCACCTCCGGGTGCGGGGCGGGTGGTGGCGCGGTCGCCGCAGTGTCGGTGCCGCCGCGCGCCGCCCGCATCGCGTAAATCACCAGTCTCTCCGCTGATCACCGCCCCGGACCACGGCGGGACGGGCCGCCCCGAGGCGGTGCCGTACCGCCGTTCGAGGGGCCATCCGTTCCGTTGAACCGTGCCGACACACCAGGTGCGCGGTCGCCGGATCGGCATTCCCTTGGTCGGGTCTGTACATCTGCGAACGGAGACCCCTCGTGCGACTGACCGACATCCACCGCTGCGAGATCCGGCCCGGGCGCCTCGTCGAGTGGACGCTCAGTCCGGCGACCGTCGAGGCCGCGGCGGCGCTGCCCGAGGACGAGCGGCCCCCCGCGTACATCCAGGAGTCGCACATCCGCACGGCCCGATCGGTGCGCGAGGACGGTCTGTTCGTGCCGACCTGGCTCGGCGCGGCCTTCGACATCCCGGGCCCCGTCGACCTCGACGTGCTCCAGGAGGCGCTGCGTGCCTGGACCCTGCGGCACGAGACGCTGCGCAGCGGCTTCCGCTGGGGCGGCGCGGACGGTGACGCCATGCGGCGGTTCACCCTCGACGCGGACGCGGTGTCCCTGCAGCGCGAGGACGTCGGCGACTTCCCGGACGCGACGGAGCTGGCCCGGCACCTCCAGGACCGCTTCGACGGCGTCGCGGACGCCCTGCGCTGGCCCAACCTCATCTACACGGCGGTCGTCCGCGACGACGGCGTCAGCGTGTACATGGCCTTCGACCACAGCAACGTGGACGCCTACTCCCTCTACCGCATCCCCGCCGAGGTCGGCGAGTTGTACACGGCCGGGGTCGAGGGCCGGACCGTGCCGCACCCCCGGGTCGGCAGCTACGTCGACTTCTGCGAGGCCGAGCGGGCGGACGCGGACCGGATCGACGGCACCCACGACGTCGTCACCCGCTGGCGGGAGTTCATCCGGCGCTGCGACGGGCGGCTGCCCTCCTTCCCCGTCGACCTCGGCCTGGAGCCCGGGGGCACGCTGCCCGAGCAGAAGCTGATGCGCGAGCCGCTGGTGGACGCCGCCGACGCCGCCGCGTTCGAGGCGTACTGCCGGCCCTACGGCGGCAGCCTCGTCGGTGTCCTGGCCGCCACGGCGCTCATCGTCCACGAGATCGGCGGCGAGTCCGTCTACCGCACCGTCGTGCCCTTCCACACCCGGTCGCGGTCCCAGTGGTCGGAGTCGGTGGGCTGGTACGTCGGCGGCGCGCCGATCGAGGTCCCGGTGGCGCGGGCCCACGACTTCCCGGCCGCCCTGCGCACCGTACGGGCCGAACTCCAGGCCAACCGGCGCATGTCCCGGATGCCGATCGACCGGGTGCTGCGCCTGCTCGGCACGGACTTCCGCCCCACCTCGCCCGACCTGTACTCGATCGTCTCCTACGTCGACGCCCGCGACGTCCCGGGTGCCGGCCGGTGGCCGGAGCAGACCGCGTACGCCCTGCTCCGGGTCTCCTACGGCGACCAGGTGTGCGCCTGGGTCACCCGCCTCCAGGAGGGCCTCTGGTTCGCCGCCCGCCACCCGGACACCGACGTCGCCCACAAGAACCTGCGGCTGTACGTGGAGCGGCTGCGGGACGTGGTCAGGGGCGTCGCGCGCCCGCGGCCCTAGGGCCTGTCTGACAATTCGCGTCGTCGCCCGGAGGGCGGCCTCGCGGCGTCAGGTGCGTGCTCTCGGCGTGCCGGGCGTAGAGCCTCGTACTGGATGTACTCGGCTCTGCGCCCGGTGCGGCGAGTGGGGGTGCCCCCTCTGGGGGAGCGTGCATGGCGTCGCGAGGCAGGCGGGAATTGTCAGACAGGCCCTAGGCCGGGTGGTGCGGCCCGTCCTCCGGTCCGGCGTGTCAGAAGCCCACGGACTGGAGGGCGCCCAGGCCCACGTCGGCGTAGGAGTGCTTGCCGGAGACGAAGATGTTGACGCCGTAGTAGTTGAACAGCCAGCACGCGAAGGCGGCCAGGGCCAGGTAGGCGGCCTTGCGGCCCTTCCAGCCGGCGGTGGCGCGGGCGTGCAGGTAGCAGGCGTAGGCGACCCAGGTGATGAAGGACCAGACCTCCTTGGGGTCCCAGCCCCAGTAACGGCCCCAGGCGTCGCCCGCCCAGATCGCGCCCGCGATGATCGTGAACGTCCACAGCGGGAAGACCGCGGCGTTGACGCGGTAGGCGAACTTGTCGAGGGAGGCCGCGGCGGGCAGCCGGTCCAGGACGGAGCTGGCGAAACGGCCGGGTTCGCCGCCGTTCGCGAGCTTGTTCTCGAAGCTGTCCTTGAAGAGGTACAGGATCGTGCCGACCGCGCCGACGTAGAAGACCGCGCCGCAGAAGATCGCCGTGGAGACGTGGATGTACAGCCAGTACGAGTGCAGGGCCGGGACGAGCTGGTCGCTGGCGGTGTAGAGGACGGTCACCGCGAGGCCGAGGTCGAGCAGGACGGTGGTGGTCAGCGGCAGGCCCAGCCAGCGGACGTTCTTCCTGAGGGCGAGCAGCACCAGGTACACGCCGGCGGCGACCGTCGTGAACGTGATGTTGAACTCGTACATGTTGCCCCACGGCGCCCGCTTCACGGACAGCGCGCGGGTGATCACTCCGCCCGCCTCGATGGCGAAGGCGAGCACGGTGAGCGAGATGGCGATACGGCCGTAGAGGTCGCCCTTCTCGGTGCCGCCGTGGGCGCCGGGCCCGTCGGGCACGTCGCGGGAGCCGGACGCTGCCCGGACGACGACCTTCGGCCGCTCCAGCACGGCGGTGCCGCCGGCCTTCTTCACGGTGACGGCCGGGGCGGCCTTGCCGTTCGCCTTCCCCTCGCCGGCCGCGGTGAGCGCGGCGGCGGTGCGGCCGACCTTGCTGCGGCTGCCGAAGAGCCACTCGGCGATGTGGGCGAAGAACGCGAGGGTGTAGACCGCCATCGCGGAGTAGATCAGCGTGTTGCTGAGACTCGCGAGGTCCTCGTTGGCCGCGGCGGCCAGGTGGGTTGCGGTGGCGAGAGTCACTTCTCAGCCCCTTCGGCAGGTACGGCGTGGGTGTCGGGGGAATCGGGGGTGTCGTCGTTCTCCGGCGGGTTCTCCGGCGCGTTCTCCGGCGCGTCGGGCGCCCGCTCGTACAGGATCCCGGCGAGGTCGCCGAGTTCCTCGGGGACCTTCGCGGACTCGCTGCGTCCGAGGCCGGCCATCTCGACGACCGTGACGCCGTCGGCGCCCCGGACCGCCCGCACCCAGACGCGGCGGCGCTGGATGAACAGGGAGCCGGCGAGTCCGAGGATGGCGGCGACGGCACCGGCGAGCGCCCAGCCGCTGGCGGGCTGCTGGGTGACCTGGAAGCCGGCCCACTCCTGGACGCCGTCGAAGGTGACGGTGCCCGCGCCGTTCGGGAGGGTCATGGTCTCGCCGACCTTGAGCTGCTTCTTGAACAGCTCGCCGTCGGAGCCCTTGAACTCCTCCAGGTTGGTCTTGTCGAGCTGGTAGATGCTCTTCGCGAAGCCCGCGTCGACGCCGAGGTCGCCGTGGTAGGCGGAGAGCGCCAGCATCGGGTTCATCAGCGCGGGGAAGGTCGACAGCATGGTGCTGCCCTCGCCGCCGTAGGTCGGCAGGAAGAACGCGTTGAAGCCGAGCTGCTCCTTCTCGCCCTTCGCGTTGCGGTAGCCGTCGCGGACCATGACGGCACCGGAGGAGGTGACGTTGGCGTCCAGCGGCAGCAGCGCGGTCGCCTCCTTGTCCATGACGACCTCGCCCTCGGCGTCCCTGATGGTGAGGACGGGCGCGTAGCCGTGGCTGACGAGGTAGACCTTGGAGCCGTCGATCTCCAGCGGCTCGTTGACCTTGATGGTGGTCGACTTCTCCTCGCCGTAGGCGCCCTCGCTGTAGTCGACCGTGGCCTCGTAGATGCGCGGGGTGCCGCGGTTGGGGCCGGACGCCTCGTAGGTGCCGTGGAAGTTCTTCAGGGTGAAGCTGAAGGGGGCGAGGTCGTGGTCCGGGTCGAAGAGGTTGCCGGACTTGAAGTCGTCGTACTGGGTGAGCGTGTTGGAGAAGCCGTCGCCCTCGACGATCAGCTTGTTGCCCTCGTACTTGAAGAGCTGGCCCCAGGCGAAGGCGATCAGCATCACGATCAGCGCGATGTGGAAGGCCAGGTTGCCGGCCTCGCGCAGGTAGCCCTTCTCGGCGGCGACGGCGTCGCCGACGGTGTGGGCGCGGAAGCGGCGCTTGCCCAGCAGCGTGAGCGCGGCCTCGCGGACCTGCTCGGGTGCGGCCTCGGTGCGCCACGTGGTGTACGCGGGCAGCCGGTTCAGCCGCCGGGGGGCGCCCGGCGGGCGACCGCGCAGCTGGCCGACGAACTGCCAGGTGCGCGGGACGATGCAGCCGATGAGGGAGACGAACAGCAGGATGTAGATCGCGGAGAACCACACCGAGCTGTAGACGTGGAAGAGGCCCAGCTTGTCGTAGAGCGGCGCCAGGACGTCGTGGTTCTCGCGGAACTCCTCGACCTTCATGGCGTCGACGCCCTCTTGCGGGATCAGCGACCCCGGGATGGCGCCCAGCGACAGCAGCAGGAGCAGCAGCAGCGCCACCCGCATCGAGGTGAGCTGGCGCCAGAACCAGCGGATCCAGCCGACGACGCCGAGGGAGGGGAGGTTCGGGGCCTCTTCCCTCGGGGCGGTGGAGAGCTGGGAGCCGGCGGCGCCGAGGTCCTGGTCGTCGCCGGTCGCCGGGGTGTCCTGCGGGGTGCCCGTCGGGGTCTTGCCCGTTTTGGTGTCGCTCATCGGTCAGATCCCTACAGTGAAGCCGTTGGACCAGGTCTGCATGTCCTGCACGATGCTGTCCCACACGCCGGTCAGCAGGAGCAGGCCGGTCGCGATCATCATGCCGCCGCCGACCCGCATCACCCAGACATAGTGGCGCTTGATCCAGCCGAACGCGCCGAGCGCCTTGCGGAAGGCGACCGCGGCGAGCACGAAGGGGACGCCGAGGCCGACGCAGTACGCCACGGTCAGTATGGCGCCGCGGCCGGCGGTGCCCTGGTCGGCGGAGAGCGCCAGGACGGACGCGAGGGTCGGGCCGATGCAGGGCGTCCAGCCGATGCCGAACAGCGCGCCCAGCACGGGGGCGCCGATCAGGCCGTTCACGGGCTTCTTGTGGAAGCGGAACTCGCGCTGGGTGAACCAGGGCATCAGGCCCATGAAGAAGACGCCCATGGCGACCATGAACACGCCCAGCACCCTGGTCAGGACGTCCTGGTTCTCCTGGAGCGTCTGGCCGAAGTAGCCGAACAGCGCACCGCTGGAGACGAACACGGCGGTGAAGCCGAGGACGAACAGCGACGCGCCCGTGACCATCCGCCCGCGCCGGGCCTCGGCCAGGTCGGTGCCGGTGACGCCGGTCACGTAGGAGAGGTAGCCGGGGACGAGCGGCAGGACGCAGGGCGAGAAGAAGGAGACGAGGCCGCCGAGCAACGCGATGGGCAGGGCCACCAGCAGGGCGCCGTTGAGCACGGTGCCGTTGGTGCCCGCCACGGCGAGCGTGGACAGTGCGCTCACGTCACTTCTCCGACTCGTCCGGCTCGCCCGGGAGGTACGGCTCCAGCATCGTGCGGAGCTTCTCCTCGCTGAGCGCCTGGAGGGTGCGCGCGGCGACCTTGCCGTCCCGGTCGATGATGAGCGTGGAGGGGATGGCCTGCGGGTTGAGGGTGCCCTTCTCGAAGCGGAGCATCAGCTTGCCGGCCGGGTCGTACAGGCTCGGGTAGCTGACGCCGAACTCCTTCTCGAAGGCGCGGGCCGGGCCCGTGGAGGTGTCCCGGGTGTTGATGCCGACGAACTGGACGCCCTGGTCCTTGACGTCCTGGTAGACCTTCTCGAAGTTCTTGGCCTCGGCGCGGCAGGGCGGGCACCAGGAGCCCCACACGTTGAGGACGACGACCTTGCCCTTGTAGTCGTCGACGTCGAGGTGCCCCCCGTCGACGGTCTCGCCGGACAGGTCGGGGGCGTCGGCCCGCTCACCCTTGCCGGCGGTGGAGATGCCGTCCGCGCCGGTGATGAAGCCGGTCTCGCCGCCGCCTCCCGAGGTGCCGCCGGAGCCGCAGGCGGACACGAGCAGCGCCGAGACGGCCGCGCCGACGGCGAGGGCGGCGCGGCGGCGGACGCGGTCACGGACGCGGGCGGCGGTGCGGGTCGAGCGCAGGGGGGCGCGGCTGGCGGCACTCATGTGAAAAGTTTCGCATGTCCGTTCCGGGGATCTTGCGCACCCCCCTCACGGGCGGAAACCCGCATTTCAGGCGGCGTTCCCCGACGGGGTCGAGGAGGCCGACGCCTCCTTGAGGAACGCGCTCCAGCCACCGGCGGGCCGCTGCCCCACCCCCACGGTGCGGAGCTTGGCCAGCACCTCGGGCTTCTGCACGTCCAGCCAGTCGGTGAACTGGCGGAAGGAGACGAGCCGGACGTCCTCGCCCTTCTCCTTCTCCCGCGCGATGTGCTCGAGGGCGTTCTCGACGGCGTCCATGTAGATGCCGCCGTTCCACTCCTCGAAGTGGTTGCCGATGAAGAAGGGTGCCCGGTTCGTCTCGTATGCCCGCTTGAAGCCGGATATGTAGGCGTTCGTGGCCTGTTCGCGCCAGCCCGGGTAGTTGTGGGCGGGTGCCTTGGTCGAGTTGACCGACTGGTTGGCGAGGATGTTGTAGTCCATGGACAGCACCTCGAAGGAGTGGCCGGGGAAAGGTATCTGCTGCAACGGCAGGTCCCAGATCCCGTCCTTCTTCGCCGGCCACACCTGGAGGCCGCCGGGCGAGGAGGCGTCGTAGCGCCAGCCCAGTTCCCGGGCGGTGGGCAGCAGGTTGTCCTGGCCGAGGAGACAGGGCGTGCGCCCGCCGACGAGTTCCTTGTCGTAGTCGAAGGGCAGCGACGGCAGGTCCGTCCAGCCGGTGTTGGTCCGCCACTCCTTCACGAACGACTTCGCCTGGTCGATCTCGCTGCGCCACTGCGCCGGCGTCCAGTTCCCGACCGTGCCGGCGCCGCCGCAGAAGTGGCCGTTGAAGTGGGTGCCGATCTCGTGCCCGTCCAGCCAGGCGCGGCGGACGCCGGTGAGGGTGTCCTTGATGTGGGCGTCGGTGAGGTAGCCGATGTCGGAGGCGCCGCGCGGGTTGTTCGGCGGGTCGTAGAGGCGCTTCTTCGACTCGGGCAGCAGGTACAGCCCCGAGAGGAAGAAGGTCATGTGCGCGCCGTGCTCGCGGGCGAGGTCGAGGAAGCGGGGGAAGAGCCCGTTGCCGACCTCCCCCGCGCCGTCCCAGGAGAAGACGACGAACTGCGGCGGGGTCTGGCCGGGCTCCAGCGGCACGGGCGCCTCCGGCTGGTGCGGCTGCCTGCCCGTGTACGACGTCGAGCCGTCCCCGATGGGCTTCGCGGGTGCCCGGTCGCCGCCGGAGGGTGAGGGCTTCGCGGAACCGCCGGCCTGGTGCGAGCCGCCCGGCGATGAGTGGGAGCCGGTGCCGCAGCCCGCGAGCCCGGCGGCGGCCGCGGCGCCCGCGCCGAGTCCGAGCATCCCCCTGCGGGTGAGAGTGCGGGTGGAAGTGCGCATCGCAACCTCGTTCGTCACGTCCTCTGGTGGTCACCCAGTCAGAGGACGAGACGAACGGGCGGGTTCCGGAAATATGTGCGGATTCCGTAACGAGCGCCACAGATCGCCGGGACTTACGGCGGTCCGGTGCGGGCCGCCGTCAGGCCCCGTACGCCTTGCCCTGCCCCTTGGCGGGCCTGGCCCCGGCGAGGAGGTGGGCGGGGACGAGGTCGCGGGCGGGCTCGGTGTAGCCGACGGACACGATCCGGTCGCCCCGGTAGGTGAAGGTCGTCAGGGAGGCGAGCGTGCACTGCCGCTTGCGCGGGTCGTGCCACAGCCGCCGCCGCTCGACGTACGAGCGCAGCGTCCAGATCGGCAGCTGGTGGCTGACGACCACGGCCTCGTGGCCGCGCGCCCGCTCCTTGGCCGCGTCCAGCGCGCCCATCATCCGCACCACCTGGTCGACGTACGGCTCGCCCCAGGACGGCCTGAACGGGTTGACCACGTGCTTCCAGTTGGCGGGCCGGCGCAGCGCGCCGTCGCCGATGCCGAAGGTCTTGCCCTGGAAGACGTTGTCGGCCTCGATGAGCCGGGCGTCGGTGGCCAGGTCGAGACCGTGCGCCTTGGCGATCGGCGTCGCCGTCTCCTGCGCCCGCTCCAGCGGGGAGGCCACGACGTACGTCACGTCGCGCGGGGCGAGGTGGTCGGCGACCCGGTCGGCCATCCGCCGGCCCAGCTCGGAGAGGTGGTAGCCGGGCAGGCGGCCGTAGAGGACTCCGGTGGGGTTCTCCACCTCGCCGTGCCGCATCACGTGGACGACGGTCAGCTCGTCGTTGTCGTGGCTCACGCGGACGCCTCCGCAGCCGCGCGGGCCGCCGCCGGAAGGGCGTCGGCGATGCGCTGGACGGCCCGCTCGTCGTGGGCGGTGGACACGAACCAGGACTCGAAGGAGGACGGCGGCAGATAGACGCCGTGCGCGAGGAGGGAGTGGAAGAAGGCGGTGAAGCGGAAGGACTCCTGCGCCTTGGCGTCCTCGTAGTTGCGCACCGGACCGTCGGTGAAGAACACGGAGAACATGTTGGAGGCGGTCTGGAGGGTGTGCGCGACGCCCTCCTTGCTCAGCGCGTCGGTGACCAGGCCCTGGATCTGCTCCGACACGGCGTTGACCTTCGCGTACGCGGCGTCGTCGAGCAGCCGCAGCTGGGCGAGCCCGGCGGCGGTGGCGACCGGGTTCCCGGAGAGGGTGCCGGCCTGGTAGACGGGTCCGGCGGGGGCGAGGTGCGCCATGACGTCGGCGCGCCCGCCGAACGCGGCGGCGGGGAACCCACCCCCCATGACCTTCCCGAAGGTCATCAGGTCGGGAACGACCCCTTCCACCCCGTACCACCCGGCGCGGCTGGTCCGGAACCCGGTCATGACCTCGTCGGACACGAACAGCGCGCCGTTCGCGGCGCACGCGTCCTTCAGCCCCTGGTTGAACCCGGGCAGCGGCGGCACGACGCCCATGTTGCCCGGCGACGCCTCGGTGATCACGCAGGCGATCTCACCGGGGTGGGCGGCGAAGGCGGCGTGCACGGCGTCGAGGTCGTTGTACGGCAGCACGATCGTGTCGCTCGCCTGAGCGCCGGTGACGCCGGGGGTGTCGGGCAGCGCGAAGGTGGCGACGCCGGAGCCGGCGGCGGCGAGCAGCGAGTCGACGTGACCGTGGTAACACCCGGCGAACTTGATCACCTTGGTCCGCCGCGTGAACCCGCGGGCGAGCCGGATGGCCGACATGGTGGCCTCGGTGCCGCTGGACACCAGCCGCACCTCCTCCAGCGGCGCGACCCGCTCGACCATCGCCTCCGCGAGGGCGACCTCACCCTCGGCGGGCGTACCGAAGGACGTCCCGCGCGCGACCGCCTCCTGCACGGCGGCGACCACCTCGGGGTGGGCGTGCCCGAGGATCATCGGCCCCCAGGAGCAGACGAGGTCGACGTACTCGCGTCCGTCGGCGTCGGTCAGGTACGGCCCGGTGCCGGACACCATGAACCGGGGGGTGCCGCCGACGGCGCCGAAGGCCCGCACCGGAGAGTTCACGCCGCCGGGCGTGACGGCCGCCGCGCGGTCGAACAGAGCCTGCGAGGCCGGTGCTTCGTATGGATATGCCAGTTCGCTCATGACCTGCGACTTCTCCGACCTTCTCGACCTTCTCCGACGTATCGGACCCTGCCTGACCGGCTCGGGCCCCGCCCTCGGCGGGCGCGGACCCTGTCCGGACCCTGCTGCGGCGCCCTGCCCGGCCTCTGGTTGCCCAGGGTGACCTCAACAGGGTAGACAACCCGCCCGATCGCCGCGCCGTCTGCCAGACTGGAGGCCATCCACGCAGCTCACGCGGGCGGCACGGGCGGGGGCTGCCGGTGCCGTGCGGACATATGACGGACATATGTTTCACCGCACGTTTCGCCGAGCGGCCGTGGGGGAGGTCACTGACACGATGATCGGGTTGCGCGGCGGGGGCCACGCGTCCTAGAAAAGCAGTCGGGTGGAGATATGCATCGCGGTGGCGGACTGGGCGAGGGGACCGACGACCTGGGTCCTCGACGTGCCCGGCGGGGAAGGCACCGGCGCGAGGCGGCGGAATCGACCGAAGCACGTCAGACACACGGCACGCCCGGCGAACCCGACCGGTTCGAGGAGCGGGCCGACCGGCTGGGGGCGGGGAGCAGGAATGGTGGTCGGGTGGGGGTGACCTACAAGTACTTCGGCGCGCCCGACGGCGCGACCGCGGCCCGCGTCCCGATCTCGATGCGCCCCGAGGAACTCGGCGGTGACGAGCTCGGGATGAACGGCATGTTCACCAAGATCAAGCCGGAGACCATGGCCGCCATGGTCCTCACCGGCATCGAGGGCGTCCCCCTGCACAAGGTCCCGCCGCTGGAACTGGTCGTCCTGCACCCCGACTACGCGGTCGTGAAACTCCCGATGACCGTCGTCGACCCCCTGCGCGGCATCGGCGAGGAAGCGGTCGGCGCGGCGGCCTTCATCTGGTCGACGGTCCCGGACCGCGGCGGACCGCGGGACGCGTTCAACGTGTACCAGCTGCTGCACGAGTGGCAGGACTTCTCACACCGGCTGCATGAGGCGGGGCATCAGCCTTATTGCCTGGTGTGGCCCTGAGCTGGGGCTTCTAGGTTTCGTGGAGATCGGGCGGGGTCCTGGCTCCTCGGGCCCCGCCCTACGACCGCCGCACGGACAGGCCGGGGGCAAGCAGCTCCAGCACTTCCTCCCAGCGGTAGCGGTCCGCCCCGCCGCCCGCCTTCGGCCGATGAGGCTCGTAGGAGCCGATCAGGACACCCATGTCCCGCAGCAGGTCCAGACTCCGGCGGTAGGCAGGGTGGGCGGCCTGGGCGGAGTTCAGATACGGCAGCACGGCGACCGGAACGCCCATGGCGGGCGCCTCGCACAGGATCCCCAGCGCGAGGTTGTCGGAGATCCCAGCAGCCCACTTGTTGACCGTGTTGAAGCTGGCCGGGACGACCGCGATCGCATCCGCAGCACGGCTCGGGCGCGGCTGCCCCGGTGACCGCCAGGCCGAGCGGATGGGGCGGCCGGTCTGCGCCTCGACCGCCTCCGCATCGAGGAAACCGAGTCCTTGCGGAGTGGCGACGACGCCGACGTCCCAGTGCCGTTCCTGTGCTGCCGTGATCAGCCGGCCGACGTCGGCGGCGACCCCGGCCGCGCAGACCACGATCTGGAGGAACGGCTTGTCGCTGGTCACTCACGCTGGCACTCCCAGTTGGCGGCTGAAGTGGTGGAGCTCGGGCAGTGCCCGGCGACGGTCACGGGCTGCCATGTCGGCTACCAGTTCGCGTACGGCCGGGCGGCGGACGTCCTGTGCCGCGCAGCTCTCGGCGATGCGCAGGGCCTGGTAGCCGTCGGCGAGTCTGCCCTGCTGACTGTAGGCGCGGGCGGCCTCCACCCAGAGCGCGGCCCGTCGCTCGGGACGGGAATGTGCCGCCGCATGAGCGGACGAGCGGTTTGGAGGGCGATTCCGGCGTCGCCGAATGAGACAGCCGCGCTGACCTCGTGCAGGGCTACGTTGGTCGGGCTGAAGTTCGCCCAGGCGTCCGGCCTGTCGAATGCGACGTAGCGGGCCACTTCTTTGGCCTCGGTAAGGAAGTCGTGTGTGGTGTCGCGGTCGCCGTTTCTGCTGGCGGCGGTTGCTCCGCGAAGCAGCGTCCTCCGTGCCCCTGCCGTTCTCCAGGCGGCTCAGCCTCCCACCCCACCATCCGTGACGGATCGATTCCCCTGGACGCCGGATTCGAGCTGTTCCAGTCCGCCAAGCGCCTCCGCGTGGCATCGGCGGCAGCCACCATCCGCCGCCAGGGGCACTTCCGGAATTTCCCCGCCCGTGCTCGGGAGCAGGCCCGCGATGTCCGCCTCGGGCAGACCCGCAAGGGCTCCTACATCGTGCCCATCATCAGCCAGGCTCGGTCGCCGCTGGACGTGTACGAGCGGGGACAGGAACAGATCGACATCGAGGTCGAGGAGACGCTCTTCGATCGACGTGTCACCGCGACCATGTCACGTGCCCTGGGCGTGTTGGGGGAAATGGCCGGTGCCGAGCGGGTCCCCACTCCCAGCGAAATCACGGATTCCATCGGAGAAGGCGTCTCGTACGAGCTGTTCCAAGCCCTGTCCAAGGTCGTGAACAGCGACGCGGTAGACACCCTGGACGTCACCTTCAACTGGTCCCGCGTGGCTGCAGCTCCACCCGGCACACCCCGCGAGGTGGAGTTCAACCACGATGCCATCGCCATCGTGGAGCGAGTGTCAAACCAGCTGAAAACGAGTGTCTACAGCCGCGAGAACGTGCTTTTCGGCCTGGTCACTCACCTGAACCGGCATCCTGGTGACGAGACAGGCAGGGTGGGCGTCCAAGCCCTCATCCAGCGACGCAGCCGCACGGTGTGGATGGACCTCCACGACGCCGACTACCACGAAGCGGTCCGCTGCCATGACTCCGGCATCCCCGTGCGCGTCCGCGGGGTACTCAACAGCCCGCCCGGAGCATCAGCCACCATGCAGGTCGCCGACTTCGGGCCGGATCCGTCCCTGGGACGGTAGCCGCTCGCCCCCGCTGACGCGAGAGGTGCCCGATCAGCGCCCTCACGGACGGGCCGTCAGGTCGACGGCCAGATCGAGGATTTGACCTGGCGCCGAGGTCGAGACAAGTAGGCTGCTGACCAGACCTCACGGGAAGAGGACGATGCAGTACTGCGAACGCCACGAACTGCACAACTGTGCGGACTGCGCTCCGCGCACACCCCGCAGAGGTGCGCCCGCCAGCGAATGGGGCGAGTGGCCGCCGGCTGCGATCATCATCCACGCCAGCGGCAAGGCCCACCTCCCCGGCTGCGGGCACATCGATCCGGCCGACATTCGACCTCCCCTCTACGGATGGGTGCTCACCCCCTCACCGGGGGCATGGCGCCGTCTCGCACCTTCCCACCCGCTACATGCCACGCAGGGCAACACCGAGCGAGCGGCCGTGAGCCGCTGCATGACCTGCGACGCAACGCAGTAGGGATATCTGAGGGTCTCGGGCGGGGTTTAGGGGCCTCGCCCTTCTCCGAGCCGGGGAGGAACCTCTACCTCGCGGCTCGCGCCACCACAGAGACAGTGAGTCTTCGCGTTGAGGTGCACGAAGGCGAGGTTTGGGGTGCCTGCCCCACTGTGCCCGAAGGGATGCGACCCTCAGCGGGACCATGGTGATTCGCTCTGGTGTCACCGCTTGCGGGCGGTGGCGATGATGGCGGGCAGCAGCGCGAGGGCGAGGGCTGCGCCCGTGATGGCGAGGACGGGGTAGCCGGCGGCGGCGACGACGAGGCCGGAGGCCATGCCGCCGGCGGCGCCGGCGATGGCTACGGCGACGTCGACGAGTCCCTGGGTCTTGGCGCGGGTGGTCAGGGGGACGGCGTCGGTGACGATGGCGGTGCCGCTGACCAGGCCGAAGTTCCAGCCCAGGCCGAGCAGGACGAGGGCCAGGGCGAGCAGGGCGACGGAGCTGTCCGGGGCGGTGGCGGCGAGAATGCCGGAGGCCAGGAGTGTGAGGGCGGCCCAGACGGCGATGGGTGCGGGTCCGAAGCGGTCGACGAGCCGGCCGGTCAGCGGGGAGGGCAGGTACATGGCGCCGACGTGCAGGGCGATGACGATGCCGGAGGCGGCGGTGCCGTGGCCGTGGGCGTGCATGTGGACGGGGGTCATCGTCATGACCGCCACCATGACGATCTGAGTGAGGACCAGGACCAGGACGCCCAGGGGGAGGCTCGGTCCGCGACGTGTGGTGCCCGGTGCAGGCTCGGATGCCGGGGGAGCGCTGGTGCCCGCCACGTGGGTGTGGAGGGTGCGGGCGATCAGGAGGGGGTCGGGGCGCAGCCAGATCATCAGGACGAGGGCGGCCAGGGTGAAGGCCGCGGTGGCGATGACGAAGAGGCCGGTGAGGCTGGGCAGGCCGAGGGCCACTGCCAGGCTGCCGGTGGGGCCGGCGAGGGCGGGGCCGGCCACACCGCCGACGGTGGTGGCGACCAGGACGGTGGATATGGCGCGGGCGCGGCGGGCCGGTGCGGCGAGGTCGGCTCCGGCGTAGCGGGCTTGGAGGTTGACGGCGGTGCCGGCGCCGTAGAGGAACAGGGCGACGAAGAGCAGGGCGGGGCTGTCGGTGGCGGCGGCGGTGATGACGCCGGCGGCGCCGAGTGCGCCGACGAGGTAGCCGGTGGCCAGTCCGGGGCGGCGGCCGCGGGCCTGGGAGAGGCGGCCGACGGCGATGGCGGCCAGCGCGGAGCCCGCGGTGAGCAGGCCGCTGCTCAGGCCGGCCAGGGCGGTGGAGTGGAGCATGTCCTGCACGAGCAGGGCGGCGACGGTGGTGCCTGCGGCGAGTCCGAGACCGCTGAGGATCTGGGAGGCGAACAGCACGGTCAGAACGCGCTTTTGCGTACGGGTGTTCACCGGGCCGGTGTCGGAGGCGGTCAGTGGCGGGGAGGGGGTGGTCGTGTGGCGGGGCATTGCTGATCCAGGAGGTGAAGGCCCGCAGGTGAGCATGGCGGGAGGGGCGGATGCCGACTGCTTCGAGGCGCGGGCGGGGAAGCAGGAGAGGTCGGGGCAGGGCGCTTGGTGGCCTGTGGGGGTGCCCGGCGAGCCGGGCACCCCCACAGGAAGAGAACAAGGTCCGGTTGAGCTAGCTCAGGTGCAGGCGGTCGGCCAGACCTGCGGCGGCGAAGGCGGCCTCCAGCTCGTCGCGGCCCTCGGTGAAGTGCGACCAGCTGTCGAAGTGGACGGGCACCACGCGGCGGGCGTCGAGGATCTGGGTGGCCTCGGCGGCCTGGGCGCTGTCCAGGACGATCAGGGCGCCGTCGAAGATCTCGGCGAAGCGGGGTGCGCCGGCGAAGAGGATCGCGGTGTCGATGGGGGCGAAGCGTTCGGCGATCTCGCTGACGGCGTCGAGGGAGGCGTTGTCGCCGCTGACGTAGACCGTGGGCAGGTCCTCGCCGGTGAGGACGAAGCCGATGACCTGTCCGGCGATCGGTTCGACTTCTTCGCGGGTGCCGGGGCCGTGGATGGCGGGGACGGCGGTCACCGTGAGCGTGCCGCCGCCGGGGCGGTCCAGCTCGATGGACTCCCAGTCGGCAAGACCGGTGGCCTTGTGGCCGAGGCGTTCGCCGCCGCCGGTGGTGGTGAGGGTGAGCGGGATGTCGGCGAGCAGGGCGCGGCCGGCGTTGTCGAGGTTGTCATCGTGCTCGTCGTGGGAGAGCAGGACGACGTCGACGGGGCCGAGGTCGGCGGGGGTGCCGGTGGAGGCGGCGGTCTTGGTCAGGGCCGGGGCGCCGGGAGGGGCGGGGTAGGTGCAGGGGGCGTCGAAGGTGGGGTCGGTCAGAAAGCGCAGGCCGCCGTACTCGAACAGCGCCGTGGGGCCGCCGAAGACACGGACGGGGAACTGCGTGGTCGCAGGGGAGACAGACACGAAAAGTCCTCACGGATAGAATTGCTTGAACCGTGACATGACCCTAAGTTAGTGTCACGGATGATGGCAAGTTCAACCGTGAGTCACGGTTGCGTGCAGGTCGTACCATGAGGGGTATGGAAGAAAGCGTCATCACCGAGTCCGGGCTGCCGCCGGCGCCGGGGGCGGAGCAGCATCCCTCGCTCGCCCTGGTCAACAGCGCCGTCGCGCTGCCGGGCGGGCACTTCGTCGACCAGCTCGGCACGCCTGCCGGGGCCGACCAGTGGCTGACGCAGCAGGGCCTCACCCCGGTCGACGCGGGCATGCTCGACATGTGCGCCGCGCAGCTGCGTTCCCTACGCGAGCAGGTCCGGGCACTGTTCGCGTCCCGTGTCGCGGGGCTCCCCGCCCTGCCCGCCGCCGTCAACGCGATCAACGACACCCTGACCCGCGTACCGACCGCCCCACTGCTGGCCTGGGACGACAAAAGCGGCCCCTACCGCGCCATGCCCAACCCCACCTCGGAACTCGTCGACCACGCCCTGGCGGCCCTGGCCGCCGACGCCGCCGACCTCCTTACCGGCCCCGAAGCCGAGCGGCTCACCGCCTGCGCCTCCGCCCCCTGCAACCGCTACCTGCTCCGCCACGGCCGCCGCCACTGGTGCTCCACCCGCTGCGGCGACCGCGCCCGCGCAGCCCGCGCCTACGCCCGCCGTACCGGACGCAGCTGACGCCCCAGCCAGGGACCGGTGGTCGGTGCGGAAGGTGCGCTCTTCACCGGTGACGGTCGTCCCGTGCCATCCCAAGTCTCCCCAGGTCAGTCGGCTGCCGCCGCCAATCGCTGCACGAGCTGGGGTTTCTGAGGTCTCGTGGAGGTCGGGCGGGGTGATCAGCGGGGAGTTCGCCGGGTGCCTCGGCCGCGCATCGCGCTCAGCGCCGATCCCTCCGCCTTCCCGGTCAGCCCGCCGACCGACCTGAAGGACCCAGCGGTGATCGCGGCACATGACCAGGCCGCCTCGACACCTTGGACACCATGGTCGACCACTGGGACCGGCCCGGCTGGACGGCGCAGGCCCGGGCGTACTACTGGATGCTCACCTTCCCCGACAGCCCAGCGCTGGTGGGCCTCGCTCGTCGCTGCCGGCAGCAGCTCGCGCCGCTCGGCCTGGATCCGGTCCCCGACGACGGGCTGCACATCACGCTCACGCGCGCCGGTTCCGCCGGAACGCCGCCGCTGAGCCGCCTCGACGACGTCATCGGCGCCGCGGTACCGCTTCTGCCGACGGCCTTCCGCCTCCGGGCCGTCCCGCTCGCGGGCTCACGGGGAGCCGTACGCCTGACGGTCGCCCCCCCCGGGCCCCCGTACTGGCGCTGCACGCGGCACTGAGCGAGGCCATGGCGCCGTTCGGGCTGCCTCCCCGCAAGCCGACCGCGCTGTTCCGCCCGCATCTGAGCCTGGCCTACAACAACCGGTCACGCCCCGCTGCTCCCGTCATCGAAGCCGTCACCGCGCTCCGGGGCCTCCCCCCGGTTGATCTGCACGTAAGGGAGGTGCGGTTGGTGGAGCTACGGCGCGAGGGCCGCAGTTACCGGTGGGACGTCGTCAGGAGCCTGCCGCTCGGCTGCTCGCCGGAGTCCTGAGCGGCGGGACGGGCGACGACCACCGTCCCGCACACTCTCGGTCGCCGGCCCCGAGAACCGTGCCCGGGCCGCCGCCGGCCGGGCGGCTCCGGACCGCCCGGTCAGTTGAAGGCGCGCAGCACCAGCCGCACGACTCCCATGACCCCTCGCCCGATCCACCCGAGCAGGCCGGACTCGACTGCGATCTCCGCGGCGTCGGCGGCGGCGTCCGTCCGCTCCGCACCGGAACCGCACCGGGAGCAGGAGCGGGGCCAACCGCGTTTGTGCGCACCGCACTTCTTGCATGTCGCCATGGCCGCATTCTCTCCTGGCGGCCTGTTCGAGGGCGGGGGTGTCGAACCTGGCCGCTCCGAACGGGGCAACCGACTCCCGGAATACCCCTGGGGGGTATATTGTTCCCGGCAGTGGGACCGACCGGGTCCCCGTGGAACGTCGAAGGGGGACGAAAGACCATGGACCACAGCAGACACGAGCACAGCACGCAGCACACCGGCGCGCACCACGCCGGCACGCACGACCACGGCACGCAGCACACCGGCGCGCATCACTCCGGTACCACCTGGGCCACGGCCGTGAAGGCGACGCTGCACTGCCTCACCGGGTGCGCCATCGGCGAGATCCTCGGCATGGTCATCGGCACCGCGCTGATGTGGGGCAACGTACCGACGATGGCCCTGGCCATCAGCCTGGCCTTCGTCTTCGGCTACTCCTTCACCCTGTTCGCGGTGGTACGCGCCGGGGTCTCGCTGAAGGCCGCGATCAAGGTCGCGCTCGCCGCCGACACCGTCTCCATCGCCGTGATGGAACTGGTCGACAACGGGATCATCGCGCTGACTCCGGGAGCGATGGACGCGCACCTGTCCGACGGACTGTTCTGGTACGCGCTGCTCGGCGGCTTCGCCGTCGCCTTCGTGATCACCACGCCGGTCAACAAGTGGATGATCGGCCGCGGCAAGGGGCACGCCGTCGTCCACGCCTACCACTGACCCGCGTCAGTGCGTACGCCCGTCGTCCGCCTCCCGGACCGGCCCCGAGCCCACCGTGAAGCCGATGACCGACCCGCCGCCCTCCCGCCGGAAGGCGAACGTCGCTCCCCCGTGCGCCAGCGCCACCTCCCGCACGATGGACAGGCCGAGCCCCGACCCGGGGCGGGAGCGGGCGTCGGCGGCGCGGTAGAAGCGGTCGAAGACGCGGGTCAGGTCGGTCCCCGAGATGCCGGGGCCGCGGTCGAGGACCTCGACGCGGATCGGGCCCTCCAGGGCGGGCCCGGAGACGGCGACCTCGATGGGTCCGGTGCCGTCCGGGTCGAACTTCGCGGCGTTCTCCACCAGGTTGGTCAGCGCACGGGTCAGCAGGGCGGGCCGCCCTTCCGTCACCGTCTCGCCGCGCACCCGTACGCCGATGTCCCGCCCCGTGCGGCGCCGGGCCAGGCTCGCCACGTCCCGCGCGACCCGCGCCAGGTCGACCCGCTGCGGGGGCTCGCCGGCGGACTGTCCGGCCGCCAGCTCCACCAGTTCGTTGACCAGGTCGGTCAGCTCACGGGCCTCCTGCCCCAGGTCGGCGACGAGTTCCTCGCGGGTCTCGCGAGGGAGTTCGTCGATCCGGCGGAGCAGGGAGATGTTGGTACGCAGCGAGGTCAGCGGCGTCCGCAGCTCGTGGCCCGCGTCCTGGACCAGGCGCCGCTGGTCCTCCTCCGACTGGGCGAGGCGGTCCAGCATGAGGTCGAAGGCGCGGCCCAGGCGCCCCACCTCGTCGGGCCCGGTGACCGGCACCTGGACCCCGAGCCGGCGGGTGCGGGCGACGTCCTCGGCGGCCGAGGTGAGCAGCACCAGGCGCCGGGTGATGCGCCGGGCCAGCCACCAGCCGAACAGCCCGGCCGCCGTCACCACCGCCGTGATCAGCAGCAGCGTCCGCCGCTGGAGCGCCCGCAGCAGGTCCTCGGTGTCGCTGAACTCCTGCGCCACCTGCACCGCGCCCCGGCCGCCGCCCAGCGAGACGGTGGCGACCCGGAACACGTCGTCCCCGACCCCGACGTCCTCGTGCCGGACCGTCCGCCCGGCCACGGCGGCGTGCGCCGTCCGCCGGTCGGCGTCGGTCACCGGCAGCCGCGGACCGGCCGGGTCGGAGACCTCGCCGTCCGGCCCGAGCACCTGCACGTCGGTGCGGGCCGGACGGACGACCTCGTGGCCCGGCGCGGAGGAGGAGAAGTCGCCGGGCGACATCCGCCGCGCCCGCACCTCGGCCCGCAGATCCTGCACGACCTGCGCGAAGACCGACTCGTGGTCCACCCGGACCAGCCGGGCCGCCGCGTTGTACGACAGCACCCCGACGACGACCGTGACCACGGCGGTGACCGTCGCGAACGACACCGCGAACGTCGTCCGCAGCGACAGCAGCCGGGGCCGGCGCCCGAGCGGGGAGGGGCCCACTCAGTCCTCCCGCAGCACGTAACCCACCCCGCGCACGGTCTGGATCAGCTGCGGCGCGCCCGGACGGTCGAGCTTGCGGCGCAGGTAGCCGACGTAGACGGCGAGGTTCTTGGAGCCGGGCCCGAAGTCGTAGCCCCAGATGCGGTCGTAGATCGTGGAGTGGTCGAGCACGATGCCCGCGTTGCGGACCAGAAGTTCCAGCAGCTCGAACTCGGTGCGGGTCAGCTCCACCTCGTGCCCGTCCCGCCAGGCGCGGCGGGCCCGCGGATCCATGCGCAGCCCGGCCGCCTCCACGTACCGGGCGTCCGGCGCGTCCGGCTCCCGCGCCGGCTCGGCCGCACCCGGACGGGCGGTGCCGGAACCCGAAGTGTCGAAGCCCGTGGTGCCGGAGCCCTCGGTGCCGGAGCCCCCGGTGTCGGAGCCCTGGAGGCCGCCGGGGCCGGCCTCCTCGCGGCCGGTGCGGCGCAGCAGGGCGCGCAGGCGGGCGAAGACCTCCTCGACGTCGAAGGGCTTCACCACGTAGTCGTCGGCGCCCGCGTCCAGGCCCGCGATGCGGTCGGCGGTCTCCACCAGCGCCGTCAGCATCAGGATCGGCGTGGAGTCGCCCTCGGCGCGCAGTTCCCGGCAGACCTGGAGGCCGTCGACGCCGGGCATCATCACGTCCAGCACGAGCACGTCCGGCCGGCCGGCGTGCGCCTGGGCCAGCGCCTCGGTGCCGTCCGCGACCGCCGTGACCCGGTAGCCCTCCAGGGTGAGGGCACGCTCCAGGGCGTGCCGGATCGCGCGGTCGTCTTCGGCGAGCAGAACAGTCCGGGGCACCCGCCCAGTCTGCCAAGGCCAGGGGCCCCGCGACCGGACGGCCGGGCTTCTTACCGAGATCTCACCCGGCGGGCCGCAGCGCGGCGAGCCGCTCCTCGAACGGCACGACCGCGTCGGCGTCCAGGGCGGCCCTCCCCGCCCCCGAGCCGGCCACCCCGGCGGACCCGACGGACCCCACCATCCCGGCGGCCCCCGCGGACCCGGCAGACCCGACGGACCGAGCAGCCCCGACAGACCCAGCAGCCCCGACAGCCCCGGCAGACCCAGCGGCCCCGTCGACCACCCCCGCCAGCCCGGCCATCAGCACCGCCAGCTCCCCGGCGGCCCGCTCGATCCGCCCGTCCAGGCCCTCGGCGCCCCAGTCCTCCGAGGCGGCGTACACGCCGGTGGGGACGACGACCGCCTTCAGGTAGGCGAAGAGCGGACGCAGCGCGTGCTCCAGGACCAGCGAGTGCCGGGCCGTACCCCCGGTCGCGGCGATCAGTACCGGCTTCCCGGCCAGCGCACCCTCGTCACTCGCGCCGAGCGCGTCGAAGAACGACTTGAACAGGCCGCTGTACGACGCCGAGAACACCGGCGTGACGACGATCAGGCCATCCGCGGCGCGCACCGCGTCGAAGGCGGCGGACAGGTTCCGGCCCGGGAAGCCGTTGGTGAAGGTGTGCGCGATCTCCACGGCGAGGTCGCGCAGCTCGACCACCCGGACGTCGGCGCCGGACCGGCCGGCCGTGGCGGCGGCCAGCCGGTCCGCGAGCAGCCGGGTGGAGGACGGGACGCTCAGCCCCGCCGAGACGACGACGAGCTTCATGCCCGTACCCCTTCCTTGTCTTCCTTGCCTTCCTTGCCCGCGTGCTCCTTGCGGGCGGCGGCCAGCAGCGATGCGTGGTTCGGCGCGTCCGGCACGGTGGCCGGGCGGTTCTTGGCGAACTCCTCGCGCAGTACCGGCACGACCTCCTCGCCGAGCAGGTCGAGCTGCTCCAGGACGGTCTTCAGGGGCAGCCCGGCGTGGTCCATCAGGAACAGCTGGCGCTGGTAGTCACCGGCGTAGTCCCGGAAGGCGAGGGTCTTCTCGATCACCTGCTGCGGCGAGCCGACGGTCAGCGGGGTCTGCTCGGTGAAGTCCTCCAGCGACGGGCCGTGCCCGTAGACGGGGGCGACGTCGAAGTAGGGGCGGAACTCGCGCACCGCGTCCTGGCTGTTCTTCCGCATGAACACCTGGCCGCCCAGGCCGACGATCGCCTGCTCGGGGGTGCCGTGCCCGTAGTGGGCGTAGCGGTTGCGGTACAGCTCGACCATCCGCTTGGTGTGGTCGGCGGGCCAGAAGATGTTGTTGTGGAAGAAGCCGTCGCCGTAGTACGCGGCCTGCTCGGCGATCTCCGGGGAGCGGATCGAGCCGTGCCAGACGAACGGCGCGACGCCGTCCAGCGGACGCGGGGTGGAGGTGAAGCCCTGGAGCGGGGTGCGGAACTTGCCCTGCCAGTTCACGACGTCCTCGCGCCACAGGCGGTGCAGCAGGGCGTAGTTCTCGACGGCGAGGTTGATGCCCTCGCGGATGTCCTTGCCGAACCACGGGTAGACCGGGCCGGTGTTGCCGCGCCCCATCATCAGGTCCACCCGGCCGTCGGCCAGGTGCTGGAGCATCGCGAAGTCCTCGGCGATCTTCACCGGGTCGTTCGTGGTGATCAGGGTCGTGGAGGTGGACAGGATCAGCCGCTCGGTGCGCGCCGCGATGTAGCCGAGCATGGTCGTCGGCGACGAGGGCACGAACGGCGGGTTGTGGTGCTCACCGGTCGCGAAGACGTCCAGGCCGACCTCCTCCGCCTTCAGCGCGATCGCGACCATGGCCTTGATGCGCTCACGCTCGGTCGGCGTACGGCCCGTGGTCGGATCCGGCGTGACGTCGCCGACGGTGAAGATGCCGAACTGCATGGTCGCTCAACCTCCGAGTTGTTGACTGTTCAACCATACCCGCCAACGGTGGACCCCCGGACGTTATTCCGCCCCGCCTCCCGGAAGGACCACGTCACCGCCGTGCGAGGCTGCCCACATGCTCGTGCTCCGCTCCGCCGCCCTGTTCGTCGTCGCCGCCCTCTTCGAGATCGGCGGCGCCTGGCTGGTCTGGCAGGGCGTGCGCGAACAGCGCGGCTGGCTGTGGGCCACCGGCGGGGTCCTCGCCCTCGGCGCCTACGGCTTCGTGGCCACCTTCCAGCCCGACGCCCACTTCGGCCGCATTCTCGCCGCGTACGGCGGGATCTTCGTGGCCGGCTCGATCCTGTGGGGCGTGGTCGCCGACGGCTACCGCCCCGACCGCTGGGACATCACCGGGGCCCTGGTCTGCCTCGCGGGCATGGCCGTGATCATGTGGGCGCCGAGGAACGGCGGCTGACTACCCTGGGCGGCGACCGCCGTACCGCCCCGCGCACACCCCAGGAGCAGCCCATGGCCACCGCAGCCGCCCCGTCCGCCGCCTCCCGCATCGCCGTCGTCACCGGTGCGAGCAGCGGCATCGGCGCCGCCACGGCCCGGCAGCTCGCCGCGGCCGGCTACCGCGTCGTCCTCACCGCCCGCCGCAAGGACCGCATCGAGGCGCTGGCCGAGGAGATCCAGGCGGCCGGCCACAAGGCGACCGCGTACCCCCTGGACGTCACCGACCGCGCGGCCGTCGACGAGTTCGCCTCGGCCTTCAAGACCGTCGGCGTCCTCGTCAACAACGCGGGTGGCGCGCTCGGCGCCGACCCGGTGGCCACCGGCGACCCGGACGACTGGCGCCGCATGTACGAGACGAACGTCATCGGCACCCTCAACCTCACCCAGGCCCTGCTCCCCAAACTGGAGGCGAGCGGCGACGGCACGGTGGTCGTCGTCTCCTCCACCGCCGGCTTCGCCACCTACGAGGGCGGCGCGGGCTACGTCGCCGCCAAGCACGCCGAGCACGTCCTCGCCGAGACCCTGCGCCTGGAGATCGTCGGCCGCCCGGTCCGCGTCATCGAGATCGCGCCCGGCATGGTCAAGACCGACGAGTTCGCCCTGACCCGCTTCGGCGGCGACGAGGACAAGGCGGCCAAGGTCTACCAGGGCGTCGCCGCCCCCCTGACCGCCGACGACGTCGCCGACACCATCGCCTGGGCGGTCACCCGCCCCGCCCACGTCAACATCGACCTCCTGGTCGTCCGCCCCCGCGCCCAGGCGTCGAACACGAAGGTGCACCGGGAGGCGTAGGCCCCCCGGCGCACCGGTGTCTCACCCGCGTCAGCCCTTCACGCAGACGACCTGCTTCAGCTTCGCCACGACCTCCACGAGGTCGCGCTGCTGATCGATGACCTGCTCGATCGGCTTGTAGGCGCCCGGGATCTCGTCCACGACCCCGGAGTCCTTGCGGCACTCCACGCCCCGCGTCTGCTCCTCCAGGTCCTTCGTCGAGAACCGGCGCTTGGCCGCGTTGCGGCTCATGCGCCGGCCGGCGCCGTGGGAGGCGGAGTTGAAGGACTTGTCGTTGCCGAGGCCCTTGACGATGTATGAACCCGTGCCCATGGAGCCGGGAATGATCCCGTACTCGCCGGAACCGGCCCGGATCGCGCCCTTGCGGGTCACGAGCAGGTCCATCCCGTCGTAGCGCTCCTCGGCCACGTAGTTGTGGTGCGCGCTGATCTCCGGCTCGAAGACCGGCTTGGCCTTCTTGAACTCCTTGCGGACCACGTCCTTGAGGAGCGCCATCATGAGGGTGCGGTTGTACTTCGCGTACTCCTGCGCCCAGAACAGGTCGTTGCGGTACGCCGCCATCTGCGGGGTGTCCGCGACGAACACCGCGAGGTCGCGGTCGACCAGGCCCTGGTTGTGCGGGAGCTTCTGCGCGATGCCGATGTGGTGCTCGGCCAGTTCCTTGCCGATGTTGCGGGAACCGGAGTGGAGCATGAGCCAGACGGAATCGGACATATCTATACATACCTCAACGAAGTGATTGCCCCCGCCGAGCGTGCCCATCTGCTTCACCGCCCGCTCCTGCCGGAACCGCACCGCCTCCGCCACCCCGTCGAACCGCCCCCAGAAGTCGTCCCACCCGGCCGTGGCCAGCCCGTGGAACCCGCCCGGGTCGACGGGGCTGTCGTGCATCCCCCGCCCCACCGGGATCGCCTGCTCGATCTTCGAGCGCAGCCGCGACAGGTCGCCCGGGAGGTCGTTCGCCGTCAGGGACGTCTTCACCGCCGACATCCCGCAGCCGATGTCCACGCCCACCGCCGCCGGGCACACCGCGCCCCGCATCGCGATCACGGAGCCGACCGTCGCGCCCTTGCCGTAGTGCACGTCCGGCATGACGGCGAGGCCCTTGATCCACGGCAGGGTCGCGACGTTGCGCAGCTGCTGGAGCGCGCCCTCCTCGACGGTCGCCGGGTCGGTCCACATCCGGATCGGCACCTTCGCGCCCGGCATCTCCACGTACGACATAGCGTCCTCATTCCCCCGGAAAACAAGCAGAAGCCTCAAAGCGCACAACCGGCGCCAAGGGCAGTCAAAGGGACGACCGACCGGCGTTCACAGCGGCGCGTGCGATACACATTGTCTGCTGGGCACGCCCCCGTACGGCAACCGAATAACCGGCGGGGACACTGGAGTACCGACCACAGCCACACCGGCGAGAGGAGCCGCACCGTGCAGCGGAAGGCCTACGTACCCGGCGGTGCCGCCCTCCTGGCGGCGTTGCTGGCCGGCTGCACCGGCGGCTCGGGGAAGGGCGCCACCGCGGACGACTCCAACCCGGGGCAGCCGGGGGTGGCGACCGAGGCGGCCGAGCCCGGCAGGTACCGCACGCTCCCGGAGCCCTGCGGCGCGGTCGGCGACAAGGCGCTCGACTCGCTGCTGCCCGGCATCCAGGAGATCCCGGACGAGGCGCGGCGCGAGAAGGCGTACGCGGGCGAGGCGACTCCGGCGTACGACAGCGACCGCAAGGTGGGCTGCCGTTGGAAGGTGGAGTCCGCGGACGCGACGAACCACCTCGTCGTCGACTTCGAGCGGGTCGTCTCCTACGACAACGCCGTCAGCGACGACAGCCAGGCCGAGCAGCTCTTCGCGGAGCGCGTGGAGGCGGCCGACCTGCCCGAGCCGGTCGTCTCGGACTCGGCGTCCTCGTCGCCGTCCTCGTCGCCGTCCGGGACCCCGTCGTCCGGGGAGTCGTCCGCCGGGGAGCCGTCCACCGGCCCGAGCGGCACCTCCTCCGCCCCGCCCTCGGGTTCCGCGTCGTCGTCCGCACCCTCGCCGGGCGCGTCCACCGGCGTCACCCCCGCCGACCTCCAGCCCCGGCTCCTCGACGACCTGGGGGACGAGGCGTTCGTGGACGACGCGCTGAACAGCTCCGGTTCGACGGCGAAGCGGCGCACGGTGACTGTGGCGTTCCGCACGTCGAACGTCCTGGTGACCATCGAGTACGCGGAGCAGTCGGCGACGCTCGGAGTGGTGCCGGACAGCGAGGAAATGCAGGACATGGCGCGGAAACTCGCTTCCCAGCTGGACGATTCACTGAGCGGCTGACCCCCGTCCGGGCTCCGGGGCAGCCGTGCGCGATGCGTCCGATGCGGGACCGCACGATTTCTTCACCGCGTACCGTGACCCCTCGGACCCGTTCCGACCGCAGGAACCACGAGTGCCATGAGTGAAGGAACCATGCAGCTACGAGCCCAGCGTGACCAGCGTGACCAGCAGGCGAAGCGAGTGAAGCGTCTCCCCCGCGCCCTTGTCTGCGCGGCGGCCGCCGTCCCCGTGATGCTGGTGGCAGCCGGCTGCTCCTCGGACTCCGGCTCCGAGGACGGCAAGGACAAGGCCGCGGACAAGCCCTCCGCCTCCACGTCCGCGAGTCCGTCCCCGACCGTGCAGGCGGCGGCGTACCGGAAGCTTCCGGAACCGTGTGCGGTGCTGTCGGAGAAGACCCTGGACGACCTGGTGCCGAAGGCGGACTCCGGCAAGGAGGGCGCGTCGAACGACACGGCGACGCGCGGCAGTTGCTCCTGGGACAGCCTCGACGACAACGGTGTGGACGGCTCGCAGTTCCGCTGGCTGAGCGTGTCGATGCTGCGCTTCGAGTCGGACGTGAACCGCGGCGCCGGCGACAAGCTGGCGCGGGACTACTACACGAAGCAGCTGGGGGACGCGCAGGCCGCCCAGGGCGCCAAGAGCCTGAAGACGACGCCGTTGAGCGGCACGGGCGACGAGGCGGCGGTGGTGCGCTACGACCTGAAGAAGAAGGAAGGCACCTTCAAGCAGCAGACGGTCGTGACGCGCGTCGAGAACGTCGTCGTCACCGTCGACTACAACGGCGCGGGCCTGGCCGGTGACAAGACGCCGGACGCCGACGACCTGGTGAAGGACGCGCAGAAGGCGGCCAAGGAGGCGGTGGCCGCGGTGACGAAGGCCAACGGCGGCGGCAAGGCGGGCGCCTCGCCGTCCAAGTCGGCGTCGGCGTCCGGCTCGAACTCGGACTCGGGCTCGGACGCGGACTCGGGCTCGGGCTCGGACTCCACGACGCGGTCGAAGTCGCCCTCCAAGTCCACGTCGAAGACGGGCTGACGGACCGTATCGACCCACCGGCCACCCGTCCCCCGTACACATGTGCCACTCTGTTGCGCGCAACGACACGCACTGGGAGGGGAGTACGGGTGGCCGCGCCACTGGAGCTGACACGGACGCATCGCGTTCTCATCGGCATGGTCGTCTTCGGCGCCGTCATCATCGCCGGGATCGGCTTCGCGGGATCGTACGCGGCGGTGCGGGAACTGGCGCTGCAGAAGGGCTTCGGGAACTTCAGCTACGTCTTCCCGATCGGCATCGACGCGGGTATCTGCGTGCTGCTGGCGCTGGACCTGCTGCTGACCTGGATCCGCATCCCCTTCCCGCTGCTGCGGCAGACGGCGTGGCTGCTGACGGCGGCGACGATCGCGTTCAACGGGGCCGCCGCCTGGCCCGACCCCCTCGGCGTCGGCATGCACGGGGTGATCCCCGTCCTGTTCGTGGTCTCGGTCGAGGCCGCCCGGCACGCGATCGGCCGGATCGCCGACATCACCGCCGACAAGCACATGGAGGGCGTCCGCCTCACCCGCTGGCTGCTCTCCCCGGGGCCCACGTTTCTGCTGTGGCGCCGGATGAAGCTGTGGGAGCTGCGCTCCTACGAGCAGGTGATCAAGCTGGAGCAGGAGCGCCTGGTGTACCAGGCGCGGCTGCGCTCGCGGTTCGGCCGCGGCTGGCGCCGCAAGGCCCCCGTCGAGTCCCTGATGCCGCTGCGCCTGGCCCGCTACGGCGTCCCGCTGTCGCAGACGGCCCCGGCCGGCCTGGCGGCGGCCGGCATCGAGCCGGCGCTGCTCCCGCCGGCGCCCCGGCCGCAGGAAACCGAGGGCACGCGGGAGACCGAGGGCCCGCAGGGGGCCGAGGGCACGCGGGCGGCGCCCCCGGCCGAGCGGCGTCCCGAGCTGGCCGGCGCCCCGCGGGAGGAGCGGGGGCCGCAGCCGGACGCGCCCGCCGAGGACCGCAACCCGTGGCTGCACGCCCGGGACCCGCAGACCGTGGAGTACCACGGCGGTTACGACCCGGACTTCGACCCCGACCCCGAGCAGTACGCCCTCTGGGCGGAGGAGCAGCGGCAGGCCGAGCAGTACCGGGAGCAGTACGAGGAGGAGCCGCCCCCGCACGAGCCCCCACCGCACGAGCCGCCGCCCCAGGAGCCGTCCCCCGAGGAGACCGGCAGCTTCCCGATCCCGGTCGGCCCGACCCGCACCCGCGAGCTGGGCGAGGGCGGCGGCATGGCCGAGCC
The DNA here is from genome assembly GCF_044142145.1 of Streptomyces sp. BK79. Classification (NCBI taxonomy): domain Bacteria; kingdom Bacillati; phylum Actinomycetota; class Actinomycetes; order Kitasatosporales; family Streptomycetaceae; genus Streptomyces; species Streptomyces sp. BK79. The sequence goes on from NZ_JBHVOC010000020.1 coordinate 152,395, forward strand.
GCCGCCGACGCCGGAGGACTACTACACGGTCTTCCGGAAGTCGATCGACGGCAGCTACCCCACGGCCGCCCAGTTCAGGGACGACGTGGAGGCGACCTTCGGGGTGCCGCTGGCTCCGCGTGAGGCCGATCGCATGGTGAAGGTGTTCAGCGAGCGCCACACCCGGGAGCTCCAGGAGGAGCACATCGCGTAGCGGGCGCGGAGAACGCGAAAGGGGGCCCTCCTTCTGCGGAGGGCCCCCTTTCGCGTATCGCTCGCCTACTCCCCGAGCAGGGTCCGCACCCGCTCCTGCCCGACCGCCAGCAGCAGCGTGGGCAGGCGCGGGCCGGTGTCGCGGCCGACGAGCAGGTGGTAGAGCAGCGCGAAGAAGGACCGCTGGGCGGTCTTGATCTCCGGCGGCAGCTCCTTGGGCGTGGCGTCGGCGGAGAAGCCGGCCTGGACCTTGGGCACGCCGTAGACGAGGTGGGTGAGCCCGTCCAGGGACCAGTGGTCGGCGAGTCCGTCGAGCAGCAGCCGCAGGGAGGCGCGGCCCTGCTCGTCCAGCGACTTCAGCAGCTCGGCGTCCGGCTCCGCGCGCACGATGGTGCGCTGGTCGGCGGGGACGTGGGTGTTGATCCACGCCTCGGCCTTGTCGTACCGGGGGCGGGCTTCCGCCAGCTCCGCCAGCGGGTTGGCGGGGTCCAGTTCGCTGAGGATGCGCAGCGCCTGGTCCTCGTGGCCGGCGGTGATGTCGGCGACCGAGGCGAGCGTGCGGTACGGCAGCGGCCTGGGCGTCGTCGGCAGCTCACCGGCGGCGGTGCGCACCGCGCGGGAGTGGGCGGCGACGTCGGCCGGGAGGGCCGAGCCGTCGGCGACCTTGGCGTCGAGGCGGTCCCACTCGTCGTACAGCCGCTGGATCTCCTGGTCGAAGGCGATCTTGAAGGACTGGTTGGGCCGGCGGCGGGCGTACAGCCAGCGCAGCAGCTGCGGCTCCATGATCTGGAGCGCGTCGGCCGGGGTGGGCACCCCGCCCTTGGACGACGACATCTTCGCCATGCCGCTGATGCCGACGAAGGCGTACATCGGGCCGATGGGCTGCTTGCCGTCGAAGATGCCGACGATCTGCCCGCCGACCTGGAACGACGACCCGGGGGACGAGTGGTCGACACCGCTCGGCTCGAAGATCACGCCCTCGTACGCCCAGCGCATCGGCCAGTCGACCTTCCAGACCAGCTTGCCGCGGTTGAACTCGTTCAGCCGGACCGTCTCCGAGAAGCCGCACGCGGTGCAGGCGTAGGTCAGCTCGGTGGAGTCGTCGTCGTACGCGGTGACCGTGGTCAGGTCCTTCTCGCAGTTGCCGCAGTACGGCTTGTACGGGAAGTACCCGGCGGCGCCGGAGCTGCCGTCGTCCTCGGCGGCGGCGCCGGAGCCCTCGGCGGCCTCCAGCTCGGCCTCGTCGACGGGCTTCTGCTGCTGCTTCTTCGGCGGGGCCTTCTTGGTGCGGTACTGGTCGAGGATCGCGTCGATGTCCCGCCGGTGCCGCATGGCGTGCAGGATCTGCTCGCGGTAGACGCCGTTGGTGTACTGCTCGGTCTGGCTGATCCCGTCGAACTCCACGCCCAGCTCGGCGAGCGAGGCGACCATGGCGGCCTTGAAGTGCTCCGCCCAGTTCGGGTACGCGGAGCCCTTCGGGGCCGGGACGGACGTCAGCGGCTTGCCGATGTGCTCGGCCCACGTCTCGTCGACGCCGGCGATCCCGGCCGGCACCTTGCGGTAGCGGTCGTAGTCGTCCCAGGAGATCAGGTGCCGGACCTGGTGGCCCCGGCGGCGCACCTCGTCGGCGACCAGGTGCGGGGTCATGACCTCGCGCAGGTTGCCCAGGTGGATGGGGCCGGACGGGGAGAGTCCGGACGCGACGACCACAGGTTTGCCCGGGGCACGACGCTCCGACTCGGCGATGACCTCGTCCGCGAAACGGGAGACCCAGTCGGTGGTCTCTGTGCTCTGAGCCACGATCGGCACGTCCTCTTCCCTGAAGGTTCTGCTGAGCAGCCGGTACGGTCGCACGGCTGACCGCTCCATTCTCCCAGCCCGGCCCGCATCCGCGAAAACCGCTTTTCACCGCGTGGGATACTCGGCTTCTGTAGCCGGCAGACAGCCTCATGCAGCCGGCCGGCAGACAGCTTCATGCGGTCACAGACAGCCTCACTCCCGGAACCCCGAGCAGAACGGCGAACCACTCCATGGCCTCGGTCACGTCCCTCAGCGACTCCGTCCAGCAGCACCTCGCGTCCGCGCTCACGGCCACCCGGCCTCAGGCCGCCGGCGTGGACCCGCTGCTGCGACGAAGCGACCGGGCGGACTACCAGGCCAACGGCATCCTCGCCCTGGCCAAGAAGTCCAAGGCGAACCCGCGGGAGCTGGCGGCCGAGGTCGTCGCGCACCTCACCACCGGCGGCCTGATCAAGGACGTCGAGGTCTCCGGCCCGGGCTTCCTCAACATCACGATCGGCGACCGCGCGATCACCGAGAACCTGGCCGCGCGGTACGCGGACGGCGAGCGCCTCGGCGTGCCGCTCAAGGAGAACCCGGGCGTCACGGTCGTCGACTACGCCCAGCCGAACGTGGCGAAGGAGATGCACGTCGGCCACCTGCGCTCCGCGGTGATCGGCGACGCCCTGCGCGGCATGCTCGACTTCACCGGCGAGAAGACGATCGGCCGGCACCACATCGGCGACTGGGGCACCCAGTTCGGCATGCTCATCCAGTACCTGGTCGAGCACCCCGGCGAGCTGGCCCCGCCGGAGGACGTCGACGGCCGGCAGGCCATGTCGAACCTGAACCGGGTCTACAAGGCGTCGCGCGCGCTCTTCGACTCGGACGAGGAGTTCAAGGACCGGGCCCGCAGGCGGGTCGTCGCCCTCCAGTCCGGCGACAAGGAGACCCTCGAGCTGTGGCAGCAGTTCGTGGAGGAGTCGAAGGTCTACTTCTACTCCGTCTTCGAGAAGCTCGACATGGAGATCCGCGACGAGGAGATCGTCGGCGAGTCCGCGTACAACGAGGGCATGCCGGAGACCGCCCGCCTCCTGGAGGAGATGGGCGTCGCGGTGCGCTCCGAGGGCGCGCTCGTGGTGTTCTTCGACGAGATCCGGGGCAAGGACGACCAGCCGGTCCCGCTGATCGTGCAGAAGGCCGACGGCGGCTTCGGCTACGCGGCTTCCGACCTGACCGCGATCCGCAATCGGGTGTCCGACCTGCACGCGAGCACGCTGCTGTACGTGGTCGACGTGCGCCAGTCGCTGCACTTCAGGATGGTCTTCGAGACGGCCCGCCGGGCGGGCTGGCTGAACGACGAGGTCACCGCGCACAACATGGGCTACGGCACGGTGCTCGGCGCGGACGGCAAGCCGTTCAAGACGCGTGAGGGCGAGACGGTGCGGCTGGAGGACCTGCTGGACGAGGCGGTGCAGCGGGCCGCGGAGGTGGTCCGGGAGAAGGCGCGGGACCTCACCGAGGACGAGATCCAGGAGCGGGCCGCGCAGGTCGGCATCGGGGCCGTGAAGTACGCGGACCTGTCGACGTCGCCGAACCGCGACTACAAGTTCGACCTGGACCAGATGGTCTCGCTCAACGGCGACACGTCCGTCTACCTCCAGTACGCCTACGCCCGGATCCGGTCCATCCTCCGCAAGGCCGGCGAGGTCCGCCCCGCCGCCCACCCGGAGCTGGACCTGCACGAGGCGGAGCGGGCGCTGGGCCTGCACCTGGACGCGTTCGGGAACACGGTCTTCGAGGCGGCCGCGGAGTACGCCCCGCACAAGCTGACCGCGTACCTGTACCAGCTGGCGTCCCTGTACACGTCGTTCTACGACAAGTGCCCGGTGCTGAAGGCCGAGTCGCCCGAGCAGGTGGAGAACCGCCTGTTCCTGTGCGACGTCACCGCCCGCACGCTGCACCGGGGCATGGCCCTGCTGGGCATCCGGACGCCCGAGCGCCTCTGAGCACGGCGAGACCTGCCCTCCGTACGGCACGTTCCGTACGGAGGGCAGGCCGTCAGCCGGGCAGCCGCAGTCCCTCGGGCGCGTCGATGCCGAAGTCCCGCGCGAGCACCCGGCGCACCTCCGCCTCGTCCGTCAGCTTCCGCTCGGTGACCGTGCCGTCGGCCCGGGTGGCGGTGAGGCGGTCGCCGTCGAGCAGCAGGTGCCCGTCCGGTGTGAGGCGCTGGACGTAGGGGCGCCGGGAGAACGGGGAGCGCGGGTTCGTGGCGACGTGCCAGTTGATGACCTCGTAGTCGGGCCGCTCGAACGGCTCCAGGGTGAAGGCGTACTGCGCCACCCAGCCGCTCCCCGGCCGCTCTCCGCGGTCCTCGTACGCCTCCAGCACCCACAGCTCCAGCGGACCCGCGTGCGGTGCGTGCGCGAGCCGGTGCCGGCGCCCGGCGTCGTGGAACTCCGTGTCCGCCGTCAGCGGCACCGGTTCCAGCAGCGAGCCGATGGCGCCGAACCCGACGTCGGCCAGGTACGGCCGGGGATCGCCGGGGGCCTCGGCCAGCAGGGCCATGTGCGTGCGCGGGCGGTCCTCGAAGCGGTCCGCGCCGACGACGACGCGCGCGGCCAGCCGGGTCACCCGGAACCCCAGCGCCTCCAGGGCCGCCGCGAACAGGGTGTTGTGCTCGTAGCAGTAGCCGCCGCGGCGGCGGCCGTGGACCAGCTTGGCCGTCAGGTCGGCGAGGTCCAGGGAAGGGGCCGAGCCGGTGAGCGCGTCGAGGTTCTCGAACGGGACGGCCCGCAGGTGGGCCAGGTGCAGGCCGCGCAGCGTGGCGGCGTCCGGCCGCCGCTCCCCCGCCCAGCCGATCCGGTCGAGGTACGCGTCGAGGTCGAGGGTCCGCGTCGTCGTCCGTGCGCTGTCAGACATGGCTTCACCGTACGTGCCGACGCGCCGCCCCCGCCCTCGGCTTTTCGACCTAGGACGGGGACCTACGACCCGCTCGGGCCGGAGGCCCCGGCCGGGACCTGCGCCGCCCGCAGCGCCTGCCCCAGCCGCCGCAGCCCTTCCGCGATCTCGTCCGGCGTCTGCGTGACGAAGCACAGCCGCAGGGTGGCCCGGTCGGGCTCACCGGCGTAGAAAGGGGCGCCGGGGACGTACGCCACGTCGTGCCGGACCACCTGGGGCAGCAGGGCCGTGGTGTCGTACCGCTCCGGCAGCCGCGCCCACACGAACATGCCGCCCTCCGGACGGGTCCACCGCGACCCCGCCGGGAGCGCCTCCGGCAGGCCCGCGAGCAGGGCGTCCCGGCGTGCGCCGTAGGCCCGGGCGACGCGCGCGACGTGGGCGTCGAGGTCGGTGCCGGCCAGGTAGCGGGCGGCGGCGAGCTGGTTGACGGTCGGGGTGTGCAGGTCGGCGGCCTGCTTGGCGACCGCGCAGGCGCGGCGCAGCGCGGCGGGGGCCCGCAGCCAGCCGAGCCGCAGACCGGGCGCCATGACCTTGGAGAAGGATCCCAGCAGCACGGTGCGGTCCCGGGCGCCGTCGTACGAGGCGATCCACGGCACCCGCTCGCCCTCGAAGCGCAGCTCCCCGTACGGGTCGTCCTCGACGATCCACAGTCCGTGCCGGCCGGCGATCGTGGCCACGGCGGCGCGGCGGGCGGCGGGCAGGGTGCGGCCCGTGGGGTTGGAGAAGGTGGGGACGGTGTAGAGCAGCTTGGGGCGCTCGCGCACCACCAGTTCCTCCAGTGCCGCCGGGTCCATCCCGTCCTCGTCACCGGGCACGGCGACGACGCGGGCGCCCGCGAAGCCGAAGGCCTGGAGCGCGGCCAGGTAGCAGGGGCTCTCGACCAGGACGGTGTCCCCGGGCTCGACCAGGGCGGTGGCGAGCAGCGACAGCGCCTGCTGCGAGCCGGTGGTGACGAGGAGGTCGTCGGCGTCCGTGTCCAGCCCGCGCGCGGAGGTGCGGGCGGCGAGCGCCGCGCGCAGAGCGGGCTCGCCCTCGGTGGTGGAGTACTGGAGCGCCCGCGCGGGCGCCTCGGTGAGGACGGCGTGGAAGGCGGCCGCGATGCCCTCCGCGTCGAACAGCTCCGGCGCCGGCAGCCCGCCCGCGAAGTTGATCACCTCGGGGCGGGCGGTGACGGCGAGGATGTCCCGTACCGGCGAACCCCCGGTCGACCGGGTCCGCGCGGCGAGCGGCGGCAGGGGGGCGGAGGGTGCGGGGGCGTTCTCGGTCACGGTCATGCCCGCACCCTAGGCAGGTACGTGGCGTCTACAGGCGCCTTTCCGCGATCCGGACACCCGTACGGCACCCGTACGACCGCCGACGCCCACCGCACCCGCGGTCACCCCTTGACGGCCACCCCTCCGTACACGTTGATGTCGGCGTCCGTGACGTCGTCGATGTCCTTGTACCGGACCTTCTCGATGTCCTCCAGGCCCGCCAGGTAGGACTCCTCGGGCTGCTCGGGCACCGGGGCCGCGTGGTCCGGGCGCCAGTGGTGCACCGGGACGACACCCGGCTCGGCGAGTTCCAGTCCGGTCTCGGTGAAGAAGCGCTCGACGTCCTTGCGGGAGCGCAGCACGAAGGTGAACCCCCGCTCGGTGTACGTCCGCTGGACCGCGCGGATGCTGTCGGGGTTGAGGTCCTCGGTGAGGTGGGTGAGGACCAGCCGGCTGCCGCCGGGCAGCGCGTCCATCAGCTCGCGGACGATCGGGTACGCCTCCTCGTCCTCGACGAAGTGCAGGATGGCGACCAGGCAGAGGGCGACGGGCCGCTCGAAGTCGAGGGTCCGCGCGGCCTGTTCGAGGATGCGCGCCGGGCTCTTGAGGTCGGCGTCGATGTAGTCCGTCCGTCCCTCCGGGCCGCTGGTGAGCAGGGCCCGGGCGTGGGTGAGGACGACCGGGTCGTTGTCGACGTAGACCACGCGCGACTCGGGGGCGATGCGCTGGGCGATCTGGTGCACGTTCTCGGCGGTCGGCAGGCCGGTGCCGATGTCGAGGAACTGCCGGATGCCGTGCTCCCCGGCGAGCGTGGTGACGGCGCGGCGCAGGAAGTCCCGGTTGTGCCGTACGTCGAGGTACCCGCGAGGGTTGGCGGCGAGCCCGGCGGCGGCCGCGTCGCGGTCGGCCGGGTAGTGGTCCTTGCCGCCGAGGAAGACGTCGTAGACGCGGGCCGGATGCGCCTTGCTGCTGTCGATCCTCCTTCTCAGCTCCGCGGGGTCCTGGCTGAGGGCGTCACCGGGCATGGCGTCTCCTGACGAACGAACCGCTGTCTGGTCAACAACCCAACGTCCCGGCCCAGTTGACAGTGCCCGCCCGACCCCGCCCCGCCCGACCCCGCCCCGCCCGGATCACTCGCCCGGCACCAGCTCCCAGGCGTCACTGCCCAGCGGATACGCGTAGTAGGAGTCGTCCTTGGAGGCGCTGGTACGGAACGGGCGGCCGTGGTCGTCGACGCGCACCGTGCCCTCCCGGCCGCCGCTCGACCACTCCAGCTCCAGGTACCAGCTCACGTCGTGGCCGCTGGTGTGCGCGTTGACGTGGAAGACCTCGGGGTCGGACTCGCTGACCGAGTAGGGGAAGTCCCGCTGTCCCCCGATCGGCATCGCGAGGGGCTTGCCGAGGTCGAGCGCGACGTCGAAGGCCGCGACGTCCACCTGGCCGCCGCAGCCGTTGCCCATCACGTACTGGTTCCAGTCCAGCGGCGGCATGCTGTTCACCACCCGCACGTGCAGGTCCTCCAGGACGACGGTCTCCGGGCCGGTGCCCTGCACGGTGAGGACGACCGTCTGCCGGTTCGCGGAGACCGCGCCGTACGCGGTGGCCCAGCCGACCGAGTCCTGCTGGGCCGGCGGCGGCAGCACGCTCTTCGGGCTCCGGTCGACCAGGAAGGCGTGGTCGCAGGGGACGTCCCAGAAGTACGGGGTGGTCGAGACGGCGAGCGCGGGTCCGGCGGCGGCGGGTGCGCGGCGGCTCGGCGAGGCCGCGGCGCCGGGCCGCGGCGCGGAAGCGGACGCCGAACGGGGCGCGGACGGGGACGGGGAGGCGGACGCCGACGCGGAGGCGCTCCCGCTCGGGGACGCCGCCCCGGTGCTGGCGGCGCTCCGGGAAACCGGCGCGGAGGTGGGCGCCACGGCGCCGGCCGGCCCGTGCCGGCCGTCGCCGTCCGTACCCGACACGAGGTTCGCCACGAGCGCCACGGCGGCACTGACGGCGACGACACCGGTCGCGGCGTACAGGGCGGCCCGCGGCACCCGGCGGCGTGGCGCGCGGGACGCGGGGGACACGGGGGCCGCGTCGGCCACCAGGACGGAGTCGGCGGCCCCCACCGCCCCCGTCGACTTGAGTGCCTCGCCCGGCTCCCGGGCCTCGGCGCGCTCTTGGCTTTCGGCGGGCTCCCGGGCCTCACCGGGCTCCCGGGGCTCGGCCGGCTCCGGGGCCTCCCCCGGCTGCGGAGCCTTCCCCGGCTCCGGGCTCCTGCCCTGCTCCGAGGTGTCACCCGACCCCCGGCCCTTGCCCGACTCCGGGTGCCCGCCCGGCTCGGAGTGCTCCCCCGGCCCCTCCGCCTCGCCCGCCTCGCCCGCCTTCTTGACGCCCCGCAGCGCGTCCGCGCGGATCCAGCGGCGGTGCAGTTCGAGCAGTTCCTCGGGCGTCGCCCGGCACACGCGGGCGAGGCGTTCGACGGGGGCGAACTCCGTGGGTACGACCTCCCCGCTGACGTACCGGTGAAGCGTCGACGCACTCATGTGCAGCCGCTTGCCCAGTGCCCCGTAACTCAGCCCGGACCGCTCCTTGAGCTCCCGCAGCAGTTCCGTGAAGTTGTCCCCCGCCACCGTTTCTCCCTCTCCCGCATCCCCGCAGCGCATCCCAGATGGATGACGTTTCACCAGGTCAGAGCCGTTCCCCGCGTCCCATTGTCCCGCATGTCACGGCACCGCTGGCGGGCGGGACGGACCGGGACCCAAGCTGTGGTCATCCAAGCAGCCGCTCCCGCCGAACGGTCGAGCGGCTCACCACGACTCCACCCGAAGGGGACCTCTCATGTCCGCACGCACCACCCGCCGCACCCGCCTGTTCGCCGCCACCACGGTCGCGCTGGCCGCCCTCGCCCTCACGGCCTGTGAGAACGGTACGGACACGGGCGCCGAGAGCGCCCCGTCCTCCTCCGCGACGGCCACGGGACAGGCCACCCCCTCCCAGGGCGCCTCCTCCACGGGCGGCGACAAGGGCTCGTCCGGCACGACGGGCTCGGGCTCGGGCTCGGGAACGGACGCCAACGGCTCCGCCGGTTCGTCCGGCTCCGGTTCCGGTTCCTCCGACTCGGGTTCGGCCGGCTCCTCCGGCTCCGCCGGAAAGGGCACCTCGGCCGGCGGCTCCGGCGCCCGGGACGGCGGCGGCGGCGGCGGCCAGGACGACGAGGGCATGCCCGGCAAGTGCTCCGCGTCGGACGTGAGGATCACCGCCACGGAGGTGTCCCGCCCCCTCAACCACCTGCTGCTGACCGCCACCAACACCGGCTCGAAGACCTGCATGCTCCCGCAGTACCCGGCGGCGCGCTTCGGTGAGGCCCAGTCCGTGCCGCCGGTCGCGGAGTCGACCAAGCCGCAGTCGCTGACCGGCGTCGAGCCCGGCAAGTCCGGCTACGCCGGTGTGCTGCTGTCGGCCGCCGACGGCAGCGGCGAGAACGGCTACCAGGCGAAGACCCTCACCATCCCCTTCGAGGACGGCTCCATCGCCACCGTCGCCCTGCCCGCCGGCGGCGTCCACGTCGACACCGCCCTGACGGTCACCTACTGGCAGGCCGGCATGGACGACGCCCTCAGCTACTGAAGGGGTCCCCGGACCCCCTGCGCGAAACACCGGGCGAGGTCGCTCAGCGCAGCGTGCGAGCGACCTCGGTGGCCCAGTAGGTCAGGATGTTGCGCGCGCCGGCCCGCTTGATGCCGGTGAGCGACTCCAGGATGGCGCGGTCGCGGTCGATCCAGCCCTTCTCGGCGGCGGCCTCGATCATCGAGTACTCCCCGGAGATCTGGTAGGCGGCGACGGGCACGTCCGCGGCCTCGGCGACCTGGGACAGGATGTCGAGGTAGGGGCCGGCCGGCTTGACCATCACCATGTCGGCGCCCTCCTCCAGGTCGAGGGCCAGCTCCCGCATCGCGTCCCGCGTGTTGGCGGAGTCCTGCTGGTAGGTCTTCCGGTCCCCCTTCAGCGAGGAGCCGACGGCCTCCCGGAAGGGCCCGTAGAAGGCGGACGCGTACTTGACGGTGTAGGCGAGGATGGCGACGTCCTCCCGCCCGATCTGGTCGAGAGCGTCCCGGACGACCCCGATCTGACCGTCCATCATCCCGCTGGGCCCCACCACATGGGCGCCCGCGTCGGCCTGGACCTGCGCCATCTCGGCGTACCGCTCCAGGGTGGCGTCGTTGTCGACCCGCCCCTGGGCGTCCAGCACCCCGCAGTGCCCGTGGTCGGTGAACTCGTCGAGACACAGGTCGGACATGACGAGCAGGTCGTCGCCGACCTCGGCCCGCACGTCCCGCAGCGCCACCTGGAGGATGCCGTCCGGGTCCGTACCGGTGGTCCCGAGGGCGTCCTTCTTCTCCTCCTCCGGCACACCGAAGAGCATGATCCCGGAGATCCCCGCCTCGACCGCCTCCGCGGCGGCCTTCTTCAGCGAGTCCCGGGTGTGCTGCACGACCCCGGGCATCGCCGCGATCGGCACCGGCTCGCTCACGCCCTCGCGTACGAAGGCCGGGAGGATGAAGTCGGCGGGATGCAGCCGGGTCTCGGCCACCATCCGACGCATGACAGGAGTGCTCCGCAGCCGCCGGGGCCGCGTACCGGGAAAGGATCCGTACGTCGACATACCACCTACGCTACGCCCGCCCCTCCCGTGCCTTTGCCGACGCGGAGTCGGCCCGGAACGACGCTTGACCTCAAGTTTGGTCGAGCTTCTACGGTCGCTCTCGTACCCACCGGACGAGGGAGTGACCATGCAGGCCACGCAGTACACGCACACCGACGCCGAACTGATCCGGCAGCCCATCGGCTACTGGAGCTGGGCCGCCTACAAGGCCGTCGTCACCCGCACCCGGGCCGCCCTCGCCGAGATCGGCACGACCCAGCCGCAGTGGTGGGTCCTCAACCAGGCCGCCCACGCCGAGACCCCGAAGACCCGCGACGAGGTCTCCCGCATCCTGCGGAACTACCTCGACACGGGCCCGGAGGCCATGGACGCGGAGATCGACGCGACCGTCACCGCGGGCTGGGTCACCGAACACCCCGACGGCCACCTGACCCTCACCCCCGAGGGCACCGCCTTCTACGAGAAGGCCGCCGCCCTCCAGTCCGACCTGTGGACGGAACGCCACGCCGGCATCTCCGACGAGGAGTACCTGACCACCATGAAGGTCCTCCAGCGCTTCATCCACAACACGGGCGGCCAGGCCTGGCACCACTAGGGCGCGGCAGGAGGCGCGGCAGGAGGCGCGACCGGCGGCCACGGCACATCGGCCAGCAACGGAAGCAGGACCCCCTCCTCGTACTCCAGGTGCGCGTTGAGCTGGGCGGACATCTCTGCCAATTCCCTCCGGAAGCGCAACGGATCGGCGATGGCGATACCGCCCAGCAGGGTCGCCAACTCGCCCTGGATGCGGGCGACCGTGCGGTGCTCGTCGGCGAGCCGCTCGAAGACGTCGGTGAGGTGGGGGTGGTGCCGGGCGATCCCGGGGAACAGGTGCCCGTCCTCGCTCATGTGATGGAACTCCAGCGCCTGGCAGAACGCGAGGCAACGCTGCCGGATCTGCAACCCGAGATCCGGCGGCGTACCGGCCCCCCGGGACGCGAAGTGCGCGTCGGTCTCGGCCCGAACCTGCCGCAACTGCCCCCGCAGCCAGGTGTGGACCTCCAGGAGCTTGTCGGCGAGCGTCCGGACTTCTCCGGGCCCCTCCCACCCCTCGGGCTCGGCCCGCTCCAGCACCACGACCGGCAGGACCCGCCGGGTCCGTTCCTGGTAGCCGCCGTACCCGGGCACGGCCCGCACGACGTACGCGAACAACTCCTCGCGCCGCGCTCCCTCGGCAGGAACGGCGAGCGCCTCGAAGCTCGAGGTACCGACCTCCACTTGTACGACGGGATGGGCGAGCAGGTTGTGGTACCAGCCGGGGTGCCGCGGGCCGCCGAGGTTGGACCCGACCACGAGGAGCGTTTCCCCGTGCCGGACATAACCGAGCGGCGTGGTCCGCGAGGCCCCCGCCCGGGCACCCGTGGTGGTCAGCAGAAGCAGGTCCCCGCCTTCGAAGGGACCGCCGACCTTCCCCCCGTTGGCACGGAACTCGTCGATGACGGACTGCTGAAAAGACTGAGAAGACGTGGGCATACGGTTCTGTGTCTCCAAGGCGGCAGGCCGCGGCAGACGGCACAGTGCCGGAAAGGGATGAACGAAGAAGAAGCAAGAAGAAGGACGACGACGTGCGGATGCGCTACGTCGTGTCAGGGCGCGGAGTGTGAACTCATCACGTACCCCTTGGTGAAGGGCGCTCGCCCGATCGCCGGCCGGCCCACTGCTCTTTGACCGGCGCCACGCGGCACCGCCCCCATTACACGCACCCGTCGATCACCTGTCAACGCCGGTGGACCGACCTCGGGTTCAGGCCGCGCGGGCGACCTCACCGGCACCCTCGGGCGCCCCCCGGCAGTCACGGCAGCGGCCGGGGTGAGCGGCCCGGAAGGCCCGTTCGCAGCCGTCGCAGGTCTGGAAGGGGTCGGGCCGGCGGCTGCCTCCGGCACTCACGACCGGAACCGGCGGGGACGCCGGGGCCGGAGGGAGGGGCGGAGGCAGCAGTTCGCTGAGACGGTAGGCGAGCACACCGGCCGCACGCCGCATGTCCGCAGGTAGGTCGGAGGTCAGGACGTGGTGGACGACGCCGGTCGTGGCCCCCCTCTCGAACCAACGGATGACACTCGGGGCCAAAGTGTTCACGTCTCGCGAGGAGAGGATGAGGCGGTCGTCCGTGCGGCGCAGACCTGCCAGGAGAGCGACGGCCTTGTCGTGGTGAGGATGCCGGCGCGGATGCCCGTTCCCTCCCCGGGACGCGGACGGGACAGCCACTTCAGGCAGTCCGGGGGTGTCAGGGCGTACATCCACGGCCTTGGGCTCAACGCTCCGGAGCGGCGGCCGGTCCGGGACACGGACGGTTTGGTCGCCCTCCTGGGACGGCTCCTGCGCTCCTGCCGAGGAGCGAGCAGCAGGACCGCGGTCCCGCGCCGCCGCCACGGTACGCCTCCGCACCATGTGCGGGACCGCCCCCTCCGGCGTGTGATGAGCGTACGTACGGGTGACCAGGCGCCCCGTCTCCGAGCGCTCACGCACCCGCTCCAGATAGCCGTGCTCCTCCAACTCCCGCAACCCGGAAGCGATCCGCTCACGCCCCTCGGGGAACCGGTCGGCAAGGGTCCGGATGTCCACGAGGGCGCCCTCCGGCAGCGACAGGATGTGCGTGGCCAGCCCGATCGCGGTCAGCGACAGCGCACGGTGCTGGGCGAGGTGGTTGCCGATGACGACGTACTGACCCGACTGGTACGTGCGTACGTGGATGACACCGGAGTGGGTGGTGGACCGGCGAACACCCTGACTCGGGCGCACGTCGGCGTTAGTCTTCTGCTCAGCCATGGGGAAGCCTTCTCTTCCTCGTTGGTCAGGCCCCTGCGTTGGGAGTGCAAGTCCCGGGCGGGGGCCGACTCATGTCGTCTGGGATATTCCAGAGGCATCAACTCGCCTCGCCGCAGAGCCTGCACGCCGGAACACTCCGCACGCCACCTATTCGGCCGCTTTTCACCCGCCCGTGTGATCGAGTCCGGGTTTGGTCGGTTGGGTAGGTTTTTTCCCAGGGTTCTTTGGTCTTTTACCGCCCGCCGCCCCGACGGCCCGCCCACCGGGTCCCGCGTTCCTGGGCTCCACGGCCGCGGCCACCACCCGCCGCTACGGTCCCGTGACATCTCTCGCCTCAGCCGCGAGGTCCAGTTCCGCCCATACGGTCTTGGACGGCACCGGCCCGCACCGCACGCCCCAGCGGTCCGCCAACTCCTCGACTAGGAGCAGCCCGTATCCCGAGTCCGCGCACCCGTCCACGGTCGTCCGAGGGCTGACCGGGAGTCGGTCGCCTCGGGTGTCGGTCAGCTCGATACGGAGCGTGTGCGGAGGCACGACGGAGAGGGCGAGGCGGAAGCTACGTCCGGGGACATGCCCGTGCAGGGCGGCATTCGTCGCGAGTTCGGCCACGATCAACCGCGCCGGGTCCAACGGCAGCTCCCGGTGGATGGAGATTCCCTGATTCATGTCACCCAGCGTGTTCGCGCGCGCATACGCTGTGAAGAACGGTGGCCCGTGCGGTCGGTGGCTGTCCGTGACGCGTCCGGTTCCGTCCGGGCTGCCCGGGGTGACCGGTCGCGAGGGTGAAGGTTGGTCAGGGGAGGGGAGGGCGGCGGCATGAGCGAGTGGGAAGCGGGGCTGGACGACGAAGAGGCGGGGGCGGTGATGCGGACCGTCGTACGGCAACTGAAGCTGTGGCGGGAGTCGGCCGGCCTCACTCAGGCGGAGTTCGGGGTGGCCATCGGGTACGGCGAGGAACTGGTCTCGTCGGTGGAGCGGGGGCGGCGGATTCCCCGACCCGAGTATCTGGACGCGGCGGACGAGGCGTTGGGAGCGGGCGGGAAAATCGCGGCGCTCAAGCAGGACGTGGCGGAGGTCCGGTACCCGAAGAAGGTGAGGGACTTGAAGAAGCTGGAGGCGGGGGCCACGGAACTGTGCGCGTACAACAACTCTGTCGTTCACGGCTTGTTGCAGACCGAGGAGTACGCACGGGCCGTGCTCAGCGCTCGCCGTCCGCCCTTCACCGCCGACCAGTTGGACCAGCAGGTGTCTGCCCGCGTAGCTCGCCAGGACATCGTCAACGACACATCGGCCCAGGCCGTCTTCAGTTTCGTCCAGTGTGAGTCGACTCTTCGTCGGCCCATCGGAGGCAAGATGGTGATGCGCGGACAACTCGAACGACTACTGGAAGTCTCCGCGTTCCACAACGTCGACCTTCAGGTGCTGCCCCTGAACCGCGAGGAGAACTCGGGGCTCGACGGCCCATTCAGGCTGCTCAGGCTCGGGGACGGCACGACGGTCGGTCATGTCGAGGTGGCGCACATCAGCCGCGTGATCGCGGAGCCGAAAGAGGTACAGCTCCTGGACATCCAGTATGGAATCATCCGGGCACAGGCTCTCAGCCCACGGGAGTCCAAGGCCCTCATCGAGAAAGTGCTTGGAGAGACATGAAGCTGGAGTGGATAAAGAGCAGTTACAGCACATCCAGCGGCCCCGACTGCGTCGAGGTGGCCACCCCGGACGAGGGTCAGGTCCTCGTCCGCGACTCCAAGAACCCCACCGGTCCCCGCCTCGCCCTCACCCCCACCGCCTGGGCGGCCTTCCTGCCGCACGCCACCGCCCGCTGACGGACCGACCTCCTGCGGCCATCAGGCCAGTCCCTCCGCCACGATGCTGAGAAGGGCCCTTCTCAGCACCAGGGCACGGCATGGGAATCACCTGAGAACCTCCGAGACCGCCGCCCGCCGCCCGCCGCCCACCGCGCGAGAAGCCCCGCCGTTCACCAGGAACGGCGGGGCTTCTGTGTCGCGAACCCAAGTCGACCACTACGTCGAAGACCGCCGCCTCCGCGCCCCCGGCCGCCGCTCGCTCGGCCGCGTCACCGGATCGCCGGCCTCCAGGGCCGCCGCGCGGCGCCGCAGGCCGAAGTCGGCCAGGGCCTCCGCCAGCTTGGTGACCGACGGCTCGGGGGACATGACGTCGACCCGCAGCCCGTGCTCCTCGGCCGTCTTGGCGGTCGCCGGGCCGATGCACGCGATCACCGTGACGTTGTGCGGCTTGCCGGCGATGCCGACCAGGTTCCGCACCGTGGACGACGAGGTGAAGAGCACCGCGTCGAAGCCACCGCCCTTGATGGCCTCCCGCGTGCTGGCCGGCGGCGGCGAGGCGCGCACCGTGCGGTACGCGGTGACGTCGTCGACCTCCCAGCCCAGCTCGATCAGACCGGCGACCAGGGTCTCCGTGGCGATGTCCGCCCGCGGCAGGAAGACGCGGTCGATCGGGTCGAAGACCGGGTCGTACGGCGGCCAGTCCTCCAGCAGACCGGCCGCGGACTGCTCACCGCTCGGCACCAGGTCCGGCTTCACGCCGAAGGCGACGAGGGCCTTCGCGGTCTGCTCGCCGACCGCGGCGACCTTGATGCCCGCGAAGGCACGGGCGTCGAGCCCGTACTCCTCGAACTTCTCCCGGACCGCCTTCACCGCGTTGACCGACGTGAACGCGATCCACTCGTAGCGACCCGTCACCAGGCCCTTGACCGCCCGCTCCATCTGCTGCGGGGTGCGCGGCGGCTCGACCGCGATGGTCGGGACCTCGCTGGGGACGGCCCCGTAGGACCGCAGCTGGTCGGAGAGCGACGCCGCCTGCTCCTTCGTACGCGGCACGAGGACCTTCCAGCCGAACAGCGGCTTGGACTCGAACCACGACAGCTGGTCGCGCCGGGCGGGGGCGCTGCGCTCGCCGACCACGGCTATCACCGGGCGGCCCCCGTCCGGGGACGGCAGCACCTTCGCCTGCTTCAGCGTCTGCGCGACCGTGCCGAGCGTCGCCGTCCAGGTGCGCTGCCGCGTCGTCGTACCGGCGATGGTGACCGTCAGCGGGGTGTCCGGCTTGCGGCCCGCCGACACCAGCTCACCGGCGGCCGCCGCCACCGAGTCGAGCGTCGTCGACACCACGACCGTCCCGTCGGAGGCGCCCACCTCGGTCCAGCAGCGGTCCGAGGCCGTACGGGCGTCGACGAACCGCACGTCGGTGCCCTCGGCGTCCCGCAGCGGCACACCGGCGTACGCGGGCACACCGACGGCGTTCGCGATACCGGGGACGACCTCGAAGGGCACCCCGGCCGCGGCGCACGCCAGCATCTCCTCGGCGGCGTACGTGTCGAGCCCGGGGTCCCCGGTCACCGCACGCACGACCCGCCTGCCGCCCCGCGCGGCCTCCATGACAAGATGTGCGGCATCCCGCACAGCGGGGACACCGACGGCCGTTGACGCACCGTCAACTACCGTCAGCTGGGGCGTCCCTGTGCCCGGATCCGACGGATCGGCATCCGTGTGCACCTCGGACACACCCTGCCGCGCATGCGTGCGTACGACGTCGAGCACCTCGTGCTCGGCGACGAGGACGTCCGCGTGCGCCAGCGCCTCCACGGCGCGCAGAGTCAGCAGTCCCGGATCTCCGGGTCCGGCACCGAGGAAGGTGACGTGCCCGTGTTCCGGACCGGCGGGAAAGGCGGTGGGGCTCAATGTGCTCGCTCCCCCATCAGACCGGCCGCGCCCTGGGCGAGCATCTCGGTGGCGAGTTCGCGACCGAGTGCCAGTGCCGCGTCGTGCGTCTGGGGCACGGGACCGGTGGTGGACAGCTGCACCAGCGTCGAGCCGTCGGTCGTGCCGACGACGCCGCGCAGGCGCATTTCCTTGACAGTCTGCCCGTCGGCCAGAAGGTCGGCCAGCGCGCCGACGGGGGCGCTGCAGCCGGCCTCCAGGGCGGCGAGCAGTGACCGCTCGGCCGTCACGGCGACCCGCGTGAACGGGTCGTCGAGCTCGGCGAGCGCGGCGATCAGGTCCGCGT
Source organism: Streptomyces sp. BK79 (assembly GCF_044142145.1). Lineage (NCBI taxonomy): Bacteria > Bacillati > Actinomycetota > Actinomycetes > Kitasatosporales > Streptomycetaceae > Streptomyces > Streptomyces sp. BK79. The sequence continues at coordinate 170,077 of NZ_JBHVOC010000020.1, forward strand.
TGTCCGCGGCACACTCGATCGCCAGTGCCCCCTGGCCGGGGGCCGGCAGAACCGTGTCGACCGACAGGAAGTCGGTCACCTCGTCGATGCGGCCCACCCGGTTCAGCCCGGCCGCGGCCAGCACGACCGCGTCCAGCTCACCGCTGCGGACGTACCCGATGCGGGTGTCGACGTTGCCCCGGATCGGGACCGTCTCGAACTCCAGCCCGTGGGTGCGGGCGTACGCGTTCAACTGCGCCATGCGACGCGGCGCGCCCGTGCCTATGCGGGCGCCGCGCGGCAGGTCGGTCAGCTTGCGCGCGTCCCGGGCGACGACCACGTCCCGCGGGTCCTCGCGCTCCGGTACGGCGGCCACCACCAGTCCCTCGTGCGGCGCGGTGGGGAGGTCCTTGAGCGAGTGAACCGCGAAGTCCACCTCACCCCGCAACAGCGCCTCGCGCAGCGCGGCCACGAACACGCCCGTCCCGCCGATCTGCGCCAGGTGCTCGCGCGACACATCGCCGTACGTGGTGATCTCGACCAGCTCAACGGGCCGACCGGTCACCTGGCTCACGGCGTCCGCCACCTGCCCGGACTGGGCCATGGCGAGTTTGCTTCGCCTGGTCCCCAGCCTCAGTGCCTTCTCAGTCATGCCGGCCCTCGGTTCTTCTCAGTGCTGTTCTCGGCGCGGGAGACGGAGGCCACCGTCTCCTGGTCGAGGTCGAACAGGGTGCGCAGCGCGTCCGCGTACCCGGCACCGCCGGGCTCGGCGGCGAGCTGCTTGACCCGCACCGTCGGCGCGTGCAGCAGCTTGTCGACCACACGCTTGACGGTCTGGGTGATCTCGGCGCGGTGCTTGTCGTCGAGCCCCGGCAGCCGCCCTTCGAGGCGGGCGATCTCGCCGGCCACGACGTCGGCGGCCATGCTGCGCAGCGCGACGACGGTGGGCGTGATGTGCGCGGCCCGCTGGGCGGCACCGAATGCGGCGACCTCGTCGCCGACGATCCGGCGGACCATGTCGACGTCGGCGGCCATCGGGGCGTCGGCGGAGGCGTCGGCGAGCGACTCGATGTCCACCAGGCGCACCCCGGCCAGCCGGTGCGCGGCGGCGTCGATGTCGCGCGGCATGGCGAGGTCGAGCAGGAAGAGGACCGGCTGCGGGCGCGGCACCTCGGCGACCGGCTCGGGCCGGCGGCGCTCGGGGATGCGGCCGACGCGGGTCGCCGTCGCGGCGAGCGCGGTGATCAGCTCGGCGTCCGCCTCGGCGCCCGGCCGCCCGGTCTCGCGCGGCCGGTCCACGACCGCGCCGCCCGCCGCCCAGGCCCCGTGCTGCTCCAGCGTCGCCGCGTCCATGCCGGCCACGGCGGCCTCCCCCATGACGGAGAAGCCCGACTGCGCGGCGGACAGGTCCAGCGGGCAGTTCTCGTCGCCGCCGGCCCCCGGCAGTGGCGTTTCGCCACCCTCCCGTACGGCGACGGGTCCGGCGGTGTCCACGGCGGGCCGCCCGGTGTCCGCCTCGGCGGCCGGGACACCGGTCCTGCCCTCCAGCGCCACCGCCACGGCGTCGGCCGTCAGGACGAGCCCGGTCGCGCCGGTGCAGGAGACGGCCACGTCGGCACGTGTCAGCTCGGCCGGCACCGCGTCCATCGGTACCGCACGGGCCAGCACGTCCGTGTCGTCGCCCTCGATCAGGATCTGGGCGAGCCGCTCGGCCCGCTCGAAGGTGCGGTTGGCGACCACGATCTCGGCGACCCCGGCCCGCGCCAGCGTGGCCGCGGCCAGCGACGACATCGAACCGGCGCCGATGACCAGCGCCTTCTTCCCCCGGGCCCAGCCCAGGACGTCCGCACCGGCGGCGAGCTGCTCCAGGCCGAAGGTGACCAGGGACTGCCCGGCGCGGTCGATGCCGGTCTCGGAGTGGGCCCGCTTGCCGACCCTGAGCGCCTGCTGGAACAGGTCGTTCAGCAGCCGCCCGGCGGTGTGCAGGTCCTGCGCCCGGGCCAGGGAGTCCTTTATCTGGCCGAGGATCTGCCCCTCGCCCACGACCATCGAGTCGAGCCCGCAGGCCACCGAGAACAGGTGGTGGACGGCCCGGTCCTCGTAGTGCACGTAGAGATGAGGAGTCAGCTCCTCGAGACCGACCCCGCTGTGCTGCGCGAGCAGCGTGGACAGCTCGGCGACACCGGCGTGGAACTTGTCCACGTCGGCGTACAGCTCGATGCGGTTGCAGGTGGCCAGCACCGCGGCCTCGGTGGCCGGTTCGGCGGCGACCGTGTCCTGCAACAGCTTGAGCTGCGCGTCCGCGTTCAGCGAGGCCCGCTCCAGGACGCTGACGGGGGCGCTGCGGTGGCTGAGTCCGACGACGAGGAGGCTCATGCCGGCATCACGGCGGGCACGTCCCCGTCGGGTCCCTGGTCGGCGGCCGGCTGCTGCCTGCGCGCGACGGCGGGCGGTACGACACCGGCGTCGGCGGCGGCCTCCTCGCCGGCCTTGCGCTGCTCGTGGAAGGCGAGGATCTGCAGCTCGATGGAGAGGTCGACCTTGCGCACGTCGACGCCGTCCGGCACGGACAGCACGGTCGGCGCGAAGTTCAGGATGGAGGTGACGCCGGCGGCCACGAGCCGGTCGCAGACCTGCTGGGCGGCACCGGCGGGGGTGGCGATCACACCGATCGACACACCGTCGTCCTGGATGATCTTCTCCAGCTCGTCGGTGTGCTGCACCGGGATCCCGGCGACGGGCTTTCCGGCCATTCCCGGATCGGCGTCGATGAGCGCGGCGACCCGGAACCCGCGGGACGCGAAGCCGCCGTAGTTGGCGAGCGCGGCGCCGAGGTTACCGATACCGACGATCACTACCGGCCAGTCCTGGGTGAGGCCCAGTTCGCGGGAGATCTGGTAGACGAGATACTCGACGTCGTAGCCGACACCCCGGGTCCCGTAGGAGCCGAGGTAGGAGAAGTCCTTGCGCAGCTTCGCGGAGTTGACTCCGGCCGCGGCCGCCAGCTCCTCGGAGGAGACCGTGGGCACCGAGCGCTCGGAGAGCGCGGTGAGGGCGCGGAGGTACAGCGGAAGCCTGGCGACGGTGGCCTCGGGAATCCCTCGGCTGCGGGTCGCCGGTCGGTGTGTTCGGCCAGTTGCCACGGTGCTCCTGCGGGTAGAGCGGGGCTGTAGGCGGTCATACGTCCCTACATGACCGCCCCGTCGAATGCAGGCTATGTCTTTGTGAACGCGTGCACAAAGATGGTGTCCGATTTGCCCGGCCAACGTGACCGGGCTCACGCGCTCCCGGCGCACGGACCGGGAACCGGCGCATACGCGCACGCGTTCCTCTCCCATCGGGGGCAAAGCCGCACACGCTCCTCACGATCAACGCCCCCGAGACCAAGACACCATCGATCCTAAGCGACCATCCGGACTACTTGGACTCGTCGGTCAGTGCCTTGCGCAGCCGTTCCTCGTTCACACGCCAGAAGGTGTGCTGCCTGCCGTCGACGAGGACGACCGGGATCTGCTCCCAGTAGGCGTCGTGCAGGGCCCGGTCCTCGGTGATGTCCTTCCCCTCCCAGGGGACGCCGAGTTCGGCACACACCTTCTCGACGACGAGCTGTGCGTCATCACACAGGTGACAGCCGGGTTTGCGGATGAGGGTGACGAGATGGTTCTCGGAGTGCTCAGGGGACTGCGCGGGCTGCGGGGCCTGCCCGGTCTGCGAGGGCTTGCGGCGGAAGAGGGGACTCATGCCGGCCATTCTCGCGCGCACGCCTCCCCACGCCGACCCCTCGGCGGCGAGCACACCGCCTGCCGCTCCGGCGCCGTGACACGCCCGCACGGCGACCCCTTTAACGACACGGTCGCCGAGAGTTCACAGCGTGCGAACCTCTCGACTCCGAACCCTCCGAACAAACTGGCTATGCTCACGGACATGGCCGCTCTTCGATGGCTCACTCCCCGAAGGCGCTCCGCCACGGCGCGGAGCGTCCTGGCAGGCGAGGCCTCGGCGGAGGCAGCCCGCAAATCCGCCCAGGCCGAGGAGGCCACGGCCCTCGACACGGGCTCGGAACCGGACTTCCCCGTCCACGGCGACGACCGGGCAGCCGCCTTCTTCGACCTCGACAACACGGTCATGCAGGGCGCCGCGATCTTCCACTTCGGGCGGGGCCTGTACAAGCGGAAGTTCTTCGAGACCCGCGACCTGGCCCGGTTCGCCTGGCAGCAGGCGTACTTCCGGCTCGCCGGGTTGGAGGACCCGGAGCACATGCAGGACGCCCGCGACTCCGCCCTGTCGATCGTCAAGGGCCACCGCGTCTCCGAGCTGAAGTCCATCGGCGAGGAGATCTACGACGAGTACATGGCCGAGCGGATCTGGCCCGGCACCCGCGCCCTGGCCCAGGCGCACCTGGACGCCGGGCAGAAGGTCTGGCTGGTCACGGCGGCCCCGGTGGAGATCGCCCAGGTGATCGCCCGCCGCCTCGGCCTGACCGGGGCCCTGGGCACGGTGGCCGAATCGGTCGGCGGCGTCTACACGGGCAAACTGGTCGGCGAACCGCTGCACGGCCCCGCGAAGGCCGAGGCGGTCCGCGCGCTGGCGACGGCGGAGGGCCTGGACCTGTCCCGCTGCGCCGCCTACAGCGACTCGCACAACGACATCCCGATGCTGTCGCTGGTCGGACACCCGTACGCGATCAACCCGGACTCCAAGCTGCGCAAGCACGCCCGGGAGCTGGAGTGGCGCCTGCGCGACTACCGCACCGGCCGCAAGGCGGCCAAGGTCGGCATCCCGGCGGCCGCGGGCGTGGGCGCCGTGGCCGGCGGCACCGCGGCGGCCATCGCGCTGCACCGCCGCCGCCGCTGAACGGCTCGGCCGTCGACCCAATCGGTGTGAGCTACCCCCGGGACACTCCCTCCAGTCCCCTTTCCTCACATCGACCACAACACGCTCTGTAGTCACCAGGAACCCGAACCGTTTCGGTCATCAACTGATCACTCTGGCGCATCTGATCGAGCGTCAATCGGGCATGGAAGCGACGTAATCGATGATTTGAGCAACTGGGCGTAGCAGTGCCTGCACGAAGCGTTATTCTCCTCAGACGCATTCCGGTTCCCCACCTTCGCTACGAGGGGTGAATGGTTCCGTACTGCACGTGATGGAAGCTCTGCCTCTGGGAGTCCCGTGTACCCACACGTCGGGGTTGACGCCTCGGGCCTGGCTACGCTGCGCGCAACGGTCAAATCAGCCCAAGACCTGTTGCGCGGCTTCGTCCCCACCGCGTACGCCGTCCCCGCCCTCGCCACGGCCGCCGCCCCCGTGGGCCCGTGCTACGCACTGGCCGACGGAAGCGCCGCCGTCGGCAGACGCGCGCGGTCGTCCTCGTCCGGGGCCGCCGCCACCACCCACCGCCGCCCCGCCGCGGACAGCGACAGCGCCCGCATGATGGACCTGGTCGAGCGGGCCCAGGCCGGCGAGGCCGACGCCTTCGGCCGGCTCTACGACCAGTACAGCGACACCGTGTACCGCTACATCTACTACCGCGTCGGCGGCAAGGCGACCGCCGAGGACCTGACCAGCGAGACCTTCCTGCGGGCCCTCAGGCGCATCGGCACCTTCACCTGGCAGGGCCGCGACTTCGGCGCCTGGCTGGTGACCATCGCCCGCAACCTGGTCGCCGACCACTTCAAGTCCAGCCGCTTCCGGCTGGAGGTCACCACCGGCGAGATGCTCGACGCCAACGAGGTCGAGCGCTCCCCCGAGGACTCCGTCCTCGAGTCCCTCTCCAACGCCGCCCTGCTGGACGCCGTACGGCGGCTCAACCCCCAGCAGCAGGAATGCGTGACCCTGCGCTTCCTCCAAGGGCTCTCGGTCGCCGAGACCGCCCGGGTCATGGGCAAGAACGAAGGCGCCATCAAGACCCTCCAGTACCGGGCCGTGCGCACCCTCGCCCGGCTCCTCCCCGACGACGCGCGCTGAGAACCGGACCCTCGGAGGCGCCACACACCGACGCAACTCTCCGCGTTCCCAAGTCACCACCGGTGAGAGTCTGTTGAGACAGCGGTCCGATCATCCACCGTCCGTAACCCAAGTGCCACGCCGCTCGTTGTGCGGGATGCAGGCTCCCTGTGGTCATTCCCTGGCCGACTCCGATCACACGATCGGGTGGTTCCGATCAGGGTGTGCAACCCTCAGGACCCCCTGGGGAGTCGACCGTCATGACGAGAGGAGGTGCCGCCAGTGATCGCGAACGTATCGGCACACCGGCGGGCGAACGCCTTCGCCCAGGCTCTGGAGGAGCAGTCCGATCCCGGGGCGGCGGCCGAGCAGTCCGGAGGACCGGCAGGCGCCGGGGCCACCGCGGAACCGACCGAGCAGGGTCGTCTGTTGACCCTCGCCACCGGCCTGGAGACGCTGCCCCGGCCCGAGCTGGATCCCGAGGTCAAGGTCGTCCAGCGGGCCCAGCTGGTGGCCGCGTTCGAGGCCATGCTGCACGAGGGCACCGCGGGCGGCGGGGCGGCGGACAGATCGGTTCCGGAACAGCGCAGGGCGCGCGGCGCCCACCGGGCGGCCCCCCTGAGCAGGTTCCGGCCGCGCTCACGGCTGGCCAAGGGCCTGACCGCCGGCGGGCTGAGCGTGAGCGTGGCCGCCGGTGCCTTCGGCGGGGTGGCCGCCGCCAGTTCGGACGCCCTGCCCGGCGACTCGCTCTACGGCCTCAAGCGCGGCATAGAGGACTTCCGCCTCGGTCTCGCCGAAGGGGACGACGAACGCGGCCGGGCCTACCTGGACCTCGCGTCGACCCGGCTGAGCGAAGCCCGTCGGCTGATGGAGCGCGGTCGCAGCGGCCCCCTCGACCACGAATCCCTGGGTGAGGTCCGCCGCGCCCTGTCCGGCATGCGGCACGACGCGTCCGAGGGGCACCGGCTCCTCAGCGCGGTCTACGCCCGCGACCCCGGCTCGCTCGCCCCCATGCAGGCCCTCTCCGCCTTCTCCCGCTCCCACCGGGAGACCTGGGGGGCACTGCGCGAGCGGCTGCCCGTGCAGCTCGGGGACGTCAGCGAGCAGGTGTCGTCGGTGTTCGACGCCATAGAGGACGACGTGGCGCCGCTGGAGTCCATGCTCCCGCCGCCGCCCTCCCGGGACGACACCGGCGGGGACGACGGCCGCCCCGGCGGTTCCGAGTCGGCGACCAGCGACACCCCCGGCTCCGGTCGCCCGTCCACACCCAGCACCGGCACCGGCGGCACGCCGGAGCGCGGGCGCTCGGACAGCGGCAGGCCCAGCGAGTCGGCCGGCTCCGGCCAGGAGAACGACGGCCTGCTCGGCGGCGGCACGGGCGGCCTGCTCGACCCGCCGAAGGACAGCAGCCCCGCCTCCCCGTCGACGGGCGGCGACACCCCGCCCCCCGAGCCCGACGTCACCCTCCCGCCCCTCCTCCCGGGCCTCCTGCCCGGCCTGGGCATCGAGGCGGAGGACGCGGACTGAGCCGGTGGGGGCGCCCTCCTCAAGGGGTGCCCCCACCGCCGTCCTCAGAAGAACTCGGCGGACTCGGCGGACTCAGAAGAACACCGACCGCCGCTGCACCAACAGCTTGTAGAGCGTGTGCTGGATCTGTTCCCTCACCTGATCGGTCAGGTTGAACATCAGCATCGGATCCTCCGCCGCCTCCGGCGGGAAATGGTCCGTGGGGATCGGCTCACCGAACTGGATCGTCCACTTCGTCGGCAACGGCACCGCGCCCAGCGGCCCCAGCCACGGGAAGGTCGGCGTGAGCGGGAAGTACGGGAACCCCAGCAGCCGCGCCAGCGTCTTGGCGTTGCCGATCATCGGGTAGATCTCCTCCGCGCCCACGATCGAGCACGGCACGATCGGCGCCCCCTGCCGCAGCGCCGTGGACACGAAACCGCCCCGCCCGAAGCGCTGCAGCTTGTACCGCTCGCTGAACGGCTTCCCGATGCCCTTGAAGCCCTCCGGCATCACCCCGACCAGCTCGCCCTGACCGAGCAGCCGTTCGGCGTCCTCCGCGCAGGCCAGCGTGTGCCCGAGCTTGCGGGCCAGCTCGTTGACCACCGGCAGTACGAACACCAGGTCCGCCGCCAGCAGCCGCAGATGCCGGTCGGCCGGATGGTGGTCGTGCACGGCGACCTGCATCATCAGACCGTCCAGCGGCAGCGTCCCGGAGTGGTTGGCGACGATCAGCGCGCCCCCCTCGGCCGGGATGTTCTCCACGCCCTTCACCTCGACCCGGAAGTACTTCTCGTACACCGGCCGCAGCAGGGACATCAGCACCTGGTCGGTCAGCTCGGCGTCGAACCCGAAGTCGTCGACCTCGTAGTCACCGGTGAGCCGGCGCCGCAGAAACGCCAGCCCGCCCGCGACCCGCCGCTCCAGGCCGCCGACCGCGTCCTGCGACGACAGCGGATCCGGCTCCCCGGGCGACTCGCGCGTCACCGGCGTATCGTCCTGCGCGGCGCCCCGCACCGGCAGCGGCTGCACCTCCCGCACCGGCACCGACTCCGTCGCGCCCGCGCGCCTGCTTCCCCCGCCGCGGCGCCGCGCCGGGCGCTGTGCCGCGCTCCCGCCGCTCCCGCCGCTCCCCCGCGACCGGTCGTCGTCGAACGGAATGACCTTGGCGTCCGCCATCGTTGATGCGCTCCTCAGTTGGCGCTCTGCGTCGGGAGGTGGCCACTGCCCCGCAGGGACAGCTCCGCGATCCGGTCCACGGCCCCCGCGAGGGCCTCGGGCGGCAGCAGCCCGGCACCACGGGCCCGCGCGAAGTCCGCGAACGCACCGGCCGTCGAGTACTTCGGCCGGAAACCCAGGGTCTCGCGCATCTGCGTGGTGTCCACCACCCGCCCATGGGTGAGCAGCCGGATCTGCTCCGGGGCGAAGTCCGTCATCCCCAGCGTACGCACGAGCGAGCCCGCCCAGGTGACCGCGGGCAGCAGCAGCGGCACCGTCGGACGGCCCAGCCGGCGCGAGCACTGGGAGAGCAGCAGGACACCGTCGCCCGCGATGTTGAACGTCCCGCTGTTCAGCGTGCCCCGCCGCGGCTCGTGCGAGGAGATCCGCAGCACCTCGATCACGTCGTCCTCGTGCACGAACTGCAGCCGCGGGTCGTAGCCGAACACCGTCGGCAGCACCGGCAGCCCGAAGTACGAGGCGAGGGGCGTGTCCGCGGCCGGGCCGAGGATGTTGGCGAACCGCAGCACGGTCACCGCGACGTCGGGCCGGCGGCGGGCGAAGCCGCGCACGTACCCCTCGACCTCGACCGCGTCCTTGGCGAAGCCGCCGCTGGGCAGCGACTTGGGCGTCGTGGTCTCGGTGCACACGGCCGGGTCGCGCGGCGCGGAACCGTAGACGTTCGTACTGGACTTCACCACCAGCCGCCGCACGGCCGGCGACTTCTGGCAGGCGCCGAGCAGCTGCATCGTGCCGATGACGTTGGTCTCCTTGACCGACGTACGGCTGCCGCTGCCCAGCGGCGTGCCCGTGACGTCCAGGTGGACGACCGTGTCGGCGCCCGTCTCGGCGATGACCCGCACGATGGCCGACTGCCGGATGTCGGCCCGGACGAACTCGGCGCCGCCCAGGTGGTGCTCCGGCGCCACGGCGTCCACGGCCACGACCCGGTCCACGTCGGGATCCCGCTGGATGCGCCGGACGAACCGGCCGCCCAGCTGACGGGCCACTCCGGTCACGAGCACGACCTTGCCCAAGATCAGCGCCTTCCTTCCGCCCTACTGCGTACCCTGCCGCGTTCCCCGCCTGCGGGCCAACTTAGCCGCTCGGTGTTGCCCTGTGATGACCGCCGGACGCGGCACGTGACGAGATTTCGCGGTCCCGCCGCCCGCGCCGCCCCGCGGGAACGACTGTGGCCCCCCACCGGATGCGGTGGGGGGCCACAGACCACGCTGACGGCGCAGCGTCGCTTACTTCTTGTTGCGACGCTGAACGCGCGTGCGCTTCAGCAGCTTGCGGTGCTTCTTCTTGGCCATCCGCTTGCGCCGCTTCTTGATAACAGAGCCCACGACTACCCTCGCTCACTTCTCATCACTCGGTTGTTGGGCGCCATGGGCCCACACGACCTACGAGGGGCCAGCCTACCCGCCGAGCGCTGAGACTCGTAATCGAGGTCGTCAGGCCGTTTCCACCCCCACGTAACTCTCGCGGAGGTACTCGTGAACCGCTTGCTCCGGGACGCGGAACGACCGTCCCACCCGGATCGCGGGCAGATGACCGCTGTGCACCAACCGGTACACGGTCATCTTGGACACGCGCATCACCGAGGCGACCTCCGCCACGGTAAGGAACTGAACCTCGTTCAGAGGCCTTTCGCCAGCTGCAGCCATGACACACCTGAACCTTCCGCACTCGACGGCCACCGGCTTCCCCTTCCGGTGACTCTTCGTCGCTGCGTGCTCACTCCCCAATGTAGGGGCGGGTGATGCGAATGGGGAAGAGGTGCACCCATCGCTTCCCTACCGTGACAGACACGCCCGATTGAGTACGTAGCGGGTAAGCGGCCGGTAGTACTCAGACCGCACAGCGTCATCAAGTGGAACGACGACGGACACGGACCCCTCTGCCTGACCGACGAAGGGCGCGGGATCGTCCGTATCGGCCGGCCCGATGGCCTCGAACCCGAGCTGACCTGCACCGCAGACCCACCCGTGGTCCCCGATCACCAGCTCCGGAAGGGGCCCGCCGGCCTCGGCCGCGGCCGCCAGCGCGGTACGAACCGGGAGCGGCGAATGCGTGTGTGCGCCGGGCTCACCACCGGCGCGTCCAGCGCCGGGTTCCCGCACCAACGCGACTCCCCGGACGTAGTCGAGGTTGTACGTGCGTAGACCGAACCGGGTCGTTATGTCGACACAGTGACCCTGCGCCGGGGTGAGGACAGCACATCCCGCCGCCGACAGCGCCTCGGCCAATGCGGCGTAGAAGCCGAGCAGCCGATGCGGATGCCCGGTGCCCAGGAGCACCGGCCCGCGACGCTGAGCGACGACCGCGAGCCGTCCGGCGAAGGCGTCCAGGGCGGCCAGCGTCCTGTCGGGGTCGATCACGTCCTGACCCGACCTGTCGTACGGATCGGCGGACACCCCGCACCTCTGCGCCATCAGCCCGAGCAGGTCCCGCGGCCCCCACTCCCCCTCCGGGTCGATCCCGATCAGCACCCGCGGGTCCCGGGCGGCGAACAACCGGTAACTCCGCAGACTCACCTCACGAGAGGTCGCCACCACCCCGGCCAGCCGAGCATCCAGAAGATGAGCCCGAAGAGCTCCACGGGTCAGCACGACACCGATGCTGCCGCTTTCCCACGCCCCCGACACGAGGAACACCGGAACTCTCCCACGGTCGGCGTAACGTTCCCGCGCCCCCGCAACCGGCACTCACCGTCAAGCCAAGAGCCCCCGCAGCGGAAACACCGCCCGCCGAGCCGCCACCACCGCCTGATCCAACCGATCCGCAGGGTCGTAACCCGCCTCCCACGCCGCCCACGACACCGGCCACCGCCCATCGGTCATCCGCATCGGCCCCAGCTGCCGCGTCCGCGCGAACACCTCCTGCCGCCAGCCCTCCGGAATCACCGTCTCCGGCTCCACCGGCCGCCCCGCCGCGATCCCCACCAGATGCGTCCACGACCGCGGCACCACATCCACCACGGCGTAACCACCGCCCCCCAGCGCCACCCACCGCCCGTCGGCGTGCTCGTGCGCCAGCTCGTGACACGCCACCTGCACCGCCCGCTGCGCGTCCAGCGACACCGCCAGGTGCGCCAGCGGATCCTCGAAGTGCGTATCGGCACCGTGCTGCGTCACCAGCACCTGCGGCCGGAAGTCCGCGATCACCTCCGGCACCACCGCGTGGAACGCCCGCAGCCACCCCGCGTCCCCGGTCCCCGCCGGCAGCGCGACATTCACCGCCGACCCCGGCGCGCCGTCCGCCCCGGTCTCCTCCGGCCACCCGGTCTGCGGGAACAGCGTCCGCGGATGCTCGTGCAGCGACACCGTCAGCACCCGCGGGTCCTCCCAGAACGCCGCCTGGACGCCGTCCCCGTGATGCACGTCCACGTCCACGTACGCGACCCGCTCGGCCCCCAGCTCCAGCAGCCGCGCGATCGCCAGCGCCGCGTCGTTGTACACGCAGAAACCGGACGCCGCCCCCGGCATCGCGTGGTGTAGCCCGCCCGAGAAGTTCACCGCGTGCAGCGCGTCCCCGCGCCACACCGCCTCCGCCGCCCCCACCGACTGCCCGGCGATCAGCGCGGACACCTCGTGCATCCCCGCGAAGGCCGGATCATCGACCGTCCCCAGCCCGTACGACAGGTCCGCCGCACCCGGATCCGCCGACGCCGCCTTCACCGCGTCGATGTAGTCCTCCCGGTGGACGAGCCGCAACGTCGACTCCCCGGCCGCCCGCGCGGCGACGACGTCCACCTCCTTGTCGAGCCCCAGGGCACCGACCAGTCGTCGCGTCAGGGCGAGCCGGACCGGATCCATCGGATGCTCCGGACCGAAGTCATAGCCCGTTACTGCCTCGTCCCACATCAGCTGTGCGCGGCCGCTCATGCCCGCCACCGTATCGGTCCGGTTGAGCCGCGAACGACCGGGCGTACACGACCGTCACCAGCACCAACACCATCGGCACCAGCATCGCCCCGCGATAGCTCCACACATCCCCCAGCACGCCCACCAACGGCGAACCGACCAGAAAACCCACGTAATTGAAGACATTGAGCCGCGCCACCGCCGCGTCGGACGCCCCGGGACGGCCGTCCCGCTCCTCGGCCAGCCGCCCCGCCGCCGCGAACGTCTGCGGCACCAGCACGCACAACCCCAGCCCCAGCAACGTGAACCCGAGCATCCCCACCCACGCCCCCGGCGCCCCCGCCACCACGGCGAACCCACCGGCCGCGACGACCGCCCCACCCCGCACCACCGCCACGGCCCCGAAGCGCCGCACCCCGAAGTCCCCGACGGCCCGCCCCACCAGCGTGGTCACCATGTACACGTTGTACGGCACGGTGGCGGCCTGCTCGGAGCCCCCCAGCACGTCCTGCACGTACTTCGCGCTCCAGTTGGAGACCGTCGAGTCCCCGATGTACGCGAAGGTCATCACCAGACACAGCGGCAACAGCACCTTCCACCCGACACCCGCGCCCCCGCCCTCGTCCTCCTCCGGACGCCCGCCCTCCCCGTCGACGTACCACCGGCTGCCCACCAGCGCGGCCGGCACCAGCACGGCCACCACCGGCAGATACGACACCCACAGCGCCAGGTCCCCGCGCGCCCCCGCCCAGGCCAGCGAAGCCCCGAGAATCCCACCCAGGCTGTACGCGGCGTGGAACCCCAGCATGATGCTGCGCCCGTACGCCCGCTGCAGACTCACCCCGAGCATGTTCATCGAGGCGTCCAGCGCACCGACCGCGAGCCCGAAGACGCCCAGCGCGACGGCCAGCACCGCCACCCGGTCCCCGGCCCCGACACCGAGCAGCGCCAGCAGGACCACGGGCTGGGACCACCGCAGCAGCCGGCTGGGCCGCACCCGCCGCACCAGACGCCCCGTCACCACACTCCCGACACCGGCCAGCACCGGCACCGCGGCCAGGAAGACCGGCAACAGCGCGTCGGAGACGCCGTACCGGTCCTGAATGGCCGGGATGCGCGTGACGAGCAGAGCGAAGGCGACGCCCTGGGCGAAGAAGCCGAACGCCAACGAGACCCTGCCGCGCCGCAGCACATCAGTCATGGCGGCGAGCGTAGGGCCCCCGCTTACCCGTGGGTAGATCCCGCCAAAGACGAATCCCGCTCAGCTTCGCCGCCGGCACCCGCCCCGCCGATCATCCGCGCCATCGGCACCGCCCCCACGACACCACTCACCACGAAGGCCAGCAGCATCATGACGACCATGACGACGTTCCCGAGCCACACCATCGTGTCGACCGGCACCGTACAAGCCCCCACCACCCGCAGCGCGCACTCCCCGACGAACGCCACCCCCCACACCCCGGAGAACCTCAGCTCCGCCCGGCGGAACTCCGCCGACTCCCGCCGCAGCCGCTCCCACGCGGCCTCCCGCCCGGCGTCCCCCTTGACCAGCCACGGCTTGAGGGTGGCCGTCATCATCGGCCTCCCCAGGACCACGGACACCAGCAGCACGATCCCCACCACGCTGCTGATGGCGCTGTCCTTCACCAGCAGCAGCCGCGCGTCCCCCGTCTCGAATCCGAGCAGCAGCCCGACGAGGTTCACCAGGAGAATGAGCAGCGGAAGCCCGTTCACCTCCCGCTGCCCCAACAGACCCCACCCCGTCCGCAGGACGGGCAGGACACTGCTCCAGGCGAGCGCGGCCACGGCGCTCATCCCGAACGCGCCCTTCAGCAGGTAGTACGACCCGAGGGGCACGCCCACGTCCAGCATGAGCGTCACGAGGGTACGGCGCTTGTCCGTCGTCATGCCCTCAGCTTCGCGGTGGGCCCGGGCCCCGCAGTAGACACAACCGTCCGGAGCTGCCGGTGACAAATGTCAGTGCGTGCCGCCGGGCCCGAGGCATCGCAGCAGGTCGAGCAGGTCTCCCATGTCGTCGAAGAGCCGGTCGGCCCCGGCGAGCCTCGCGGCCGGCGTCATGGCCGTGAACCCGTAGACGTCCATGCCGGCGGCGACGGCGGCCCGCACCCCGAGCGGGCTGTCCTCGATCACGACACACCGCTGCGGCGCGACCCCCATCCGCTCGGCCGCGTACAGGAAGAGGTCCGGGGCGGGTTTCCCCCGCCCCACGTCCTGCGAACTGAAGATCCGCTCGTCCCCGAACCAGCGGTCCAGCCCGGTCTTCCGATGCCCGACCCGGATCCGGTCGTGGCTCCCGGAGGAGGCCACGCAGAACGCCGTGCCGTCCGCGGCGAGCTTCTCGAGCACGCCGACGGCCCCGGGTACGGGCTCCAGCTCGCGCTCGAACGCCGCGAACACCCGCCTGTGGAACACGTCGTCGAAGTCGTCGGGCAGCCGCCGTCCGGACCGTTCCAGCACGAGGTCGTGCACCCGGTGCATCGCGCCCCCCATGTAGTCCCGGAGGGATTCGTCGTACGACGTCGGGTGGCCCAGCTCGGTCAGATAGCCGGCCAGCAGCCGGTTGGAGATCGGTTCACTGTCGACGAGGACCCCGTCGTTGTCGAAAATGACCAGTTCGTAGCGCATACAAAGACA
>NZ_JBHVOC010000021.1:0-185245 GCF_044142145.1 Streptomyces sp. BK79
GTTTCCAACACTACCAGGCTTTCCCGGTGCTCCCGACCACCGTCCCGCAGGCATGCGGAAGGCGATCCAGCGTTAGGATCTGATCTGACGTGTTGGATGCTGCCGAGGCGGGGACGCTTCGCATCGCTCAACCTCAGGCAGGAGTTACGACTCTACACGGGGCCGTGGAACAGGTGCAAATCCGTGGGGACTGTGGTCTAGACCTCTAAACGGAACACTCATGCGGAACCGGTACTTCCTATGACATACGCTGCTGCACAGTGCGCCGTCCGGGACAGGCAGTGACGGCCCGTACACATCCCCGCCCCTGGGAGGCTTCCCATGACCACCGTCTCGTCCCCGCTCGCAGGACGTGCCATCGGACTGGCCGCAGTGCCCGACCCCGTCTTCTCCGGGGCCATGGTCGGCCCGGGTACCGCCATCGACCCGGTACGGGAGCCTTCCGAGGCGGTCTCTCCCGTGGACGGGGTCATCGTCTCCCTGCACCCGCACGCGTTCGTCGTGGTCGACGACAGTGGCCACGGCGTGCTGACGCACCTCGGTATCGACACCGTGCAGCTCAACGGTGAGGGCTTCGAGCTGCTCGTGAACAAGGGCGACACCGTCGCGCGTGGTCAGAGCGTGGTGCGCTGGCACCCGGCCGCCGTGGAGGCCGCGGGCAAGTCGCCGGTCTGCCCGGTCGTCGCGCTGGAGGCGACCGCCGAGGCCCTCACCGAGCTGCGTGAGGACGGCGAGGTGAGGGCCGGCGACAGTCTCTTCCTCTGGAAGTGACGTCGGCGCCGTCAATGACGGCTGGCAGTTCAACCACCGCGGCGGCGGGGCCCGCCGCACTATCGGGACGGGTGAGATGGAGACAACGCTGCGAGGCGTCGGTGTGAGTCACGGCGTGGCGATCGGCGAGGTACGGCACATGGGGACGGCGGTGCTCGAGCCGCCGGCCAAGCAGATTCCGGCCGAGGACGCGGAGCGCGAGCAGGGCCGCGCCCGCAAGGCCGTGGAGGCTGTGGCTGCCGACCTGATGGCGCGCGGCAATCTGGCGGGGGGCGAAGCCCAGGCCGTCCTCGAGGCGCAGGCCATGATGGCCCAGGATCCCGAGCTTATGGCGGACGTGGAGCGGCGGATCGCCGTCGGCAGCACGGCCGAGCGCGCGGTGTACGACGCGTTCGCCGCCTACCGGGCCCTGCTGGCCGGAGCGGGTGAGTACCTGGCCGGCCGGGTGGCCGACCTCGACGACGTGCGGAATCGTATCGTCGCCCGTCTGCTCGGGGTGCCGATGCCGGGTGTTCCGGACAGCGACCAGCCGTACGTTCTCATCGCGCGGGATCTGGCGCCGGCGGACACGGCGCTGCTGGACCCGACGCTGGTCCTCGGGTTCGTCACCGAGGAGGGCGGGCCGACCAGCCACAGCGCGATTCTCGCGCGGGCGCTGGGCGTGCCGGCCGTGGTGGCGCTGCCGGGGGCCGGGGAGCTGCCCGAGGGCACGGTCGTCGCCGTGGACGGCAGCACCGGTGAGATCTTCGTGAACCCCAGCGAGGAGAAGAAGGCACGGATGGCGGCCGAGGCCGCCGAGCGCAAGGCGGCGCTGGCAGCCTCGTCGGGGCCGGGTGCGACGTCCGACGGGCACAAGGTGCCGCTGCTCGCCAACATCGGCGGTCCCGCGGACGTGCCCGCGGCGGTGGAGGCCGGAGCCGAGGGTGTCGGTCTCTTCCGCACCGAGTTCCTCTTCCTCGACGACAGCAAGAACGCGCCGTCGGAGGAGAAGCAGGTAGCCGCGTACCGGCAGGTGCTGGAGGCCTTCCCCGAGGGCCGGGTCGTGGTCCGGGTCCTGGACGCGGGCGCCGACAAGCCGCTGGACTTCCTGACGCCGGGAGACGAACCGAACCCGGCGCTGGGTGTGCGCGGGCTGCGGACACTGCTCGATCACCCGGACGTGCTGCGCACGCAGCTGACCGCGTTGGCGAAGGCCGCGGAGGGCCTGCCCGTCTACCTCGAGGTCATGGCCCCGATGGTGGCGGACCGTGCCGACGCCAAGGCGTTCGCGGACGCGTGCCGCGAGGCGGGGCTGCGGGCGAAGTTCGGCGCGATGGTCGAGATCCCGTCGGCCGCGCTGCGGGCGCGCTCGGTGCTGCAGGAGGTCGAGTTCCTGTCGCTGGGGACGAACGACCTCGCGCAGTACACCTTCGCCGCCGACCGGCAGGTGGGCGCGGTGTCCCGGTTGCAGGACCCGTGGCAGCCGGCCCTGCTCGACCTGGTCGCGCTGGCCGCCGAGGCGGCGAAGGCCGAGGGCAAGAGCTGCGGTGTCTGCGGTGAGGCCGCGTCGGATCCGCTGCTGGCCTGTGTGCTGACCGGTCTGGGTGTCACCTCCCTGTCCATGGGTGCGGCATCGCTGCCCTACGTGCGGGCGACGCTGGCGACGTTCACGCTGGCGCAGTGCGAGCGTGCCGCGGCGGCCGCCCGGGCGGCGGACAGCGCCGATGAGGCGCGCAACGCCGCTCAGGCGGTGCTGTCCGGCGAGTAGCGGCCGGAAACGAGGCTGCCCGCCAGGGTTGGGTTGCGGTGCGGGGCGTTCCACCTTGTGGTGGGGCGCCCCGCACGCGTTCAGTGGGCGTGTCCGGGTGGCAGGTGGTCGTCGTCGATCGCGGGCGGCGCGCAGTAGTCGACGTTGGATTCCGGGGAGATGAGGTCGCCGGAGTCGACGTCGGTGCAGTAGGCGTCGAAGACCTCACCGGCGGTGAGGGGCTCGAGGCCGTATCCGCGCAGGCGCCAGCCGTGGATGCGGTCGGGGCCTGTGGGGGTGCTGATGCGCATGACGAGGCCGCCCGGGCTGTGGGTGGCGAGGCCGAGGGCCAGGACGCCGGTGAACTCGAGGGCTTCGGCCTCGTCGATATGCGGGGTGCCGTCGAGGTCCTCGTCGGCGTGGAGCACCGAGGTGAGGGTTTCCGGGGAGCCCGAGACGGTGCAGACCAGGTGCCGGTTGCCCGGTGGGGCCGTTTCGAGGATCCGCAGGAGGAGGCGTGAGGCCCGGCCGAAGGCGGCTCGGCCGAGGTCCTCGCCGCAGGTGGAGCACTGGCCGAGGCGGGCGAGCAGGGTGGACGCGTACTCCCAGGTGGCCTGGCGGACGGCCTCGTCGACGAGGGTCGGGACAAGGTCGGCGAGGGGCTGGCCCTCGTACGGGACGGTGGGGCCGAGGGCCGCGAGTTCGGCGGTGAACCGGCTGCGGCTGGCGGGGGCGTCGGGGTCGAGGCCGGCGGCCGAGCAGAAGTCGGCGTAGTCCTCGGGGTCGAAGAGGGCGACGGTGGTGTGGGTGCCCTGTGACGCGCGGGCCCTGAGCACGGCCTCCACCTGGCGGAGGTAGGCGGCGTGGTCGTCGAAGGTGAAGGTGCGGTAGCGCCGCATGGCGCGGAAGTCGTGTTCGTCGGTGAGCAGTCCGATGGTGCCGGCGATTTCCCGGCGCAGGACGCGTCGTGTGGTCTGGTCGGTGTGCGCCATGTTTCCCCCTGTGCGCAGTCGATCAATGCTCACTCACAGTAACCGGCGGCACTGACAACGGCGTCGGGGCGAGGTGCGGGAGCCGGCCACCCCGAGGGGTGGCCGGCTGTGGAATGCCTGGTCAGCCGCGCTTGCGGGCGAGTTCCTCGTAGAAGTGCAGCAGGTCGAGGTCGTCGATGGAACCGGGGTTGACGGCCTTCTCCAGCGGGGTGCCCTGGAGGAGGCGCTTGACCGGGACCTCGATGCGCTTGCCGGTGAGCGTGTGCGGGATTCCGGGGACCTCGATGACCTCGTCGGGGACGTGGCGCGGGGAGAGCTGTTCGCGGATGGTGTGCTTGATGCGGGTCAGCAGGGGTTCGTCGAGGACGGCGCCGGGGGTCAGGTGCACGAACAGGGGCATCCAGTAGCCGCCGTCGGGTTGTTCGACGCCGATGACGAGGGATTCCCGGATCTCGGGGAGGCGCTCGACGGCCTCGTAGATGTCGGCCGAGCCCATGCGGACGCCCTGCCGGTTGAGGGTGCTGTCCGAGCGGCCGTGGATGACGACGGATCCGCGGGAGGTGAGGGTGATCCAGTCGCCGTGCCGCCAGACGCCGGGGTAGGTGTCGAAGTAGCTGCCGTGGTAGCGGCTGCCGTCGGGGTCGTTCCAGAAGCGGACCGGCATGGAGGGCATCGGGTTGGTGACGACGAGTTCGCCGACCTCGTCGATGAGGGGGGCGCCGCTGGGGTCCCAGGACTGCAGGTCGGTGCCCAGGCCGGGGGCCTGGAGTTCGCCGATGTACACCGGGAGCGTGGGGACGGCGCCCGCGAAGCAGGAGCAGACGTCGGTGCCGCCGCTGACGGAGGCGATCCACAGGTCCTCGCGGACCTCGTCGCTCAGCCAGCGGAAGCCGTCGGGAGGGAGGGGTGAGCCCGTGGTGGCGACGCACCGGACGGTGGAGAGGTCGTGGTCCCGTCCAGGGTGCACGCCGGCCTTGCGGCAGGCCATGACGTAGGCGGCGGAGGTGCCGAAGAGCGTGGCGCCGGTGCGTTCGGCGATGCGCCACTGGGCGCCGGTGTCGGGGTGGCCGGGGCTGCCGTCGTAGAGAACGATCGTGGTGCCGGTGAGCAGACCGGAGACGAGGAAGTTCCACATCATCCAGCCGGTCGAGGTGTACCAGAAGAAGCGGTCCTCGGGGCCGAGGTCGCAGTGCAGGCCGAGTTGCTTGAGGTGCTCGACGAGGATGCCGCCCTGGGACTGGACGATGGCCTTGGGCAGACCGGTGGTGCCGGAGGAGTAGAGCACCCACAGGGGGTGGTCGAAGGGGACCTGTTCGAAGAGGGGGTCCGTGTCGGCGGAGGTCAGGGTCTCCCAGGCGAGCGCGCCCTTAGGGGTGTCGGTGCCGAGGAGGGGGATGTGGACGACGGCGCGCAGGGTGGGCAGTTCGCGGCGCAGTTCGGCGACGGTGTCGCGGCGGTCGTGTTCCTTGCCGCCGTAGCGGTAGCCGTCGACGGTGAACAGGACGACGGGTTCCACCTGCTGGAAGCGGTCGAGGACGCTGCGGGCGCCGAAGTCGGGGGCGCACGAGGTCCAGACGGCGCCCACGGCGGCGGTGGCGAGGAGGGCGACGACGGCCTGCGGGATGTTCGGGAGGTAGCCGCTGACGCGGTCGCCGGGGCGTACGCCGAGGGCGCGCAGTTCGGCGGCGAGCGAGCCGACCTGGCGGCGCAGTTCGGCCCAGGTGACGGGGGTGGGTTCGTGGGTCTCGTCGACGTGGAGGAGGGCCGGTTCGTCCGCGCGGGTGGCCGCCGCGCGCAGGGCGTGTTCGGCGTAGTTGAGGGTGGCGCCGGGGAACCACTGGGCGCCGGGCATGGAGCGGTCGCCCAGCACGCGCGCGTGGGGGGTGGAGAAGCGTACGTCGAACCACTCGGTGACGGCTTTCCAGAAGGTGTCCAGCTCGTCGACGGACCAGCGGTGCAGGGCGGCGTATCCGCCTTCGGCGGGGGCGCCGTGGTGCTCGGCCGCCCAGGCCTGGAACGCGGTGATGCGTGCCTGGGCGATGCGCTGCTCATCGGGCTGCCAGAGCGGCTGGGGGTTCTCGGTCGACATGGGGCGGCTCCCGGACTGTGCGCGTCGTGTGCGTCCTGCGCGCACGGGCTGGGGTGTGCGCGTGACGCGGCTGCCACGGACGATGCCATGTGATCGACATCAGCACCAGGGCGCGCCCCACATAGTCGGTGAGATGAAGATGTGGTCCCGTCACGGGTGAACGGCAGTTGAACGCGACCCGTGTGGAGGTCTGCGAATGGCAGGGTGAGCAGCATGGACGGTCGTGACCTGGTGCGTTCGATGAAGGCGGTCGGTTCTGCGGGGGCGGCGCAGGGGTTGCGTACCGTACGTGCGGCGTGGCGCAGGCGGCGTGCCGACGCCGTCGGGCTGGCGGCGCGGGGTGCGGAGCGCGCGCGGGTGCCAGGGGCCGTGCGGGAGGTGGAGCCCGGGCCGGGGGGCGGTGTCGTCCGGTTCGACCGTTCGGAGCTGCGTGTCCTCGTCGCCGTGAACGGGGCCGTGTTCTGGGGCTGGGACGGGGCGGGGCCGCAGCCGTCGTACGCGGTCGCGGGCCGCTGTCCGGAGCCGGACCCGCGGGCGGTGCTGGAGCCGGACAAGGACGGTGGGTGGCGGGTGGTCGCCGAGCGGGTGACGGTGGCCGTCTCCCGGCACGGCGCGATCGAGGTCCGTACGCCCGGGAGCGTGGTCCTGCGGCGGGAGCTGCCGCCCCGCTGGTGGGAGCCGGCCGGTGGTGGTCCGGCGCGCTGGACGCAGCGGTCGGAGGTGGCGGCGGACGCCCGGTTCTTCGGTCTCGGCGGGCGCGCCGCGGGGCCGCGGCTGCGTCGGGGCACGTACCGGCTGTGGAACGCGTCCGCGGGCCCGTCGTCCGCCTTGGGTGACGATCCGTCGTCCGTGACGATGCCGGTGCAGTTGGTGGTGGCCGACGCGGGGACGCACCTGGTGTTCCACGACAGTACGTGGGACGGCACGGTGACGTTGCGGGAGGGCGAGGAGGGGGCGGGGTCCGGGCACGACCGGCCGGGGCGGAGCGTGCTGCGGATGGACGGGGGGCCCTTGCGGTGCTGGGTGACGGTGGGCACTCCCGCGCGCGTGCTGCTCGCCTGGGCGTCGCTCACCGGGGCGCCCGCTCTGCCGCCGGCGTGGGCGCTGGGTCATCACCACGTGCGTTCGGGGTCCGGGGACGAGCAGGAGCTGCGGCGGGTCGTGGCGGACCACCAGGAGCGCGGTCTGCCGCTCGACGCCGTGCACCTGGACGTCGGTCATCTCGACGGCCACCGGGTGTTCACCGTGGACGAGGAGAGGTTCCCCAAGCTGCCCGTCCTCGCCGAGGAACTGCGCCGGGACGGGATCCGGCTGGTGTCGGTGGTCGGCCCCGGGGTACCGGCCCTGCCCGGCGACGCCGTGCACGGCAGCGGGACGGGCGAGGACGTGTTCGTGCGGGACGCCTCGGGGGCGGTGTTCCGGGGTGCGGGGTGGCCCGGGGACGTGGTCTTTCCGGACTTCACCCACGCGCGCGTGCGGGCGTGGTGGGGCGGGCTCTACGAGGAGCGGCTCCGGCAGGGCTTCGCCGGGTTCTGGCACGACCTGGACGAGCCCACGTCGTTCGCGGCGTTCGGGGAGACGACGCTGCCGCGTTCGGCCCGGCACCTCCTGGAGGGGCGGGGCGGGGACCACAGGGAGGCGCACAACGTGTACGCGTTGTGCATGGCCCGGGCCGGTTACGAAGGCCTGCGGACCCTGACGCCGCGGGAGCGGCCGTTTTTCGTCTCGCGCTCGGGGTGGGCCGGCATGCAGCGCTACGGCGGCGCGTGGTCGGCGGACGTGGCCACCGGCTGGCCCGGCCTGCGGGCGTCGCTGGCGCGGGTGCTGGGGCTCGGCCTGTGCGGGGTGCCGTACGCGGGGGCGGACGTGGGCGGGGCAGGCGGGGGTCTGTCACCGGAGCTGTATCTGCGGTGGTTGCAGCTGGCCGCGTATCTGCCGCTGTTCCGTACCCGCGGGGGCCTGCGCACGGGCGGCGGGACGCCGTGGGAGTTCGACGCGCAGGTGCTGGAACACGCGCGCGCGGCGCTCGTCGAACGGCGGCGGCTGCTGCCGTACTTCGTGACGCTGGCGCATCTGGCCCGGCGTACGGGCGCGCCGTACGTGCGGCCGCTGTGGTGGTCGACGCCGGAGGAACGGGCGTTGCGGGACTGCGAGGACGCCTTTCTGCTGGGTGACTGCCTGCTGGTGGCGCCGGTCCTGGACCCTGGGGCGGACCGGCGGGCGGTGCAGTTGCCGCGCGGGTGGTGGTACGACGTGGCGACGGAACGGGCGTACGAGGGGCCCGCGCAGGTTCTGGTCGACGCTCCGCCGGAGCGGATTCCGGTGTTCGCGCGCGCGGGAGCCGTGCTTGCGGTGCGCGGGGAGGAGGGCGGGCCGGAGCTGGAGGTGTGGGCGCCCGCGCGGGGGCGGACCGGCGGTGGGCTGGTCGTGCCGGACGCGGGCGACGGCTGGGTGGAACCGGAGATCGAGCGGTACGTCTCGCGCTGGGAGGGTGAGCGGGTGGTCGTGGAGCGGGAGGGCCAGGACGGCGTGGGAGCGCCGTCCTGGCCGGTGCGCGTCCGTGGGCTCGCCGGGCGCTCGGCTCAGATGTAGCGGCCCTCGAACCAGGCCCGTACGGCCCTGGTGTGAAGGGGGAAGGCGAGTTCCTCCGCCCGGCGCAGCAGGTGCCACCCCTCGGTCTCGTCCGTGGCCGCGGACGGGGGGAGCCCTTCGGCCGGCCGCTCGGGGAGGAGGCCGAAGAGCAGCAGGTGCCCGTCGGGTGAGCTCATGGCGTCGGCGAGGCGCACGTCGCGGCTCGCCGCGGCGATGCCCGTCTCCTCCTTGAGTTCGCGGACGACGGCCTGCCGCCAGTCCTCGCGGTCGTCGATGAAACCGCCGGGCAGTGCGACGCCCCCGCGCGCGGGGGCCACGGTGCGGGTGATGACGACCAGGGCGGTGCCCTGGGTGTCGTACACGGGCTGGAGGGCCACCGCGACCGGCAGCGGGTTGCGGTAGGCCGTGGTGCCGCAAGCCGGGCAGGTGCGGGGCCAGCCGGAGACGCCCTCTCCGTAGGGCGTGCCGCAGCTCGAACAGTGGGAGTCCGGCGCGGAGTTGGGAACGGAGGTCTGATACTCGGACACGCGGCGGACTGTATCCGATCGCGGAGGGAGCGGCTCCGGCAGGCCGTTCAGCGGCGGCCGGCGAGCGACTTCATGGAGACCGGGAAGTCGAAGTAGGTGTCCGGGTAGGGCTCCGGCTTGTACGTGTAGTGCCACCACTCCTCCGGGAGGTTCACCAGCCCGACGTCCTCCAAGGTGCTCTTGAGGAGCAGCCTGTTGGCGCGCTGGGTGCCCTGGACGCGCGGGTCGAGGGTGTGGGAGAGGGTGTCGAAGCAGTCGTAACCGGTGCCCATGTCGACGGAGTTGTCGGGGAAGCGCTCGTCCTGGGGGGCGTAACAGGCCACCAGGGGCTGTCCGGGGTGGTACGGCCGGGTCGGCTTCGCGGGGAGTCTCACGAGGGTGAGGTCCACGGTCGAGCCGCGGCTGTGGCCGGACTTCTCCGCGATGTAGCCGTCCGCGAACAGGCGGGTCTTGTCGACCTCCGGGTAGAACTCGGCCTTCATCCTCTGGTCGTCGAGGCCCTCGGCCCAGCGGACGAAGTGGTCCACGGCGCGCTGCGGGCGGTAGCAGTCGTACACCTTGAGGGAGTAGCCCTGGCGCAGCAGGCGGGTCTGGGCGCGGTGGAGGGCCTCGGCGGCAGGGCGGGTGAGGATGCACAGGGGCTGCCGGTAGCCGTCGACGCGCTCGCCGACGAAGTTGTGCGCGGTGGTGTAGCGCATCTCCTGGATGATCGTGGGGTCGACGTCGCGCAGGGCCACGAAGCCCTCCGGGGCCCTCGGTTCGGGGGACGCCGCCCGGGCGGTGGCGTGGACCGCCGTGACGGTGAGCAGAGCGGCGAGGCCGGTGACCAGACCGCGGAGCGCGGTGGAGATTCGTGTCATGTCCCCTGCATCTATCAGGTGGAGGTTCCGCAGGGGAAGTGGCCGCGTGAGTGACGCTCCGTCCGTACGCTCCGTGAGCGGGGCGGAATGCTGCGTGAACGTCGCGTGAACTGGGCCCGGGCGGCCGTCGGCGGCGCCATCCTGCTCCCGTGCCCTCCTGGACGGATACTCTCCGCTTCGCCTTCCAACCGGTGGTCAACCTGATGACCGGCGGGGTCGCGGCGCTGGAGATACTCGCCCGCCCGGAGACCGGCGACATCCTGGCCGAGGCCCGCCGCGACCCCGAACTCGACGGCCGGCTGGCCGTGTCGGCGTTCCGCGCGGCGGTGCGCAAGGAGACGCTGCTGCCGCTGCACGTCAACGTGTTCGCGGGCACCCTCGCCGACCTGGGTGGCCTGCAGCCCTTGCACGACGCCGTGCGTGAGGCGGGGCGGATGCCCTGGGAGGTGACGCTGGACGTCTGTCCGCCGTACGCCCACGTGCCGCGCCGGGCGCTCCTGGAGGCGGTCACGGCGCTTCGGGACCAGGGTTTCCGGATCTGCGCGGACGGGGTCGGTGACGGGGACGCGCCGCTGCGGCTGCTCACCGACCTGGTGCCGGAGCTGGTGAAGCTCGACGCCTCCCTGCTGGCCCGGCCGGCGGCCGTACGGGCGATGCGGGTGCTGTGCGACGAGCTGGGGGCGCTGCTGTCCGTCGAGGGCGTGGAGACGGAGTTGCAGTGCGCCGCCGCGCGGTCGGCGGGAGCGCAACTGGCGCAGGGTGAGCTGTTCGCGCCGCCCGCGCGGCTGCCGACGGCGGACGTGTACGTTCCGCCGGGCTACTCCGGCGTGCCGGCGCCGCCGTCGGGGCCGTCGGTACGGCAGTTCGTGCGGCCGGCCGCCCTGCTGCCCGCGACCGTGTCGGCGGGGCGGGTGAGGGCGCTGCTGACCGGGTCGCCCGACGTGTCCGGGGTGCTGCTCGTGGACCGGGACGGTGTCCCGGTGCGGTCGGTGCACCGGTCGCGCTTCCTGCTGTCGATGTCGGGGCGCTACGGCCACGCCCTGTACGCCGACCGGCCCGCCGCCAAGCTCGGTGATCCGCCGCGGACGGTCGGGGTCGACGCGACGGCCTGGGAGGTGCTGGACGTCGTGGCGGTCGGCGGCCGGGACCGTACGTCGGACGACGTGGCCGTGGTCGACGCGTACGGGCGCTGTGTGGGCGTCGTACGGCTCGCGGATCTCGTGCGGGCGCTGGCCGACAGCCGGGTCGAGGAGGCGGCCGGGCTGAATCCGCTGACCCGGCTGCCCGGTTCGGACGCGATCACGGGCGAGGTGGACCGGCGGATCACGGACGGGCGGCCGTTCGCGCTGAGCTGGCTGGACGTGGACCACTTCAAGCAGGTCAACGACGGGGCCGGGTTCGCGGCGGGCGACGAACTGATCCGGGCGGTGGGACGGGCGCTGCTCGAGGCGGCGTCCGGGTCCACGCGTGTGGGGCACATCGGCGGTGACGACTTCCTGGTGCTCACCGATCCGGATGGGCTGGATCCGTTGGCGGCGTCCGTGCTGGACGTGCCGTGGTCGGCCGGCGGGAGGCCGGTGACGCTCTCCCTGGCGACGGTCCTGTGCCCGCCCGGCAGCGTGCCCGACCACCGGCAGGTGGCGGCCTGCCTCGCGCCGCTGAAGAAGGCCGCGAAGGGGCTCCGCGGGGCGAGTTGGGTGCTGGGGCGGGCCGGCGCGCCGGGGCACGAGGTGCTGCGCGGCTCACACCGGGCCACGGCGACGGCGGGGTGACCGGGACCGGCTGGACGGCCGGGGGCAGCGGGGAGTGACCACTCGGGCGTCGTCGTCGGTCGGTGTTCGCGCACCCCGACGGCCGGAGGGCTTCGAAACGTTGCGGTCGGCCACCTTGACGCTCCCTGGGCGCCGGTGAACACTTCCGGTGTCAGTCGACATCGCCGTACATCTCGGCGTATTCCGGCACTGCGTCGCGCGGGCTCTCCTGCGCTTCGAGGCCACTCCCCCACGGGCGGTTCGGCTGCTACGGCACGCTCGTCACTCACGCCCCGCGGCGCCACGCCGCCGTGGGAAACGCACCCCGCACGTGAGGACCGGGGCCGATCGTCCCGGGCCAGGGCCTAGGAGCCGCCATGAGCAACGGAGACATCTTCGTCGGCGAGATCATCGGAACGGCGATTCTCATCCTCTTCGGCGCGGGTGTCTGCGCCGCCGTGACACTGCGGTACAGCAAGGCGCGGGCGTCGGGGTGGGTGGTGATCGCGTTCGGCTGGGGGTTCGGCGTGCTGGCCGGCGCGTACACGGCCGCGCCGCTCTCCGGCGGGCATCTGAACCCCGCCGTCACGCTCGGGATCGCCGTGGACACGGGTGAGTGGGGCAAGGTCTGGGTCTACGTGCTGGGACAGTTCGTCGGCGCGATGATCGGCGCCGCCCTGGCCTATCTCACGTACTTCGCCCAGTTCCAGGCCAACGTCCGCAAGTCCGGCACCACCGAGGGAACGGCGGACGAACCGGTTCCGACGCTCGGCGTCTTCTCCACCATCCCGGAGATCCGGAATCCGGTCGCCAACCTGCTGACGGAGATCATCGCGACCGTCGGTCTCGTCCTGCCGATTCTCGCCTTCGGGCTGACCGAGGGACTCGGCGAGTCCGGGACCCAGGTGCTGATCGTCTCCCTGCTCGTCGTCGGTATCGGCCTCTCCCTCGGCGGGCCGACCGGCTACGCCATCAACCCCGCGCGTGACCTCGGCCCGCGCGTCGTGCACACGTTCCTGCCGATCCCGAACAAGGGCACCTCCGACTGGGGGTACGCCTGGGTCCCCGTGGTCGGCCCGCTGATCGGCGGCGCGATCGCGGGGCTCGTCTACAACGCGGCCTTCTGAGCCGCCCCCGCGCGGGAGCCCATCTCGGCAGCCGGCCACCAGTCTCCTCCGAACCCAGCCCAAGGGGCAGCCATGACGGACCACTCCGCGAAGTACGTCGCCGCGATCGACCAGGGCACCACCTCGAGCCGCTGCATCATTTTCGACGACGACGGCGCGATCGTCGCCGTCGACCAGCGCGAGCACCGCCAGATCTTCCCCAAGCCCGGCTGGGTGGAGCACGACGCCACCGAGATCTGGTCCAAGGTGCAGGCCGTGGTCGCGGGAGCGCTCGCCAAGGCCGGGCTGCGCGCGGACCGGCTCAGCGCGCTGGGGATCACCAACCAGCGCGAGACGACGGTCCTGTGGGACCGCGCGACCGGCAAGCCCGTGCACAACGCCATCGTGTGGCAGGACACCCGTACGTCCGCACTGTGCCGCCAGTTGGGCGGCACCGACGGGCAGGACCGTTTCCGCGAGCAGACCGGTCTGCCGTTGGCGAGCTACTTCTCCGGGCCCAAGGCGGCCTGGCTCCTCGACAACGTGCCCGGCCTGAGGGCCCGCGCCGAGCGCGGAGAGATCGCCTTCGGCACCGTCGACTCCTGGCTGATCTGGAACCTCACCGGCGGCACCGACGGCGGGCGGCACGTCACCGACGTGACCAACGCCGGACGCACCATGCTGATGGACCTCCGCACCCTCCAGTGGGACCCGTCGATCCTGTCGGCCATGAACATCCCCGAGGCCGTGCTCCCCGAGATCAGGTCCTCCGCCGAGGTGTACGGCACCGCCGTCGGCCAGCTCGCCGGCGTTCCCGTGGCCTCCGCCCTGGGCGACCAGCAGGCGGCCGTGTTCGGGCAGGCCTGCTACGACGTGGGCTCGGCGAAGAACACCTACGGAACGGGCAGCTTCCTGCTGCTCAACACCGGGGACCGGCCGGTGCCGTCGAAGAACGGGCTGCTGACGACGGTGGGCTACAAGATCGGCGACGAGGCGCCCGTCTACTGCCTGGAGGGGGCGATCGCCATCACGGGCGCACTGGTGCAGTGGTTCCGCGACCAGCTCGGCATCATCCGCGGCGCCGACGAGATCGAGCCGCTGGCCGCGAGCGTCGAGGACAACGGCGGCGCGTACATCGTGCCCGCGTTCTCCGGGCTGTTCGCGCCCTACTGGCGCTCGGACGCGCGCGGGGTCGTCACGGGACTCACCCGGTACGTCACGAAAGCGCACCTCGCGCGCGCGGTGCTCGAGGCCACGAGCTGGCAGACGCGCGAGGTCGTGGACGCCATGTACCAGGACTCCGGGGTGCGGATCACGACCCTGAAGGTCGACGGCGGCATGACGAGGAACGGTCTGCTGATGCAGCACCAGGCGGATGTGCTCGGCGTGCCCGTGATCCGGCCGCGAGTGTCCGAGACGACCTGCCTGGGCGCCGCGTACGCGGCCGGGCTGGCCACGGGCGTGTGGAACGGCCTGGACGAACTCAAGGCGCACTGGCGGGAGGACGCCGCTTGGGCGCCCGCCATGGAGTCCTCCGTACGGGACCGCGAGTACCGCAACTGGCGCAGGGCGGTGGAGAAGAGCTTCGGCTGGATGGAGGAGGACGACGACGACAGCGCCGGATAGGCGGGGCCGGGACGGAATCGGGGCGCACGCGCGCGTGGAGGTGGACTCGGGGCACGCGCGCGCGGAGGGCCTTGTCGTGCCCCGGGTGCCGCCGTCAGGTCGGGACGGCCCGGCGGCGGTCCGCGGCCTGGGCCATGGCGTGCTCGACCACGCCGATGAGGACCTCCTTGACCGACTCCCGGTCGCGCGCGTCGCACATCACCAGGGGCACGTCGGCGTCGAGGTCGAGGGCCTGACGGACGGTCTCGGCCGGGTAGCGGGACGACCCCTCGAAGCAGTTGACGCCGACCAGGAAGGGGATGGAGCGCCGTTCGAAGTAGTCGACGGCGGCGAAGCAGTCCTCCAGGCGGCGGGTGTCGGCCAGCACGACGGCGCCGAGCGCGCCCTCGGACAGCTCGTCCCACATGAACCAGAACCGCTCCTGGCCGGGCGTGCCGAAGAGGTACAGCACCAGGTCCTCACGCAGCGTGATCCGGCCGAAGTCCATGGCCACCGTGGTGGTGTGCTTGCCCTCCACGCCGCTGACGTCGTCGACGGGCCGCCCCGCCTCGGTGAGCAGTTCCTCGGTGCGCAGCGGCCTGATCTCGCTCACGGCGCCGACGAGGGTGGTCTTGCCGACGCCGAAGCCGCCGGCCACCAGGATCTTGAGCGTGACGGGCTCGACCGGCGGCTTGCCGCGCTGAGAACGCCCGAAGATCATCGATCTCTTCTCCTTAACGTGCCACGTGCCGACGTGCCGCCGCTCGCCGAGCCCTGGGGCGGGTTCACGGCGCCTTCAGGCCGGTTCACAGTGCCCTCAGTCCGCTGATCACGTCGCGCAGGATGTTCTCGTCCGGCAGTTCGGCCGGGGGCACGGGCCGGTTCACATGGACGAGTTCGAGGTCGACGAGGTCCCCGACCAGGACCCGTACGACCCCGATGGGCAGGTCGAGTTCGGCGGCGAGTTCCGCGACCGACTGCGGGGCCCGCCGGCACAGGCCGACGATGTCCACGTGCTCCGGGGCGAGCGTGACGTTCGCCTCCGGATCGTCCGCGTGGGGTTCCGTGACGACCACCGCGATGAGGTCGAGGCGGTGCTGGGCCGCACTGGAGGTGCGGCCGCGCGTCATGGCGTACGGACGGACGACGGGGCCGGCCTCGTCGTCGAACCAGTGGTTCCTTCCCTGACCGTCTGCGCTCATGTCATCCCACTTACCCGCCCGCGGGCAGATCGGTGCGCGGAGCGGTGCCCAGGTGCACGCCGACCCGCTTGACGAGGAGGGTCATCTCGTAGGCGACCTGTCCGACGTCGGAGTCGGCCGCGGACAGGACGGCGAGGCAGCTGCCGTCGCCGGCGGCGGTGACGAACAGGAAGGCGTCGTCCAGTTCGACGACCGTCTGCCGGACGCTGCCCGCCTCGAAGTGCCGGCCGACGCCCTTGGCGAGGCTGTGGAAACCGGACGCCACGGCGGCCAGGTGCTCACTGTCCTCCCTGGTCAGGTCCTTGGACGCGCCGGTGGCCAGGCCGTCGCCGGACAGGACGACGGCTTTGCGGATGCTCGCGACCCGGTCCACCAGGTCGTCGAGGAGCCAGTTCAGCTCCCCGGACCCGGTCGCGGTGTGGCCGGTCGCCTTCGGTGCGGTCATCGACCGTCCCCCTTAGTCGTTCCTCGTGGTGCTTGTGGTGCTGTGCCGTCGGGGACGTCGTCACCGGCGGCGTTCTCCTCGCGGCCGCGCTGCCAGCCGCGCTGGAGCGAGGCCATGCGGCTGCGTACTTCCTCGGCGTCCCGGTCGGCGGGGGCGGAGGCGTCCTCGGCGGGACGCTCGGCGCTCTGCTTGAGCTGGGGGGCCAGGCTGGCCTGCCGTACGCGCCGGGGCAGCCCGCCGGGCCCGGGCGGCGTGGGGCCGGGGTCGCGGTCGCCGCCGGGACCGTCCGCGTGGGTGTCGGAGCGCGCTGCGGATCGGTCGTTCGCGGGCTCGGCGGAGTGGTTCGCGGGCTTGGCGGGGAGGTCCGTGGGCTCGGCGGGGAGGTCCCCGCGGTCGGCGGGGAGGGTGGTGCCGTCGTCCGCGCGGTTCTCGCGACGGCGGCGGGTCGGCAGCGCGGGCGGCTCGCCGGACCGTTCCTTCGGTGCCGACCGGCCCCGCGTCCGGTCCGGGGCCGTCTCGGGCGTCTCGTCCGCGCTGTCCCGGGCGTCCCGTTCAGAGACCGGGCGCCCGTGCGAACTGACCAGTTTGGGGGTCCGCCGGCGGGGCAGCGCGACGGGCGCGTCCGAGCCGTGGTCGCCCTGGGTCAAGTCGCCGTCGTGGCCCGGCCCCTGACGGCGGCGTTCGGTCCGGCGGGCCGCCTGGGCGTCGTCCGCCGCGGCGAGGGAACGGCGCGGGCGGAACAGGCCACCGCGTTCGCTGTCCTGGTCCCCGAGCGCACCGGGCAGGTCGTCCAGGGCGTCCAGATCGACGGACCCCCCGAGCTCGACGGATCCGCCCAGTTCGACGGGCGCCTCGAAGTCCACGGGCGCCTCGAGTTCCACCGGCCCGTCCAGCAGCGGGGACGGCCGGGCCGGCAGCCGGGCGGGGACGTGGGCCAGGGGGGAACGGCGGCTCCCCTCCCGCTCCTTCTCCTTGGCCCGCTGGGGACGGTCGAGGCGGAAGCCGACGCCGTTGGTGTCCGGCGCGTCGTCCGTGAGCAGCGCGTCGGGGACGAAGACGACCGCGGTGGTGCCGCCGTACGGGGAGGGCTGCAGGGACACCCTGACGTTCTGGCGCTGGGCCAGTCGGCTGACGACGAACAGCCCGAGCCGGTCGGTGTCCGACAGCTCGAACTCCGGGGTCTCGGCGAGCCGGAGATTGGCGTCCAGGAGGGCGTCGGCCGCCATGCCGAGGCCGCGGTCGTGGATCTCCAGGGTGAAGCCGTTGGCGACGCGCTCGCCGAGGACCTGCACGGCGGTGTGCGGCGGGGAGAACACCGTGGCGTTCTCCAGGAGTTCGGCCACGAGGTGGGTGAGGTCGGCGACGGCCGGTCCGGTGACGGCGATGCGGGGCAGTCGGCGGACCTCGATGCGCTCGTAGTCCTCGACCTCGGCGACCGCGGCCCGTACCACGTCCATGAGCTGGACGGGCTTGCGCCACTGCCTGGACGGAGCGGCTCCGGACAGGATGACCAGGCCCTCGGCGTGCCGGCGCATGCGGGTCGTCAGGTGGTCGAGGCGGAAGAGGTCGGCGAGTTCCTCGGTGTCCTCGGTGCGGCGCTCCATGGTGTCGAGCAGGGTGAGCTGCTTGTGCAGCAGCACCTGGCTGCGGCGGGCGAGGTTGACGAAGACCTCGGAGACACCGGCGCGGAGTTCGGCCTGCTTGACGGCGGCCTCCACGGCGGCGCGCTGAAGGGTGTTGAGGGCCTGGCCCACCTCGCCCATCTCGTTCCTGTCGTACTCCAGGCGCGGCACCTCGGTCTCCACGTCCACCTGTTCGCCCGCGGAGAGGCGGCGCATCACGCTGGGCAGCCGGACGCCGGACGCCTCGTGGGCCTCCAGGCGCAGCTGCCTGAGGTCACGGACGAGGGACCGGCCGACGCGTACCGACAGGAAGAGGGAGAAGAGCAGGGCGATCAGGCCGAGGGCGCCGGCGACGACCACCTTGGCGATGGTGTTCATCGCGACCGGGTCGACCCGGTCCTGGTAGCGGTCGGCGGCGTGGTCGTCCAGGGTGCCGAGTTCGTCGAGGACGCCGCCGGCGGCGGTGTCCCAGTTCTTGGCGGTGACACCGCGCGGCGTGCCGCCCTCAGCGGCGACGGCCGCCTCCTCGGCCACGCGCAGGGGGGCGGAGGCCGCGTTCTTCCAGAAGCGCTGGTACCGCCCGCGGTCGGCGGCGGGCAGCAACGGGAGGTTGATGTCGTACATCATGGTGCGCTGGGCCACGAGGTCGGAGACCTCCCGCGCCTCGCCCCGGGTGAGCCGTCCCGCGACCAGGGCGGAGCCGAGCAGAGCGTCCTCGCGGGAGAGCAGTTCGCGCGCGCGGGAGATGTTCACGAGGGCGCGGTACTGCTTGTCGAGGCCCACGTCGTCGACCACGTGGAGGTTGGCGAGGAGTTCGTGGCAGGGGTCGACCAGGCGGTTGTAGAGCCCGAGTGCCTGCGCGCGGTCGACGGTGCCGTCCTCGACGCTGCGGCGCAGCGAGCCGATGCCGTCGAAGGCGTCCAGTACGGCGGTGAGACGCTCCTTCTCGGCCTGGCCCATGGCGTCGCGTACGTCGGTGTCCGCGGCGTTGCGGCGGATCACGGTGATGGCCTCGTCGGTGGCGGCGCGGCTGCGCTGGAGCGCGGAGAGCCCGTCGGAGGCGCGCGGGTCGGCGAGGTGGACGAGGGTCTGGCGGCGCTCCTGCTGGAGGACGCGGACCGTGTCCTCGACCGGGTAGCCGATCTCCTCGACGACGGTCGTGACGCTGAACAGGCGGCTCGCCTCGCGTCCCGTGAGCACCGTGGCGAAGGCCCAGATCGCGGTCAGGGACACCAGCGGCACGAGAAGCAGCGCCACGATCTTCCGGCGGATCGACTTCCCGCGAAAGCGCATGTCCTCCCCCAGCTGGACCCCCACCGGCAGGGGGGTACACATGTACGTCAACAAACGGCGCGAGCCTACTACTGACGCACAGGTAACTCGAAGACCCGTCCGGAGGGCGAACTTCCGCACCGGCGGCTCGTGATGGTCAGTTGTCGGCTCATTGCGGGAGATTGCGTCCTCGGATCCGGTGGGTGGCGGGGAGACGTGTCCTTCCGGCGTGGCGGGTGGATTGGCCGAAATTTTTCGACTGGGCGGGATTTCCGGGAATCTTGAGGGCGCGTCGCTCGTCCTTCACTACGGGAAATGGAGGCGGAATCGGCCGCAGGAGCCGCATCCCGCCCCCGGGCGGCGTAAAGCAGCGCAAGCCGGGCAGCCAGAGGGGAGCCGTGTCTTCGGGGCACGGGCGAGCTGTCTGCAGGCGGTGGGGAGTGACATGTCGATGAGCACGGCGGAGCGGCGCGGGGCGCCCGAGGACGGCGGTGCGGCCGAGTTGGCGGCGCGCTCGGTCCGCGGGGCGCCGGATCGCGACATTCCGGCGGCTGGGCCGGACCAGCCGGAGCGTGGTGCCGCGGAGCGTGGTGTGCCGGAGCGACCGCGCCGGCGGGAGGAGCCCGAGCAGCAGTCGGCCTACCGGCCGTTGTGGACCGAGGAGCCCGCGCGGCGGCGTCGTCTGCCGGATCCGGTGCGTACGGCGGCCGTGCGCGCGGTACTCGTCGTCGCGGTGACGCTGATACTCGCGATGGTGGCCTTCCTGTGCACGATGGCGGAGTCCTGGCTGGCGTTCCCGATGGTGATCGGCAGCGTGGCGGGCACGGTGGTGGCCACCTGGGGCGTGCTGGACGTCTGGGTCACCCGTCAGGTCTGGAACCAGCGGCACGGTGTGGTGTCGGTACCGAGCAGCACCGCGCGCGCCATGCGTCGCGAGCGGCGCCGGGCCAGGCGGCAGCTCCGGACCGCGGAGCGGCGCCAGGAGCGGATACCCCGGCGGGGCGGCGCGGGGCAGTTGTCCCACCCCTGAACTCCTGCCGGGCCCGGTGAGCCGTCGAGCGCCTGGGCCGACCGACGGGTCACCGGTACGCCGCGCGGCCTAGGCGGGCGGCCTAGGCGGGCGACTGCGCGGGGCGTTTGAACATCCGGGTCGCCGTGATCTCGCTGTGCACCGTCTCGCCCTCGCCCTCGCCCTCACCGGCCGGGGTCGGCTGGGGCAGACCCGGCCGCAGGTGTTCCTCCACGCTGATGTACTTCAGCCCGGCCCTGAGGTCGGCGTCGTTGCGCAGCCGGATGACCAGCGGGAACTCGGCCAGCGCCGTGGTGTCGAACAGGCCGGTGGTGTACAGGAGCTGCACGCCGAGCGCGTCGGACACGGCCCGCTGGAGCTCCAGCAGGTAGGTCGCGTTGGCACGGCCGATGGGGTTGTCGAGGAACAGGGTGCCGGCGTGGCGGTGCCGGTCACGGCCCCGGTCGTTGCTGCGGAGCGCCGCCATCGTGCAGTACAGGGCGATCGCCGCGGTAAGCAGCTGACCGCCGGAGAAGACGTCGCCCATCTGACCGACGGGGACGCGTTCGGCGCGCAGCACGGCGTCGGGCTTGAGGATCTCGACGGCGACGCCCTTGGGCTGGAGGGCGGCGGCGACACCCCGCAGCAGCAGGGACATGCCGTCGCGGCGCAGGTCGGAGTTCTTCTTCACGGCCGCGCGGGTGGCCTCGTCGACGACCTCGCCGAGCCGCTCGGTGAGGGTGGCCTGGTCGGGTTCCTCGAAACGGATCCGCAGGAACTCCTGCCCCGACCACTCGCCGAGGCCCTCCGGCAGCCGGGAGAGCCGCTGGGCGGAGCGGAGGGTGGCGAGGGCCGACTCGACCAGGCCGCGCAGCCGGTCCACGATCGAGTCGCGGTTGCGTTCCAGCTGGGCCAGCTCGTCGGTGAGCACGCGCAGCCGCGGTGCGAAGGCGTCCGCCCACTTGGCGGCGTGCTCGGGCAACGCGGAGGCGGGCAGTTCACGGATCTGCTGCCGGGCGGGGGTGCGGACCTGCTCGTAGCGGGTGGAGTTGGCGTGCCGGACGAGGATGTCGCTCGCCTCGCGGACGGCGGCCTCGGCGGCGGACAGGTCGGCGGCGCAGCCGCGCAGGGAGCGGCGGGCCTCGGCGGCGGACTGGCGGGCCTCCTCGAGCCCGCCCGGGTAGGGCTCGGGCTCCTCCTGATCCTCCTCCGGCGGGTGCTCGCGCAGCAGGTCGCGGAGCATGGCGGCGACCTCGTCGAAGCCGCCGGCCGCGTCCTCGGCGGCGCGGTGCGCGTCGAGCAGCTCCGCATGGGCCTCGCGGGTGCGGGTCAGTGCCTCGTTGCCGGTGGCGAGTTCGGTGGTCGCCGTGCGCAGCAGCGTCTGGGCGTGCTCGGCGTCGCGCGGGAGGAGGTCCTCGGGGAGTTCGGTGTGGGCGTCGCCGTCCTCGGGCGCGTGCCGTTCGGCCTCGCCGCGGAGCCGGCCGAGCTGTTCACTCGCGCTCGACATGCGTGCCTCCAGGAGCTGCACCAGCTCCTCGGCCCGGGCGGCGGCGGCCTGCCGGGAGGGCCCGTCGGAACCGTCGGGCGACTCCAGGAGCTGCCCGGCCCGGGTCCGCACCTTGTTGCTGAGCCGGTCGAGCTCCGCGCGGGCCGCGCTCTCGTCGCTCTCCGCGCGGGCCTGCTCGGCGCGCAGGTCGGCGCCCACGCCGACCTGCTCGTACAGCTGGGAGGCGGCGCGGTAGGCCTCGCGGAGTGCGGGCAGGGACGCCTTCGGCGCGTCCGTGCCGGGCACGTCCCCGGGGGTGTCCTCCGGTACGTCGTCGGGGGCGCCGGCGATCTCGGAGCGTTCGGCGCGCAGCGCGCGGGCGGTGCGGCGGGCGTCGTCGGCGGCCCGCTGGGCGGCACGGCGGTCCTCGTCGGCGGCGCGGGCCCGCTCCAGGCAGGCCTGGGCACGGGCCTCGGCCTCGGCGCCCTCGTCGGCCAGTTCACGCACTCTGACCTGCCAGCCGGCCCGCTCGCGCAGCCGGAAGGCGAGCCCGGCGAGGGCGTCGGCGGCGCGGCGGGCCTTCTGCGCCGCCTCCTGCCGCTCGTCCCGCATCCGTACGGCCTCGGCGGCGCTCTCCTCGGCCTCGGCCCGCACGGTTCGCGCCTCGGCCAGCTCGGCCTCGGTCTCCTCGGCGAAGGCGCGGGCCTCCTCGGCGGTCCGCGCCAGTTCGGCGAGGCGGCCCGCGGGGCAGCCGGTACGCCAGGAGGCGAGCCGGGCGGCCAGCTCGCGGTCCTTGCCGAGCCGGGCGGCGAGGGTGCGGATCTCCTCGTCCCGCTCCGTCGCCCGCGCGCGCAGGGTCTGCCGTTCCTCGTCGGCGGCGTGCTCGTCGTGCATGGCCGGGTTCGGCGGTACGAGGAAGACGTCCCCGGTCCCGGAGCCGGGGGCCGGGGTGGGGGCGAGCAGGGCGGCGGCCGTGCCGACGGCGACGGCGGAGCGCGGCAGCAGGGCCGCGTCGCCGAGGACGTCCCGGGCGCGGGTGTGCGAGTCGGGGTCGGTGATGATCACGCCGTCGACCAGCTCGGGCCGGGCGGCCAGCACGCGCGCGTGGTCGGCGGGGTCGACGGCCTGGGCGAGGTAGCGCCAGCCGGGCAGGGCGGGGATGCCGTGCTCGCCGAGGAACTCCACGGTGGCCAGGACGTCGGGTCCGGGTGGCAGCAGTCCGCCGTCGCCGAGGGCTCCGAGGATGCGGGCGTCGTCGGCCGCTGCGGTGCGCAGGTCGAAGAGCTGGCGTTCGGCCGAGGTGACGGTGGTGTCGAGCAGCTCGCGCAGTTCGTCGGCGAAGCGGTCGAGCTCCTCGGGGGTCAGGGTCCCTTCCTCCGACACCCCGGGATCGGCCGCCCGGTCGCGGTCGGTGTCCTGGCGGGGCTGCGGGATGCCGGGGCGGGTGCCGGCGGACAGCCCGAGCAGTTCGGCGAGACGTTCCTCGGCCGCCAGCGCTTGCGCCGTGCGGCGTTCGGATTCGTGGGCGCGTTCGGCCGCGGTGGCCGCGTCGGCCGCGCGGGCCGCCGTCAGCTCGGCCCGGCTCTCGGCGGCGGCCGCCTCGCGCGCGTGCTCGGTGGCCCGGCGTGCCGCCTCACGCGCGGTGTCCCAGGCCGCGACGGTCGTCTTCTCGGCGTCGCTGGCGGCGAGCGCGGCCCGGGCCGGGTCGGCGTCCGGGGCGCTGTCGTCGAGCCAGCCGGCGCGGACCGCCTCGGCGGTCTCCTGCTCGACCTCGGTCAGGCGCTGGCGCAGGTGGCCGACCTCGCTGCGGGCCCGCTGCGCCTCGGTGGCGGCGGTGGTGGAGTCCCGGTGGGCGGTGTCGCTGACCTCCTGGAGGGCGGCGGACCGCTCCTCCTCCTCGTTGGCGTGCCGCTCGGCCTTTCCGGCCGCGGCGTGCAGGGCGCGGACGAGGTCGACGGCGGCCTCGGCGCGGGCCGCGAGCGCGGGCGCCGCGTCCCGTTCGGCCTCCTGGATGGCGGCGGACACGCGCGTCACGCGGTCGGTGGCGGCGCGGTGGCGCAGGACGGCCTCGGCGGCCTGCCAGGCGGAGTGCAGGGTGCGCGCGTCGGCGAGTTCACGCTTCTGCGCGGCGGCCGACTTCTCGGCGGCGGTCAGGGCCAGCGAGGCGTGCCGGTAGGCGAGTTCGGCGGCGATGAGGGCGCTGCGGTCGCGGGCCGACTCGGCGTGCGTGACGGCGTGGGCGGCGGCGGTGACCCGCTGGGCGAGGTCACCGGCCCGGACCCGCTCCCGGGCACCGCGGGCGGAGAGCCGGCGTGCCAGGGTCCTGGTCCGGCGTTCGGCGGCGGTGTGGATGTCCCGGGCACGGGCTCGGGCGTCGGTGGCCTCGACGATCCGGCCGAGGAGGTCGACGGACCCGGCGGTGAAGTCCCGTTCCGCGATCAGCTCGGCGCGCCGGCCCAGCTTGTTGCCGAAGCCGCTGACCAGGTCGGCGAGTCCGTCGGTGTCGCGGGTGTCGGTGACGGCGCGCAGGAGGAGGTCGGTGAAGTCGGAGTCCTTCTTGACCGCGAAGAGACCGGCGGCCTCGCCCTCGTCGGCGTTCATCTCGCGCTGGTAGCGGAAGAGTTCGGGGTCGAGGCCGAGGTCGCCGAGGTGCTCGATCCAGCGGTCGTGGATCTCCTCCCAGTGCACCTCCAGGTGCGGGTAGGCCTTGCCGGCCTCGGTGATCGCGTCCCGGAAGCCCTTCATGGTGCGCCGCCTGCCCTGGGCACCGGAGACGCCCTCGACGGGCGGGCGGACGGCGGTGGCCTCGGCGACGGGCAGGTTGTCCAGGGTCAGTCCGGGGCCGGGCCGGAAGGAGTACCACGCCTCGGCGAACTTGCGCGGGTCGTTGGAGACCTGACGGCCGCGCCACTCGCTGGCCTTGCCGACGACGACGCACTCGCCGGTCTGCACGTGCTGCCACTCCAGGGCGACGTGTCCGCAGTCGTCGGCGAGCAGGAACTTGCGCAGGACGCCGGAGCTGGCGCCGCCCAGGGTGTTGCGGTGGCCCGGGAGCATGACGGAGAAGATCAGCTTGAGGAGTACGGACTTGCCGCCTCCGTTCTCCAGGAAGAGCACGCCCGCGGGCGCGGGCCGGCGGGGTGGGCCGACGGGCTCCTCCTCGAAGAACTCCGCCTGCGTGGGCGCGGGGTCGGGCACGGGTTCCCCCACACCGCGCAGGTCAAGCACGGTGTCGGCGTAGCGCGCACCGGCGGGCCCGATGGAGTAGAGGCGGACCCGGGACAGCTCGTACATGGCGGACTCTCGTAAGTCTTCGTGAAAGCGGGGGGCGTGGGCGGTGTCAGGCGGAGTGGAACGGCAGACCGGCGTCGGCTACCAGCTCCAGGTCGTCCGTCTCCTCGGCGGGCAGCAGCGTCGCCGTGCCGTCGGTGACCGGGACGACGCCCAGGTCCAGCAGCTCGGCCATGGCGGCGCTGCCCGCCATGTCGCGTACCTGGAGCTGGTAGCGGGCCGTCGTGCGGTACGTGCCGCCGTTGTCGTCGCCGGTGCGCTGGAGGAAGCCGGACTCCGTGAGGAACGCGGCGGCCTTGCCGACGATGCCCGTGGTGGAACCCGGGAGCCGGCGCGCGTCCTTGGTGGCGCCGGTCGCGCTGCGTCTGGCCCAGATCCGCCAGGCGGCCTCCAGACCCGGGGCGTCGGTGGCCGGGTCGGTGTTCTCGCCCTGTTCCTCCGCGCGCTCCTCCAGCCGCCGGCACGCCTGGCGGACGAAGGCGTCCACGCCGTTGACCGTGACCCGGCCGATGTAGCCGTCGTCGGCGAGGTCCTCGGGACGCGGGTAGGCCATGGCGGCGACGGCGAGGTGGGCGAGGCCGTGCAGGAAGCGGTCACCGGAGTCGGTGGCGGCGCGGCGCGCGTAGTCGCCCATGCGTACGGCGAACACCGAGTCGTCGGCGGCGGCCACGGCCATCCCCGCGCGCGGGGACACCTCCAGGACGATC
This sequence comes from Streptomyces sp. BK79, assembly GCF_044142145.1. Lineage (NCBI taxonomy): Bacteria > Bacillati > Actinomycetota > Actinomycetes > Kitasatosporales > Streptomycetaceae > Streptomyces > Streptomyces sp. BK79. The sequence goes on from NZ_JBHVOC010000021.1 coordinate 25,054, forward strand.
AGCCCGAGGCCGGCCGCGACGGCGTCGGCGAGCCGGGCGAAGGGCGGGTCCTCGCGGTAGCGGCGCAGGAGGTCGGCGTACTCCTGGTCGCGGGCGGGCAGCAGCTTGGGCTGGAGGCCGAAGGAGACGAGCCGCGCCGCGTCGGCGGCGTCGGCGGGCGTGACGGCCGCGGTGGCCGGCGTGGCACCCGCCTCCGGTTCGCTCCGGTCGACGTGCTCGGTCACGGTCGGTACTCCTCGCTGTGCTGGTGCGGGTGTTGCTCACGGGGCCGGTGCGCGGGGGCGGGCCGGTACCGCTCAGGGGACGGGTGCGGCCGCGGCGGGCGCCGACCGCCCTCGGGGGACGAGTACGGGCGCGGCGGGCGCCGACCGCCCCCGGGGGACGGGTACGGGCGGGGTTGCGGGCACCCGGATCGCTCGAGGCGCCGGTGGCGGCGCGGTCGGCGCGTGCTCATGCCGCCTCCGTCCGGTCCGCGGCCATCCCGGCCGCGTCCAGAAGTGCCGTGCCGACGATGAGGTCGGCGCCGCCGAACTCCGGATCGTCCAGTTCGGTGCCGTCGTCCACGGCGAACAGCAGCTTCGGCTCGCCCTGCCGGTACGCGGTGCCGACCGGCGGGCTGGCCGCGTGGACGGCGAGCAGCGCGACGAGGTACGGCAGCTCGGGGTCCTGGGCGCGGGCGTCGGCCAGCAGGCCGGACAGCCGGCGCGGGGCGTCGTGCGGCAGGTCCAGCAGGTGCGTGGCCGCCGCCAGCTGCTCCTCGCTGAAGCGGCTGTCGTCCGGGGTGGCGATCAGGTCGGGCTCCGGCATCTCGGCGCCCAGGTGCTCCCGCTCCACCGGCGGGGTCAGCAGTATGTCGACGAGGTCGCCGACCCGGACGGAGACGGGCGTGCGCAGGCCGGTGCCGCGCGCGAAGAAGGCGTCGGTGACGCGCAACGCCCGCTCCAGGGGCAGCGGCAGGACGGGGGCGACGAGGTGGCCGTACAGGTCCAGGCCGGAGGTCGTCATGGGGGCGGCGAAGGCCTGCCGGTCCTGCTCGGCGCGGAAGAGCGGGCCGGCCTCCAGGAGCCGGGACTGGAGCTGGGTGTGACGGCGGATGCAGTCCTTGACGATGTCGACCAGCTCCGCCGCGCGACGCTTGTGCTCGGGGTCCTCGGACTCGTCGCGGGCCTTGCGGATGTTGGTGAGGATCGCGTTCTCGTGGCGGTACCGGTCGGCGACGTGGTCCAGGGCCTCGGCGATCATGTCGGGGACGGCGCTCAGCCAGTCCACCGCGCGCACGTTGCGCCGGGTGGCGTCCAGGGCTTTGCGCAGCGTCTCCGAGTACTGCACGGTCCGGTACCGGGCCTGCTCGGCGGCGAGCTGGGCGTCGGCGAGCCGGCCCCGGCTGATCAGGACCTCCAGCTTGACCTCGGCGGCGATCTGCGCGCTGGTGACGTCCGTGTCCAGGGCGCCGACGAGGACGTTGACCGCCTCGTCCGTGGTGCGCAGGTAGACGGTGCCGCCCGGGCCGGGGACCTCTTCGAGCAGCTTGAAGTCGTAGTCCCGGCGCACGTACGTACCGTCCGGCCCGAAGGTGCCGTACACCGCGCGGAACCCGCGGTCCACGCTGCCGACGTTGATCAGGTTCTCCAGCACCCAGCGGGCCACCCGCTCGTGCTCGGCGGCGGGCCGGGCCGGGGCCTGGGCGGCGACGCGCGGGATCAGCCGGGCCACTATCTGGTCGTGGTCGGCGCCCGTGTCGAAGTCCATGTTCAGGGTGACGAGGTCGATGGCGGCCAGGGCGACCTCCGCCATGCCGTACACCGAGTACTCGCCCGCGAGGTTGGCCTTGCGCGCGTCGAGGTCGTGCAGCGGCGCCGTGCAGGCGAGCGCGCGCAGCCGCCGCGCCAGTCCCTCGTCGGCGGCCGGGCCCGGGGCAGGGCGCGGCCCCGCGCTGAGCTGGGGCGGAACGCTGTCCGTCGATGCAGGCGAAGTCACGGTGCACAGACTAGGTCCTCGGTCTGACAACGACCCAAACGACGCAGATGGGCCCCGATGCGACGGGGCACCCGCCCCCTCGCCGAGCCCGCGGGTGCGCGCGGGCACCCGCCCGTGTCCACCGACGCGCGCGGATGCCCGCCCGCGCCCGCCAACACCCACCGACGCCTCCCCCGACGCCTCCCGACACCGACGGACGCCTCCCCCGACGCCTCCCGACACCGACGGACGCCTCCCCCGACGCCCGCCGCCCGCCTATCCGTCGTCGCCGACCCGCCGCTGGTAGACCTCCACGACCCGCTTCAGCGAGTTCTCCAGGTAGACCGCGAGCAACCGCTCCGCCGTCTCCCGCTCGCCCGCCTCCAGCGCCTCCAGGATCTCCGCGTTCCGCGCGATGTACGGCTCGTGCAGGCTTCTCGGGTCGTCCACGACGTGGAAGGCGAGGCGCAGTTCGGCGAAGACGCTGCGCATCAACTCGTCCGTGCGTTCGCTGCCGGCGAGCGCCACCAGTTCCCGGTGGAAGTGGATGTTGGCCGTACCCACGCCTTTCCAGTCACCTTCACGGGCCGCCCGCCGCCCGTCCGCGACGGCCTCGGCGAGTCCGTCCACGGGGTACGGGGGCTCGCCGAGGCCCCGTACGACGGCGCACTCGACGAGCGACCGGGTGCGGTAGATGTCCTCCACGTCGTCGACGGTGAGGACCCGGACGAAGACGCCCCGGTTCAACTCGTGGACGAGCAGGCGTTCGTGGGTGAGCAGCCGGAACGACTCGCGCAGCGTGTTGCGGGAGACCCCGAGCGCACCGCCGATGCTGTCCTCCGACAGCCGGGTGCCGGGCGGGAAGTAGCCCTCGGCGATGCGGCTCCTGAGGATGTCCGAGACGCGCTCGGCGGTGCTGGTGCGCCCGAGGAGGGCACGGTCGTCCGCCAGTCCCGCCAACTGCTCTGCCATGCCCGGAATTCAACCGCAGACACCGGAACGAAACAACAGGGGTATTGAGGGATCGTTGAACGATCCTCTACGGTGCCATCACGGCGGACACGGCGCCCGTTCCGCTCGGCGCGCCGCCCGCACCGACCGGCTCACTCGACAAGCACCCTCCGTCCTCCCCCTGCGAGGTGCCCCATGAGCACGCCCCCTCCACCCCGGGCCCTGTCCACCGAGGCCCGTCCGGGCCCGGGTGAACACGCCCCGGACGACGGTCCGTTCGGCTGGCTGCGGGCCCTGGGCCCGCGAGGCCGCCGCGCCTTCGGCGGCGCGTTCGGCGGCTACGCGCTCGACTCGTACGACTACTTCACCCTGCCGCTGACCATGGTCGCGCTGGCCGCGTACTTCAACCTGGACAGCGGCCAGACCGGCCTGCTCACGACGGTGACGCTGGTCGTCTCCGCGGTCGGCGGCGCCCTCGCGGGCGTGTTGGCGGACCGCATCGGCCGGGTCAGGGCACTGCTGCTCACCGTGATCACCTACGCCGTGTTCACGGTGGCCTGCGGTTTCGCGCCCAACTACGAGACGCTGCTGGTCTTCCGTGCCCTCCAGGGCCTCGGCTTCGGCGGTGAGTGGGCGGTCGGCGCGATCCTGGTCGCCGAGTACGCGAGCGCCCGGCACCGGGGGCGCACCCTCGGCGCGATCCAGAGCTCCTGGGCCGTGGGCTGGGGCCTCGCGGTGGTCGTCTACACGCTGGTGTTCTCCCTGGTCGGCGACGATCTGGCCTGGCGCGTCATGTTCTGGACGGGCGCCCTGCCCGCGCTGCTGGTGGTCTGGGTGCGGCGCAGCGTCCACGACGCGCCCAGGGCCGTCGAGGTCCGTGAGAAGGGTGCGACAAAGGGATCGTTCGCGGCGATCTTCAAGCCGAGCACCGCCGGCGCACCGGGCCTGCTGCGCGTCACGCTCTTCGCGAGTCTGCTCTCCACCGGTGTCCAGGGCGGCTACTACACCCTCGCGACCTGGGTGCCGACGTACCTCAAGGACGAGCGCGACCTGTCGGTCGTGGGCACCGGCGGTTACCTGACGTTCCTGATCTCGGGCGCCTTCCTGGGCTACCTGACCGGCGGCTATCTCACCGACCTCCTGGGCCGCAGGCGCAACATCTGGCTCTTCGCCCTGCTGTCGGCGGTCTGCATCCTGGCGTACGCGAACATCCCCAGCGGCGCCAACACCCTGCTCCTGGTGCTCGGTTTCCCGCTCGGCTTCTGCATGTCGGCCATCTTCAGCGGCTTCGGCTCGTACCTGAGCGAGCTGTACCCGACGGCGGTACGGGGCGCGGGGCAGGGGTTCACGTACAACACCGGACGCGCCGTGGGCGCCGTCTTCCCGACCACGGTCGGGTTCCTGGCCGACAGCTGGGGTGTGGGCGGCGCGCTGGTCTTCGGCGCCATCGGTTACGGCATCGCGGCGCTGGCTCTGCTGGGGCTGCCGGAGACGCGCGGAAGGGAACTGGCGTGAAGCACTCTCACGACGTGACCGGGGGCCGTCCGATCGCCCTCGTCGACGAGCACGCGCGCGCGTGGAGCGCGAAGGCGGCCCGGTCCCGCTTCCGGGACGGGCTGACCGGCCCCACGGCCGGGGTCGCGGCCGGTCACACGCAGGCCAATCTGATCTCGGTACCCGCCGACTGGGCCTACGACATGCTCCTCTTCTGCACGCGCAACCCGAAGCCCTGCCCCGTCCTCGACGTCACGGACGCCGGGTCGTGGACCACCGCCCTCGCCGACGGCGCCGACCTGCGCACCGATCTGCCGCGCTACCGGGTGTGGCGGGACGGCGAACTGGTGGACGAGCCGACGGACGTGCGCGCGTACTGGCGCGACGACCTGGTGTCGTTCCTGATCGGGTGCAGCTTCACCTTCGAGTGGGCGCTGACGGCGGCCGGCGTCCCGGTCCGCCACGTCGAGCAGGGCCGCAACGTCCCGATGTACGTCACCACCCGGCAGTGCCGTCCGGCCGGGCGGCTGCGCGGGCCGATGGTGGTGTCCATGCGGCCGGTGCCGCCCGCGCACCTGTCGGCGGCGATCCGCGAGACGAGTCTGCTGCCCGCCGTGCACGGCAGCCCGGTGCACTGCGGCGACCCGTCGGCGCTCGGCATCGCCGACCTGGACCGGCCGGACTTCGGCGACCCGGTCGCCAGGGAACCGGACGACATCCCGGTGTTCTGGGCGTGCGGGGTGACGCCGCAGGCGGCGGTCATGGCCTCGCGGCCGCCGTTCGCCCTCACCCACGCCCCGGGGCAGATGTTCCTCACCGACGCGCGGGACGAGCAGTACCGCGTGGCCTGACCCGCCGTGCCCCGACGGGGCCGGAGACCGGAGACACTGGAGACATGACCTCGATCGATCTCAACGCCGACCTCGGCGAGGGTTTCGGCCGCTGGCGGCTCACCGACGACGAGGGCCTCCTGGGGGTCGTCACCAGCGCCAACGTGGCGTGCGGCTTCCACGCCGGGGATCCGGCCACCATGCGGCGGGTGTGCGAGACGGCGGCCGCGCGGGGCGTGACGATCGGCGCCCAGGTCTCGTACCGGGACCTGGCCGGTTTCGGCCGGCGCGCGATGGACGTGCCGGCCGCCGAGCTGGCGGCCGAGGTGGCCTACCAGATCGGCGCCCTGGAGGTCTTCGCGCGCGCGGCCGGCACGCGTGTGGCGTACGTCAAGCCGCACGGCGCCCTGTACAACCGGGTGGTGCGGGACGAGGAGCAGGCCGCGGCCGTCGTCGACGGCGTCCTCCTCGCGGGCGGTGCGCTGCCCGTGCTCGGACTGCCCGGCTCACGCGTGCTGGAGCTGGCCGGACGGGCGGGGCTGCCGGTCGTCACGGAGGCGTTCGCGGACCGGGCGTACACCGACGAGGGGACGCTCGTCCCGCGCGGCCGGGAGGGCGCCGTGGTCACCGATCCGGACACCGTCCTGGAGCGTTCGGTGGGGCTGGCCGTCTCCGGCACGGTCACCGCGCGCTCCGGGGCGCGGATCGGGGTGCGGGCCCGTTCCCTGTGCGTGCACGGCGACACGCCCGGCGCGGTGGAGCTGGCCCGCCGGGTCCGGCAGCGGCTGGAGGCGTCGGGCGTCCGCGTGGAGGCGTTCGCATGAACGTCCTGCCGGTCGGCGACGACGCCCTGCTCGTCGAAGTGGCCTCGGGCGACGAGGCCGCGGCCCTCCACGCGGAGCTGTCGCGGCGCCGCGCGGAGGGCACGCTGGCGGCCCGGGAGATCGTTCCGGCGGCCCGCACCGTCCTCCTCGACGGTGTCGCCGACGCGGCCCGGCTGGCGTCCGAACTGGCCGCCGCCGACGTCCCGCCCGCGCCCGCGCGCGCGGGGCGCGTCGTCGAGATCCCGGTCCGTTACGACGGTCCGGACCTCGCCGACGTCGCCGCGCACTGGGGCGTCGCGGAGGAGGAGGTGGCGCGGGTCCACTCGGGCACCGAGTTCCGGGTCGCCTTCTGCGGGTTCGCGCCCGGCTTCGGCTACCTGACCGGGCTGCCCGCGCGCTATGACGTCCCGCGCCGGGACACCCCGCGCACGGCCGTGCCCGCCGGTTCGGTGGCGCTCGCGGGGCCGTACACGGGCGTGTACCCGCGCTCGTCGCCCGGTGGCTGGCAGCTGATCGGCAGCACGGACGCCGTGCTGTGGGACCACACGCGCGTACCGGCGGCGCTGCTGTCGCCGGGCACGCGCGTGCGGTTCGTCCGTCGCGCGGACCCGCGCGGAGACCAGGGGGGTACATGACCGACCGTGCGCTCGCCGTCGTCCGGGCCGGTGCCCTGACCACCGTGCAGGACCGGGGCCGGGCCGGCCACGCGCACCTCGGCGTCCCCCGCTCGGGGGCGCTCGACGCGCCGGCGGCGGCGCTGGTCAACCGGCTGGTCGGCAACCCGCCCGACGCCGCCGTCCTGGAGACCACACTCACCGGCTGCGCCCTGCGCCCGCGGTGCGCGGTGACGGTGGCGGTCGGCGGGGCCCCCTGCCCGGTGACGGTGGACGGGCGGCCGGTGTCCTGGGGCGCGCCGGTCGACGTGCCGGCCGGTGCGCTGCTGGACGTCGGCCCGGCCTGCTCCGGCGTCCGCGCCTACGTGGCCCTCGCCGGCGGCGTCCTCGTCGAGCCGGTCCTCGGCAGCCGCTCCACCGACCTGCTGTCCGGCCTCGGGCCGCCGCCCCTCACGGACGGCGCGGTACTGCCCCTGGGGCGACCGCGCGGACGGCACACGCGCGTGGACTTCACCCCGCAGCCCGCGCCGCCGGCGGAACTGGTCCTGCGGGTGACGCCGGGTCCGCGTGCCGGCTGGTTCACACCGGAGGCGACGCGGGTGTTCACCTCCGCCGCCTACCGGGTCTCCTCCGCGAGCAACCGCATCGGCCTCCGTCTGGACGGACCCGCGCTCCGGCGCGCCCGTCCGGGCGAACTCCCCAGCGAGGGCATGGTCCTGGGCGCCGTACAGGTGCCGCCCGACGGCAGGCCGGTCGTGTTCCTCGCCGACCACCCGACCACCGGCGGCTACCCGGTGATCGGCGTCGTCCGCGGCGCCGACCTCCCGGCGGCGGCCCAGGCGGTACCGGGGACGCCGGTGCGCTTCGTGGCCGTACGCGGACGCTGACACGGCGGTACCGCGTGCGGGCGACGTCCGCCGTACGACCGTGTCCGGGCCGGCCTCCGGCGCCCTCCGCGCCGGGAGCCGCGAGCCGGCGCCCGGCACCGTGCCCCGGCCCCGGCCCCGGCCCCGGCCCCGGCCCCGGCCCCGGCCACCGCACCGGTACCGCCCCTCACGCCGCCTCCGCCCGCTCCGTCGCCGACAGCGCCGCGAGGGCGGCGGACACGGCGGCGGACGTGCGCAGGTCGAGCCGGGCGCTCGTGCCGCGCGCGTGGTGGCGCAGTTCGTCGGCGGCCAGGGTGAGCAGCTGGGGCAGGAGGTCGGTGCAGCGCCGGGCCACCCAGCCGGTGCCCGCGGTGGCCAGCCACCACAGGCTCGCCGATCGGGTGGGCGCGGGGAACTCGTTCTCGGGCGAGGGCGCGGGCCCGGTGGCCGCTCCGCGTGCGGCGAGCAGGGCGTGGAAGCGCAGGGCCAGCTGCCGGTGCCCCCGCTCGCCGGGGTGCAGCCGGTCCGCGCTCCACATCGCGCGGTCGGTGATCCAGTCGCCCTCGCACGCGTGCAGGTGCACGGCCCCGTACCGGTCGGACAGGGCGTGCACCACGGCGTTGACCGCCCGTTGCCGCCGGGCCAGCGGCCGGGCCAGCACTCCGGGCAGCCCGAGCATCGTCCCGGGGTCCGGGAGACACGCCGTGAGCAGCAGCGCGCCCCGCGCGGTGAACGCGCCGTACACCGTGTCGAGCCGGGCGGCGACGGCGTCGAGGTCGAAGGTGCAGCGCAGGGTGTCGTTGACGCCGACGACGACGGACACCACGTCGGGCCGCAGGGCCAGGCCGGCGGGCAGTTGCCGCTCGGCCACGTCACGGGTCTGCGCCCCGCTGAGGGCGAGGTTGGTGAACTCGGCGGGCTCCTCGGTGAGCCCGGCGGCGAGCAGCGCGGCCCAGCCCCGCCACCCGCCGCCCACCGGGTCCCCCACGCCCTCGGTGAGCGAGTCGCCGAGGGCGACGAAGCGGACGCGTCTCATGACACGGCCTCCGGCAGCACCGGGCGCGTGGGGACGGGCGCGTCGTGCGCGGCGAGGAACGCGGCGACCGCGGCGTCCCAGCCGAAACACTCGGCACGCGCGCGTGCCGCCGCCCGCCGGTCCGCCTCCCCGCGCCCGAGGAGCAGCCCCACGGCGTCCGCGAACGCCTCCCCGTGGTCGGCGGCGACGGCACCGGCGGAGCCGATCACCTCCGGCAGCGCCGACGACGCGCTGGCCACCACGGGCGTGCCGCACGCCATCGCCTCCAGCGCGGCCAGTCCGAAGGTCTCGGCCGGCCCGGGCGCCAGGCACACGTCGGCGGACGCCTGGAGGGCACCCAGCAGCCCCCGGTCGGCGACGTGGCCGAGGAACGCCACCGGCAGCCCGCGCTCCCGCGCCCGCTGTGCCAGCCGTGGACGCAGCGGCCCGTCCCCGGCCACCACCAGCACCGCCCGCTCCCCGCGCCGCCGCAGCGCCGCCAGCGCGTCCAGCGCCGTGCCGGGCCGCTTCTCCACGGACAGCCGGGAGCACATCACCAGCAGCGTCTCCTCCGCGCGCGCGTGCCGGGCCCGCAGCCCCGGATCACGCAGCGCCGGGTGCCGTCCCGCCAGGTCGACGCCGAGCGGAGCGCGTACGACGTTGCGGGCCCCGATGCGGACGAACTCCCGCTCGGCGAACTCCGTCGTGCACACCACGCGCGCGTAGGTGTGCGCCGTACGGATGTTGAGAGTGTCGGCGGCGCGGCGGGCCGCCCCTTCCGGCAGGCCCCAGGTGCGCAGCACCCCGTCGGCGGTCTCGTGGGAGACCATCACGGCGGGGACCCTGGCCCGCCGCGCCCACTTGCCGGTCCAGCGCAGCGTGGTGCGGTCGGACACCTCCAGGCGGTCGGGGGCCAGCTCCTCCAGCAGCGCGGCCACGCGTCGCCTGTCGGTGAGGACCCGGTAGCCGCCGGTGCCGGGCAGCAGCGGACCCGGGAGGGTGATCACCCGGCCCTGTGCGGTCTCCCGGTCGTCGGCCCGCTCGCCGGGGACGACGAGGACGGGGTCGTGTCCGGCCGCGCGGTAGCCCTTGCCCAGCTCGCGCAGCGCGGTGCGCAGGCCGCCGGACGCGGGGGCGACGAAGTTGGCCAGCCGGACGATTCGCAGCGCGTTCATGCGGCCAGCACCGCCTTCCGCGCGGTGAGCACGTCCGTGTAGTGCCCGATCAGCCGGTCGCCGACGGCGGCCCAGGTGCGCTCCTCGACGGCCGCCCGCCCGGCCGCCCCGTACGCCGCCCGCAGCGCGGGGTCGGCGGACAGGGACCACACGGCGTCCCGTACGGCCGCGGCGTCGCGCGGCGGCACCAGCAGCCCCGTACGCCCGTGGGCGACGAGGTCCAAGGGGCCGCCCGCGGCGGGCGCGACGACGGGGACGCCGCTGGCCATGGCCTCCTGCACGGTCTGGCAGAAGGTCTCGAACGGGCCGGTGTGCGCGAAGACGTCCAGCGAGGCGAAGACCCGGGCGAGCGCGTCGCCGGTGCGGCGGCCGAGGAAGACGGCGCCCGGCAGCGCCTGTTCCAGGCCGGGCCGGCTGGGCCCGTCGCCGACGACCACGACGCGCACGCCGTCCAGGGCGCAGACTCCGGACAACAGTTCCACCTGCTTCTCGGGGGCGAGCCGTCCGACGTAGCCGACGATCAGCTCACCGTTCGGGGCGAGTTCCCGGCGCAGCGCCTCGTCGCGCCGGCCGGGCCGGAAGCGGACGGTGTCCACCCCGCGCGGCCACAGGCTGACCCGGGGCACGCCGTGCGCCCGCAGGTCGCGCAGGGCCGCGCCGGACGGGGCGAGGGTGAGGTCGGCGGCGGAGTGCACGGAGCGGATGCGCCGCCAGGCGGCCGCCTCGCCCGCTCCCATGTACGTACGGGCGTATCCGGCGAGGTCGGTCTGGTAGACGGCCACGGCCGGGACGCCGAGGCGCGCGGCGGCGGCCATGCCCCGGACGCCGAGAACGAAAGGGCTGGCCAGGTGGACGACGTCGGCGCGGTGGTCGGCGATCGCGGCGGCCACGCGCCGGCTGGGGAGGGCGACGCGGACCTGGGGGTAGCCGGGGAGCGGAAGGGACGGGATCCGGACGAGGGGGCAGGGGGCGGAGCCGTCCGCCTCGTCACCGGGGGCGGCGGCCGGGGCGACGACGACGCAGTCGTGACCGCGATCGACGAGGTGCCGGGCGGTCTGGAGCGCGCAGTGGGCCACGCCGTTCACATCGGGGGGAAAGGATTCGGTCACGATGACGACACGCATACCGGTGTTGTCGCCGGACTGGACGTGCTCGCGTCAACGTCGATCTTTCCGGCCGGGGAACGTCCCATGAGCGTTGACCCGCCCACCCGAGCGGGTCAGCCCCCGGCCACACCCGCCGTGCCCGCGGGCCACGCGTCGTTCACGCGGAGGGGTTTTGGGCGGTGAAGCGGGGTCGCGCGCCGCGCGGGGAGGGGTCCTGGTGCGGCGGCACGGGCCTCGGACACCGGCTCGCCCGCTCGGACGACGGCGGGCCCCCGTCCGCCCCCGCGCAATCACCGTGCCCGCCGCGGGGCCGGGCCCGGCACGTCGGCGCGGTGGTCCCTCGGTTCACACGGCGGGCGCGTCCGCGTCCGGCCCGAACCGGCTGCGTACGGCCGTCTGGACCTCGTCCTCCTCGGCCGGGTCGGCGGCGAGCCTGCGCAGCCGTTCGACGACGCGGTTGTCACCGGTCTCGGCGTGGCGGGCGGCGATCTCGCGGGTGGTCTCCTCGCAGTCCCACAGGCACTCGATGGCGAACCCGGCTGCGAAGGAGGGGTCGGTGGCGGCCAGCGCGCGGGCGGCCCGGCCACGCAGGTGGGAGGAGGCGGTCTCGCGGTAGACGTGCCGCAGTACGGGGGCCGCGCAGGCGATGCCGAGCCGTCCGGTGCCGTCGACGAGGGTCCACAGCGTCGGCGCGTCGGGCCCTTCGCCGCGGACCGCCTCCCGCAGCGCGGCGAGGACGAGGTCGCGGTCCCGCGCTCCGCCCCGGCAGGCCAGTACACGGCCGGCGGCGGCGCCGAGGGCGTCGGGCCGGTGGACCCAGGCGCGCGCGCGGTCGACCGCGGCGACGGAGCGCATGCGCTCGAAGGAGGCGACCGCGGCCTCCACCACCGGCGTCGAGCCGGTGGCCACGGCACCCTCGATCAGGTCGAGGGCGTACGGGTCGTCGCTGTCGGCGAGATAGCGCAGGGCGGTGCAGCGGGCGCCCTCGGCGCCGGACCGCGCCGCCTCGACGATCTCGGCCCGGTCCTCGGGTCCGGCGACGGCGGTGAGGCACCGCGCGGCGGGCACGTGGAGCGCGGCGCCGCGCTCGACGCCCTGCTCGGCCCACTCGAAGACGGCACGCACGCTCCAGCCGGGACGCGGCCCGGTGGGGTTCATCTGCCGCTGCCAGCGGTCGAAGCAGCCCCTTTCCCGGGCGGCACGCACCCGCGTGGCGATCGACTCGCGCGGATCGTCGGCCCACAGGCGCCAGGGCCGGGGCTCGAAGGCGTCCCGCACGGCCACGGCCAGCTCGGCGTCGCCCTCGGCATCGCGGGGGAAGCGGGCCAGGACCGGCGCGGCCAGGGCGCGCAGACCGGAGTCGTCGTCGCGCAGCGCCAGCTCGTCCAGGGCCCAGGCCCAGTTGACGCCGTGGGCGGCGTACCTGCGCAACAGGGCGAGCGCGTCGAGTCTGCCGTAGGAGGCGAGGTGGCCGAGGACCGCCAGTGCCAGGCCCGTGCGCGACTCGTCGGCGTCCAGGACGTCCTCGGGGTCGAAGAGGTGGGCCTCGATCGCGTCCAGTTCGCCGTTCAGGTCGAGGTAGAGGCGGGCGTAGTAGAGGGAGCGGTTCTCGACCTGCCAGTCGTGGCGGGGGTCGTGCAGCACACAGTGGTTCAGTGCCGCGAGCGCTTCGGGGCGTGGAGCGGTGAGCGCGTGCAGCGTGCCGTCGCCGCGACCCCGCTGAAGCAGGCCGAGCAGCGTACCGCTGGGCGCTATGACCGGATCGAACATGGGAAACAGCCTCACATCAAGCGTCGACGCAACCGGGGAGCACGCGTTACCTGGCCGTGCGCCAACACGTCGGAGCGCCCGCCGTCTCTTGCTTGCCGAAGACCATGTTCTCTGCCTCTCGTCGGTGGCCCTTGCGGGCCGTGTCACGGCCCGCGCGGTGCGGCAAGATCTGCCCAGCCATCACGTCCGTGAACCACGTCGTCATGATGACCCGGCGGTCACATCTGCCGCGACCGAAATTTCGGCGGCCGGATACCGCCTCCCCCGTTATTGATGTTTTCGCTGGTCAGAAAGGACGACGCCGGCGCGGAGCCGCTCCGGACCGGCGTCCGGTCACCGGGCGCCGAACAGCTCCAGCAGCTCGGTCCGGGCGAACATCCGCGCCGTCTCGACGGCCGACGGAGTACCCGCGGAGGGGTCCGCGCCGGCCTCCAGGAGCGCCCTCGTCACTTCCGTCTCACCCTTGAAGGCGGCACCGGCGAGTGGCGTCTGACCCCGGTCGTTGACGCGGTCGGCCTCGGCGCCGCGTGCCAGCAGGGCGCGGACCGCGTCGGCGTGGCCGTGGTAGGCGGCGAGCATGACGAGCGAGTCGCCGCGGTCGTTGGTGAGGTTGGCCGGGACGCCGGCGTCCACATAGGCCGCCAGTTCCTCGGTCCGCCCCTGCCGGGCCAGATCGAAGATCTTGGTCGCCAGCTCCACGACCTCGGGGTCGGGGGCTTCACTCATCGGCCGGACCACCTCTCACTACGAACGCTTCGCGCGTGACGAACGTTGGGGACTGCGGGTGCGCACGGCCGCGAGCGGTGCGGCCGTACGAGTGAATCGCCAGGGTACTGGCTCGCGCCGCACCCGGGCCGACGTGCCCGAGGCGAAGATCGGCACCAACCCGGCCGGGCGCAACCGCGCTGCTCAACCGGCCCCGCCGACACTCCGCCACCTGGGGCAAATTCGCCGAATTTCCCCCATTTGCACCTTTTATCGTATGGATACATCCTGTGAGCCTGGAAGTACTCATGGTGACTGTCCCCGCGAACCAGGAGAACTCACATGATCCTCTCGATCTCAGGCGTGGTCCTGCTCGGCATCGTCGTCTTCATCTTCTTCCGCAAGGACGGCCTCAAGGCCTCGCACGCGCTGGTCGCGGTCCTGTTCGGGTTCTATCTCGCGAGCACGGCCATCGCCCCCAGCATCAAGGCGGGCGGCGAGAGCCTGGCGGGCCTGCTCGGCGGAATCAAGTTCTGACGGCCCTCCCCTCCCCCCACCCCCTCGTACGGACTCCCAGGAGGCAGCAGTGGCCCGGCGGCCCCTCCCCCGCATTCTGAGCAACGGCGGCGCCCAGCTCGCCCGGAGCCGGGAGCTGGCCCGGACGGCGGCCGACAGCGCCACCGACGTCCTCCAGCCGCTGATCACGATCGCCCGCGGCCTGCGCCGACTGGCCGCGGCCGGCCGGCGCAGATGGACCGAGACGCCCAAGGACCGGCGCGGCGCGCTGCTCTTCCTGGTGGCCTCGGTCGTCCTGGTCGTGGCACTCGTGCCGTACGGACCTCTGCTCGCCGTCGTCGCCCTGATGGCGGCGGCGGCCTGGCAGGGCAGGGACCGCACCCCGCCGGCGCCGCAGGGGCCGGACGACTCCCAGACCACGCGTCTGCAGTCGCTCTACGAGGCGCTGGTCCCGTACTTCTCGAACGCCGAGGACCCCGATCCCCTGTACGCCCACGGCGGCACGTGGGAGAAGGCGTTCCCGGCGTACGAGTTCGACGACACCGGCCGCTTCTCCCATCTGGTGATCCGCTACCCCGCGTACTTCACCGACGGCGAGGCGGAGTCCCGGGCCCGGATCGAGCACCTGGTCACCGCCAAGGCCGGGCGGGGCCGGGAGTACCACTTCGTGTGGAACGAGGAGGCCAACCACCTCTCCGTCGACGCGCTCGCGGCGCTGCCCACCGACATCGCCGCCCAGCGTTTCGTGACCGCGCCCGGCGAGACCGTCCTCGGCTTCACCGACCCCACCCGGGTCCAGCGCACCCTCCCGCTCACCCACGGCGAGGAGCGACGGGACGTGCCGCCGGTCGTCTGGCGCACCGGCATCCGCTCGACCGAGCCGCATCTGCTGGTCCTGGGCCGGCCCGGCACCGGCACGTCCACCCTGCTGCGCTCGGTGGCGCTGCAGGCCCTGCACCACGGGGACCTGCTGATCGTCGACGGCGGCGGCACCGGCGAGTACGCGTGCCTGGTCGGCCGGGACGGGGTCCTGGCCGTCGAGTGCGGCCTCACGGGGGCCGTGACCAGCCTGGAGTGGGCCGCCGCCGAGACGGAGCGGCGGCTGATCGCCGTCAACCGCGCCCGGCAGGAGGGCCAGGCGCCGCCGGACGACACCAGGCGGCCGCTGTGGGTCTTCGTGGACCGGCCGAGCGCGTTCGCGCACCTGGCGGCGGCGGACGGCCGCAGGGACCCGCAGTCCCTGCTCCAGGTCCCGCTGCGGCACGGTCGGGCCGCCAACGTGACGGTGGTCGTCGCCGACCAGCTGGACGCCCTGGACGGCCTCAGCGACGCCGTACGGCAGCACACGCGCGCGCGTGTCGTCCTCGGCCCGGCGACGACGGACGAACTGACGGCCGTGCTGGGCGCTCCCCCGCACACCACCCCCGTCGACCAGGTCCCGCCCGGCCGGGGCTACGCCCGTCTGGGCACCGGTCCCGTGCACCGCCTCCAGGTCCCGGCCACCCCGGACCCCTACGACGACGCCACGAGCGACGCCCACCGGCAGGCCGTCCTCGACCTGCTCCCGCCGCGCACGACACCCGCGGACGGCGAGCAGGCGCCCGTCCCCCCGGGGGCGGAGGTGGAGCGGAAGGTCTCCATGGTGAAGAAGGCGGACGCGCGGAAGACGGACGCCCGGAAGACCGGCACCCAGACGGAGGACCCGAGCGAAGAGGACACCGGGAAGCCGGATCCGGACGAGCCGCGGCCGGACGAGCCGGAACCGGACGAGCCGCGACCGGAGAGGCCCGAGGCCGGCTCCGAGCCGACGCACGTGGTGCTGGGGTCGGCGCGGACGCTGACCGCGGCACCCAAGGCCCCCGCGGAGACCGTTCCCACCGCCGACGCGGTCGCGGCGGAGACCTCCTGAGACCTCGACCGGGGTGGCGGTGCCAGGGGCCCGTGACGGCGGCACCGCCACCCCGCGGACCTCCGGCCCGCGCCCCCTCCACGCCCCCCGGGTCCCCGGTCCCCGCTACGCCACGAACGTCCGCGGCGCCTCGCCGCCCCCGACGCCCCCCTTCTCCACCAGCCGCGCCGCCGCGGCCAGTCGCACCGCCGCCTCCTCGGCCACCGCGCCGCCCACGGTGAACGGCAGCCGGACATACCCCTCGAACGCCCCGTCCACCCCGAAGCGCGGCCCGGACGGGACCCGTACGCCCACGCGCTCCCCCGCCTCGGCCAGCCGCGAGCCCGACAGGCCCCCGGTCCGCACCCACAGGGTCAGCCCGCCGCGCGGCACCTCGAACTCCCAGTCGGGCAGTTCCCTGCGCACCGCGGCCACCAGCTCGTCCCGGTTCTGGCGGGCCTGCTCGCGCCGCACCTGGACGGCCTGCTCCCAGCCGCCGGTGCTGAACAGCCAGTTCACGGCCAGCTGCTCCAGGACGGGCGTGCCCAGGTCGGCGTACGCGCGCGCGGCGACCAGGCTGCGGATCACGTCGGGCGCGGCGCGGACCCAGCCGATGCGCATCCCGGCCCAGAAAGCCTTGCTGGCGGAGCCGACGGTGACGACCGTGGACCCGGCCGGGTCGAAGGCGCACACGGGGCGCGGCATCTCGACCCCGTCGTCCAGCCACAGCTCGCTCATCGTCTCGTCGGCCACGAGCACCGTCCCCGCCGAGCGCGCCGCGTCCACCAGGCGTCGCCGCTGGTCGTCGTCGGCGAGCGCGCCGGTGGGGTTGTGGAAGTCGGCGACGACGTACGCGATGCGGGGGGCGGCCTCGCGCAGCACCTGGCGCCAGCGCTCCACGTCCCAGCCGGTGAGCCCCTCGGCCATCGCCACGGGGACCAGCCGGGCCCCGGCCTCGCGCATGAGCTGGAGGATGTTGGCGTACGAGGGCGACTCGACGGCGATGCGCTCGCCGCGGCCCCCGAAGAGGTGGCAGATGGCGTCGATCGCGCCCATCGCGCCCGTGGTCACCATGATCTGCTCGGGCATGGTCGGTATCCCCCGCGCGGTGTAGCGCTCGGCGATCATCGCGCGCAGCGCGGGCAGCCCGGCGGGATAGTCGCCGTGGGTGTGCGCGTAGGGGGGAAGCTCCTCCAGGGCGCCCTGTACGGCCCGGGTGAGCCACGGTTCGGGGGCGGGCAGCGCCGCGCAGCCGAGGTCGATCATCGAGCCGAGGGCCTCGGGCGGCAGCGGCTCCAGACCCCGCGCCGGCAAGGGGTTCCCGGCCGGTACGGCGGTCCAGCTGCCCGCGCCGCGCCGGGACTCCAGGAAACCCTCGGCGCGCAGAGCCTCGTAGGCGGCGGCGACCGTCGTGCGGCTGACGGTGAGGGCCATGGCCAGCTCCCGTTCCGCGGGCAGCCGGGCGGCGACCGGTACGCGCCCTTCGAGCACCAGCAGGCGGATGCCGTCGGCGAGCGCGCGGTAGGCGGGCGGGCGGCGGGTGCCTGGCCCGGCCGGGCGGTCCTGCTGGGAGCCGAGCAGCCGGGCGAGCTGGCCCGCCCCCACGGCAGAAGTCCACTGCGCCATGGAAATCAGTCCACCTTCCCCGAATTGGCCCTGGTTGGCTCTGCTTCTCCCGCCACAGGGTGTCATGTGGCAGGCCACTACGACCACACAGGGGGCCCATCTTGTCCCGTCGGACCGGACACCGGCATCTCACACGACGGCTGACCCAGCTCTACGGCGGTCTCGTGCTCTACGGCGTGAGCTCCGCGATGCTGGTCAGGTCCGGGCTCGGTCTGGAGCCGTGGAACGTGCTGCACCAGGGCCTCGCCGAGCGCACGGGCCTGTCGATGGGCCTGGTCCTGACCGTCGTCGGCGCCGCCGTGCTGCTGCTGTGGATACCGCTGCGCCAGCGGCCGGGCCTCGGCACGGTCTCCAACGTGCTGGTCATCGGCGCCGCCATGGACGCGGCGCTGGCCGTCCTGCCCGACGCCCACGGCTGGACGCCGCGCATCGCCATGATGGTGACGGGCATCGTCCTGAACGGCGCGGCGACCGGGCTCTACATCGCCGCGCGGTTCGGTCCGGGCCCGCGCGACGGCCTGATGACCGGGCTCAACGAGCGCACGGGGCTCTCCGTGCGCCTGGTGCGCACGGCCGTCGAGGTCACCGTCGTGGCGACGGGCTTCGCGCTCGGCGGCACGGTCGGGATCGGCACCCTGCTGTACGCCGTGTCGATCGGCCCGCTCGCCCAGGTGTTCCTGCGCGTGTTCGCCGTCCCCCCGGCACCGGGCGGCAGCACCGTGGTTGCCGCCGGTCAACCCCGGCGCGCGATACTGCGTCGGTGAGCACCCGGATACGCCACCCCTACCTCGACCACCCCGGCCCCATCGCCTTCGCCCACCGGGGCGGGGCGGCGGACGGCCTGGAGAACACGCTGCGGCAGTTCCGGCGCGCGGTCGAGGCGGGCTACCGGTACATCGAGACCGACGTACACGCCACGCGGGACGGGCGGCTCGTCGCCTTTCACGACCCGACCCTGGACCGGGTGACGGACGGGTCCGGCCGGATCGCCGACCTGTCCTGGGAGAAGGTGCGCCGCGCGCGCGTGGCGGGCGAGGAACCGGTGCCGCTGTTCGAGGAACTCCTGGAGACCTTCCCCGAGGTGCGCTGGAACATCGACGTGAAGGCCGAACCCGCGGTGACGCCGCTCCTGGAGCTGATCGAGCGGACGAACGCCTGGGACCGCGTCTGCGTCGGCTCGTTCTCCGAGGCGCGCGTGATCCGTGCCCAGCGGCTGGCCGGCCCGCGCCTGGCCACCTCGTACGGCACCCGGGGCGTGCTCAATCTGCGGCTGCGCTCCTGGGGCGTCCCGGCCGCGCTGCGCCGCTCGGCGGTGGCCGCGCAGGTCCCCGAGGTCCAGTCGGGCATCCAGGTGGTCGATCACCGCTTCCTGCGCGCGGCCCACGCCCGCGGACTCCAGGTGCACGTCTGGACCGTGAACGACCCCGATCGCATGCACCGGCTCCTGGACCTGGGAGTGGATGGCATCATGACCGATCACATCGACACACTGCGCAAGGTCATGGAGGACCGCGGCGTCTGGGTCTGAGCCCGTCCGGGCCGCCGGGCCCCCGAGGCCGGACCCGGGGCGGCGCGCGCGCACGGGGAAGCGAGGGCACGGGTGGGCACCGACACCCTGCGGACGGACGCGGCCGACGGGTCCGAGGACCGGCGTCGCGAGCAGCGCGGCTGGTACTTCTACGACTGGGCGTGCTCCGTCTACTCGACGAGCGTGCTCACCGTGTTCCTGGGCCCCTATCTGACGTCGGTCGCCGAGTCGGCGGCGGACCCGGACGGCTACGTCCACCCGCTGGGCATACCCGTGCGGGCCGGGTCGTTCTTCGCGTACTCGGTGTCCCTGTCGGTGATCGTGGCGGTTCTGGTGATGCCCCTGGTGGGTGCCGCGGCCGACCGCTCCGGACACAAGAAGCCGCTGCTGGCCGCCGCCGCCTACACCGGGGCCGCGGCCACGACCGCCATGTTCTTCCTCGACGGGGACCGCTACCTCCTGGGCGGTCTGCTCCTGGTCGTCGCCAACGCCGCGCAGTCCGTCGCGATGATGCTTTACAACTCCTACCTGCCCCAGATCGCCCCGCCCGAGGAGCGCGACGCGGTCTCCTCGCGCGGCTGGGCCTTCGGGTACGCGGCCGGGGCCCTGGTCCTGGTCGCGAACCTGATCCTCTACACCGCCCACGACTCCTTCGGGCTGACCGAGAGCGCGGCGGTCCGCGTCTGCCTGGCCTCGGCCGGCCTGTGGTGGGGCGCGTTCGCGCTCATCCCGCTGCGCCGCCTGCGCGACCGCCGCACCCCCGCGCGGGAGGCGGCCCTCCCCGGCTTCCGGCAGCTCGCGGCGACCGTCCGCGACATGCGGCGCCGCCCCCTGACCCTCGCGTTCCTGCTGGCGTACCTCGTCTACAACGACGGCATCCAGACGGTGATCTCCCAGGCGTCGGTGTACGGCTCGGAGGAGCTGGGCCTCGGCCAGTCCACGCTCATCGTGGCCGTCCTGCTGGTCCAGCTGCTGGCGGTGGCGGGCGCGCTGGCCCTGGGCCGGCTGGCCCGCGCGTACGGGGCCAAGCGCACGATCCTCGGGTCGCTGGTCGCCTGGACGGTCACGCTCGCGGCCGGGTACTTCCTGCCCGCCGGGGAGCCGGTGTGGTTCTTCGTGCTGGCCGCCGGGATCGGGCTGGTCCTCGGCGGCAGCCAGGCGCTGTCCCGGTCCCTGTTCTCCCACCTGGTCCCGCCCGGCAAGGAGGCCGAGTACTTCTCGGCGTACGAGCTGAGCGACCGCGGGATGAGCTGGCTCGGGCCCCTGCTCTTCGGCCTCACCTACCAGCTCACCGGGAGCTACCGGGACGCGATCATCTCGCTGGTGGTCTTCTTCGTCCTGGGTTTCGCGCTGCTCGCGCGGGTACCGGTGGGACGGGCGATCCGCGACGCGGGCAATCCCGTACCCGAAAGGATTTAGCACTCGACGCGAAAGGGCTGTAGTGTACGCGTTTGGCCTGCCAGGCGTACCGTTACTGCGCGTCAATGGCGCCGAAACGCTATGTCGCATCTGCTAGCAGAGGTGACAAACCGGACGTCGGCGGGTACTGCACTGGTTGCAAGGCTGCGGCTGCGACGGCGACGCAGGGCCCGGATCGGGAGTCGGGACGGGAATCTTTACCGCCGCCCGGACGTTGACCGGATGACGACGACAGCGACACCTGTCCTGTGGGCGACAAGCCCGGGAGGCACGATTCATGAGTGAGCGAGCTCTTCGCGGCACGCGCCTCGTGGTGACCAGCTACGAGACGGACCGCGGCATCGACCTGGCCCCGCGCCAGGCCGTGGAGTACGCATGCGAGAAGGGGCATCGGTTCGAGATGCCCTTCTCGGTCGAGGCGGAGATCCCGCCGGAGTGGGAGTGCAAGGTCTGCGGGGCCCAGGCACTCCTGGTTGACGGCGACGGCCCTGAGGAGAAGAAGGCCAAGCCCGCGCGTACGCACTGGGACATGCTGATGGAGCGGCGCACCCGCGAGGAACTCGAAGAGGTCCTCGAGGAGCGGCTGGCCGTTCTGCGCTCCGGCGCGATGAACATCGCGGTACATCCGCGAGACAGCCGCAAGAGTGCGTAGCCGGAAACGGTAGACAGCACAACCGAACAAAAAACCGCGGGTGCCGTACGTGAGTCTCACGTACGGCACCCGCGGTTTCGGTGTGTCCGGGCCCGGTCGCTCAGCGGGCCAGCGGCGGGCGCGGCTCCCGCGGCGCGTCGTCCGGGTGGTCCCGGACGACCTCGCCCTGGACGACCTTGCCGTCCGGCTGGTGCATGCGGGCCTGGCGGAAGGCGTCGCCCAGCGTGCCCGGGCCGGCCTCGCGGAGCTTGCGCTCCACCGTTCGCTGCGTGTACCGGCTGACGGTCTTCTGCACCGGGGGCAGCAGCATCAGCAGGCCGAGCGCGTCCGATATCAGACCGGGGAGTATCAGGAGCAGCCCGCCCAGCATCATCAGGCCGTTGCCCTCGCTGTTGGCGCGGGTCTCGGGCGGTGCGCCGGACTGCTGCTGTTGCAGCGTCTCCGTCAGGTTCCGGAAGGCGCGGCGGCCCGCCGCCTTGATGACCACGGAGCCGAGGACCACGCCCGCGACGAGGAGCAGGAAGACCAGGAAGCCTCCGGCGGCGCCCGCGACCACGGTCAGCAGCCAGATCTCCAGGACGAGCCATGCGGCGACGCCCAGCGGCAGGAACGTGCGCAGCCGGGAGCGCCGGGGCCGGGCGGGGGAACTGGGGGTCTGAGCACCAGTCGTCATACCCCCAGTGTGCCTGGCCCCGGCTCAGCGCGGCATAAGGGGACGATCACGCCTTCTCGTCGGGTGCCTTCGCGTCCGGCGCCGTGCGGGCGCCGGTCGCGTCGCCGGCCGCCGGGCCGGGCTGCCGGTCGCGGCCCAGGACCTTGCCGACCCGCTCCCCCACGCCCCACGTGGTGACCCGCCAGAGGGCCTCCACCAGGATGTCGCGGCTCATCTTGGAGTCGCCGTGTTCGCGCTCGACGAACGTGATCGGCACCTCGACGACGTGGTACCCGGCCTTGATCGCCCGGCGGGCGAGGTCGACCTGGAAGCAGTACCCCTGCGAGGCCACCTCGTCGAGGCCGAGCCCCTCCAGGGTCTCGCGGCGGAAGGCGCGGTAGCCGCCCGTGATGTCGCGCAGCGGCAGGTCGAGCGCGACGCGCGAGTACATGCTGCCGCCGCGGGAGATGATCTCGCGGGACTTCGGCCAGTTCACCACCCGGCCGCCGGGCACCCAGCGGGAGCCGAGCACGAGGTCGGCGCCCTTGAGGGCGGTCAGCAGGCGGGGCAGTTCCTCGGGCTGGTGGGAGCCGTCGGCGTCCATCTCGATCAGCACGCCGTAGCCGCGCTCCAGGCCCCAGCGGAAGCCCGCGAGGTAAGCGGCGCCCAGCCCCTCCTTGCCCTTGCGGTGCAGGACCTGGACGTGGTCGTCCTCCGCGGCCAGTTCGTCGGCGAGCTTGCCGGTGCCGTCGGGGCTGTTGTCGTCGGCCACGAGGACGTGCGCCTCGGGGACCGCCTCGCGCACGCGGCCGACGATCGCCTTGATGTTCTCCGCCTCGTTGTAGGTCGGGATGATCACCAAGGCCGTGCCCAGGGGCCCGAACCGCCTCCCCTGTCCCGCCGCTGCGGGCGTCCCCTCGCCGTCGTTCACCGCTGCCCCTTCATGTCCGTACGCAGAGGACCACCATAATGGCCGCGGCCTGCGGTGACGTGTCAGGACGTTCGTTACGTGGTGTCGATTCCCCTGGAGCGGGGTAAGGATGCGCGTTCGGCGACCGTTTCCGCGCTGCGGATGGGGGCCCGGCGCCCTTCGGGCCGGCCCGGGACCCGCCGGCTGCGGGTCGGCCTGAGCCGTTGTCTACTGAGCGCCCGGGCCCCACCCGGGTCACACCTCCCGACCTCCGGAACGTTCCCTCGTCGCGGCGCGAGCGCTGAGCCTGGCTCCCAGTGGCGGTGCCCCGGTGCGGCACACCGTCCCTGACCCAGCGGCGCCGCGACGCGTGCGCGGAAGGTTCCCCGGTCGGGCGTCCGGTGGTGGACTCCGCCGAACCTACCGGCCCCCCGCCGTCGCCTGTCAACAGTCGTTCCACCTGCGTCTTCCGCGCCAATGCCCAGGTCAGCGCGGAGGATGCGCAGGTCGTACGCGGGAGAAGATCATCGCCCCGTCGGCCGTGGAGATCACTCGCCCGGCCGTACGAAGACGCTGCGTCCGCCCACCACCGTGCGCAGGCAGATGGGCAGGTCACGGCCCGGGGTCAGGTCGGGCAGGCCGGGGGTGCCGGAGCGCGGGTCGGTCGACCAGCGCGCCACCCGGTCGTCGGGGGCCTGGACCACCAGGTCACCGGTACGCCACACGGCGTAGTCGGCGGGCGCGCCCGGCACCAGCACGCCCGCGTCGTCCCGCCCGATCGCCCGCCAGCCGCCCCGGGTGTGGGCCGTGAAGGCGGCGCGCACCGAGACGCGGTGCTCCGGGGTGCGGTGGAAGGCGGCGGCCCGGACGGTCCCCCACGGGTCGAGGGGCGTGACCGGGCTGTCCGAGCCGAAGGCGAGCGGGACGCCGGCGCGCAGCAGGGCCGCGAAGGGGTTGAGGGTGCGGGCCCGCTCGGTCCCCAGGCGCTGGGCGTACATGCCGTCCTCGCCGCCCCACAGCGCGTCGAAGGCGGGCTGCACCGAGGCGGTCAGGCCCAGCTCGGCGAAGGCCGCGACGGTCTCGGGGGTGAGCATCTCGGCGTGCTCGACGCGGTGGCGGGCGGCGCGGAGGCGGGCGAGGCCGAGCTTGTCGGCGGCGGCGCGCATGCCCTCCACCACGGCGGTGACGGCGGCGTCGCCGATGGCGTGGAAGCCCGCCTGGAGACCGGCCTCGGTGCAGGCGACGACGTGGGCGGCGACGTCGGACGCGTCCAGGTAGGCGGTGCCGGTGTGGGCGGCGTCGGTGTAGGGCTGGTGCAGGCAGGCGGTGTGGGAGCCGAGGGCGCCGTCGACGAAGAGGTCGCCGGCGGCGCCGACCGCGCCCAGCTCCCTCGCCTTGTCCACGTCCTGTTCCGCCCAGTAGCCGACCACGCGCGGCCCGTGCTCCTCGGCCGCCAGCCGCAGCAGGCCGGTGAGGTCGTCCTCGGAGGAGATCTCCGGGCCTGCGCACTCGTGAACGGTGCCGATGCCGAGGGACGCGGCGTGCGCGAGGGCGGCGCGCTGCGCCTCGGTGCGCTGGGCGGGGGCTACGGCACCGAGGGCGGCGGCGCGCACGGCGTGGTGGGCGTCGGCGGTGAGCGGGCCGTCCGCGCGGGGGACGTCACCGGTGACCAGGTCGAGCAGGGCGGTGGTGACGACGGCCGAGTGGACGTCGATACGGCTGAGGTAGAGGGGCCGGCCGCCGGTGGCCGCGTCCAGCTCGGCGCGCGTCGGGGGCAGGCCGTCGGGCCAGCGGGAGGCGTCCCAGCCGTGACCGAGCAGGACCCGGTCGCCGGGACGGGCGGCGGCGAAGTCCCGTACGAGGGCGAGGGCCGCCTCCCGGGTGGGGGCGCCGGACAGGTCGAGGCCGGTGAGGGCGAGTCCGGTGGACGTGGTGTGCACGTGTGCGTCGGTGAACGCGGGGGTCACCAGGGCGCCGTCCAGGTCGATCACCTCGTCCACCCCGTCCGCGAAGGCGTCCGCCGCGCCCTCGGAGCCGACCCAGGCGACCTGACCGCGTTCGACGACCATGGCGGTCGCGAAGGGGTCGGCGGGACTGTGGACCTCACCGCGGCGCAGCAGGACGGTCGTGGACGGGGCGGGGGACAACGGCTCGCTCATGGACACCAGTCTCGCCCCTCGCGCGGGCGGTCCGGCACGCAGGTCGGCGCCGCGCGGGAGCGCGGGCGTCCCGGCCGGTCAGATCCGCGGCGGACGGGCCTCGTACGGCGTGGAGAGCACCACGGTGGTCCGGGTCGACACGCCGGCGAGGGAGCGCACCCGGGCGAGGAGTTCCTCCAGCTCGTGCGGTGTGGACACGCGCACCTTGAGGATGTAGTTCTCGTCGCCCGCCACGCTGTGGCAGGCCTCGATCTCCGGGACGCCGGCGAGGCGGTCGGCGATGTCGTCGGGGGCGCTGGGGTCGAAGGGTTTCACCGAGATGAAGGCGGTCATCGGCAGCCCGACGGCCTCCGGGTCGACGACCGCGGCGTACCCGCGGATGACGCCACGCTGTTCCAGCCGCCGCACCCGCTGGTGCACGGCCGACGTGGACAGGCCCGTGGCCTTGCCCAGGTCTGTGTAGCTCATCCGCCCGTCCTTGACGAGCAGCTGCACGATCTGTCGGTCCAGCTCCTCCATGGCGCAAGAACCTACAGTGCGCTTGATCTCCCGGGATACCCGAGCGGCCCAGGTCATGCCCGGTTCGTGATGTGACGGCCGGGGCGCCGGCCGGTGTCGCGGGGAGCCGGCGGGCGGCGGGAGGGGGGCCGAGCGGGGAGCGAGCGGGGGACAAAATCCGCCACACAGGGCACCTGCGAGCGGCATGTGACGAAGACCACACCCCTCGGCCACTTCCTGTGATGGTCCCGTGATTACCCCGGAGGGGGGACGGGAAGTGCTTGCTGTGGTCGAGGCCGCAGTGCCGTCACGGCCCAGCCCGAGGGGGAGAATCCCATGCAGAGTCTTAAGCGCCCTGGTCGTACCGCGCCCAAGCGGCAGCAGCCGGTCGTCGAGCCCGTGCCGGAGGGCGTCGAACCCGACGCCTTCGACGACGAGGAACTCGACGCCTACGACACCTTCGAGATGTACCGGGTGATCTGCCCGGACTGCGCGCAGCCCATCGCCCTGCTGGCGGACGAGGAGGTGCTCCCGGAGCACGCGCTGTGCGCCTCGCCGTGGAACCCCTTCGGGCTCACGGTCTGCGCCGGCACCGGCCGCAGGGCCGGCGACGCCCGTCCCGCGGACGAGTCCTTCGAGCCCCACGAGCAGGACACCGCCCTGCTGTTGACGCTGCCGCACGGCCTCGACTGGCGGACCCAGCCCTTCTCCCACGTGGGCGGCCCGGGCTCCCGCCCGATGCGCGTGCCGACGATGCGGCGCGAGGCCGCCTGAGCCGCCCGTCACCACCCGGTCCGGGGCCGTCGCGCCCCGGCACACCGGCATCGCTCCCACCGACCCGCGTCACGGCATCCGGACCGCCGTGGCGCGGGTCGGAGTGCGTGCTCCTGGGCAGGTGGGGCAGGGGGGCCGGCGGCGTGTCGAGCCTCGTGCGGCAACGGCGGCCCGGTGGCGGACGCCCGCGAACTCACGCTCTATTGTGCGCGGCGGTGACCTGTCCGTACTTCGCCGCGTTGCGGGGGTATGACCCCCACGTACTCGGCGACCGGGCCTCGGCGCCGCGTGTTCGTCCCGGTGCCCGCGGGACCGGTTCCGCCGGCCCCGCAGCTCCCGGACCCGCCGATCTACCGTGAGCTGATGCGGATCTGGGCCGACCGGGGCCGCACCCTGCCGGGGCGCGACGACCCGGAGTGGGCCCGGCTCGCGGCACCCCCGCGCGGACTCGGGGATTTCTTCGCCACCGGTGACTTCCTCGCCACCGGCGACTTCACCGTTCCTCGGGACCCGCGAGGTGACGGGCGATGACCATCCGCTGGATCTGGTTGGTGCCCTCGACGATCTGCAGCACCTTCGCCTCGCGCATGTAGCGCTCGGCCGGGAAGTCCGCGGTGTAGCCGTACCCGCCGAGGACCTGCACGGCGTCGGTGGTGACCCGCATCGCCGCGTCGGTGCAGTACAGCTTCGCCATGGCCGCCTGCTTGGCGAACGGCAGTCCGGCGTCGCGCAGCCGTGCCGCCGTGAGGTACAGCGCGCGCCCGGCCTCGACCTGGGTCGCCATGTCGGCGAGCAGGAACCGCAGCCCCTGGAAGTCTGCGATCCGCTTGCCGAACTGCCGCCGCTCGGCCGCGTAGGACACCGCCTCGTCCAGTGCCGCCCGGGCCACACCGATCGCGCAGGCGGCGATGCCGAGCCGTCCGGAGTCGAGCGCGGACAGGGCGATCGCGAAGCCCTCGCCCTCGTCGCCGAGGCGCCGGGCGTCGGAGACCCGGACGCCGTCGAGGTGGATCTGCGCGGTGGGCGAGCCCTTGAGCCCCATCTTCTTCTCCGGCACCGCGGCGCTCAGCCCCGCGGCGTCGCCGGGCACCAGGAAGGCGGTGATGCCGCGTGGACCCTCCTGGCCCGTACGCGCCATGACGGTGTAGAAGTCGGCGAGGCCACCGTGCGTGATCCAGGCCTTGGTGCCGGTGATCACCCAGTCGTCGCCGTCGCGCACGGCCTTGGTGCGCAGGGAGGCGGCGTCCGAGCCGGAGGCCGGTTCGGAGAGGCAGTAGGCGCCGAGCAGGCCGCCGCCGAGCATCGCGGGCAGGTGCTCGGCCCGCTGCTCCTTGGTGCCGTGGGCGGCCAGCGCGTAGGACGCGAGGGTGTGCACGCTGACGCCGAGGCCGACGGTGAGCCGGGCCGCGGCCAGTTCCTCGAGGACCTGGAGGTACACCTCGTAGGGCTGCTCGCCGCCGCCGTACTCGGCGTCGTAGGGCAGGCCGAGCAGGCCGGACTCGGAGAGCAGGGCGAACACTTCGCGCGGGAAGCGCCCGGCGTCCTCCTCCTCGGCCGCGCTCGGGACGATCTCACGCTGCGCGATGTCGCGGACGAGCGAGATCAGATCCCGTGCCTCGTCCGTGGGCAGTTGCCGGTCCACCGGCTGCGGGGCGCGGTCGGGCATGGCGACGCTCTCCTCCCTGTCGGGCACATCGGCGGATGCGCGCCCTGGGTGGAGGCGGTCCGCCGGGTCTCTCGGCCTGGCCGATGCTCGCACTTCCGGGTCGCGGAAGCGCCTGACCAGCGGCTGTGCGCAGTGAGTATGCCCGATCGGACGCATGGAGTCACCAGTTAACGACCGCTTACTTCAAGAAAGGTCCCGAGCCGGTCCGCGCTGTCCGGACACGGCCGCACGGGAGGGGCACAGGGGCGGGGGCCGGCTCGGACCCGCGCCGCTCCTTCTCGCCGTCGGACGTCGGACGTCCGTCGTCCGACGTCAGATGTCAGATGTCAGACCTCAGAGGTCCCGGCGGGCGGGAGCCGGGGCCGGGCAGGCGGGGTCCAGTTCCTCGATGGCGCGCAGGGTGCCACCGAGCGACTTCACCAGCAGGTCGCGCATGGTCTCGCGGGGCAGTCCGGAGCCGCCGATCCAGTCCAGGGTGGCGCCCTCGACGCCGCACACCCAGGAGAGCAGGCCCATCCGGGCCAGCGGGCCGATGTCACGGCGGCCGTACGCCCCTTCGGCGATGGTGGCGACGATCGCCTCGCGCACCCCGTCCCGGATGGCGTGCACCTCGGCGTCGAAGCCGACGCCTCCGCTGACGATCGCTCGATAGGCGGCCTGGTTGTGCTCGGCGTAGCGCAGATAGCCGTCGATGGTGCGGTGGACCCGGTCGACCTGCGGCAGTTCGGTGCCGCCCGCCGCCGTGGTGACCAGGCCCGCGACGGAGTCCTGGATGATGGCCAGGTAGTAGCCCCGTTTGGACTGGAAGTAGTAGTAGATCAGTCCCTTGGCGACATGCGCCTGGCGCGCGATGTCGTCCATCGAGAGCGCGTCGTAGGACGTGTCGGCGAACAACCTCCGCCCGATGGCGATGAGTTCGGCGCGGCGTGCCAGCGAGCGCTCGGTGCCGCGCGCCCGGGGACGGGCGTCGGCACGCTGTTGACTGATATTCAATTTCGACCCTGGTCTCCTACGGGCGGCGGGACATCCGCAGTATGGCAGGTCGGTTCGTGGGCCAGGTCACACGAGGGTCACGTCACATCAGGCCCAGCTGCACCACGAGCATCGCGATCACTACGACGAGGGTCCAGCCCATGATGTGCTCGAGGATCTCGGGGCCGTCGTCCTTGGGGCCGCCGGTACGGACCCGGGCGGCGGTGGCGGTGTGTGCGGTCATGGCTTCTCGCTGGTCTCGACGTCGGGTGGACTCCCCCGCGGGCTCCCCCGCCCGGTGACCCTGTCCACCATGCCACCGTGAGCGGCGGGTGCGGCCGAGACCTTGCTCACAGCGACGGCCCCCGGGAGATACCGGGGGCCGTCGTGGTGCCGGGCTGGGCGGGGTGCTGGGCGGGGTCAGCGCACGCCCACCGCCGCCAAGGCCATGCGCTGGCGCGGGCTCGGGTGGGCCGGGAAGTACAGATAGCAGACGCCGCCGGTGCCGGAGACGACCTTGCCGCTCGCGTTGTACCGCTTGGTCCTGAGCCAGATGTTCTCCCACTCGCGCCGCTTGTAGACACGGCGCACGGCCTCGTTGTCGTCCGAGGCCGGGTCGTTGGCGATCACGTCGCCGTCGGCGGTGAAGCCGATCACCGTCATCAGGTGGCCCGAGGTGCCGTAACCGGCGCCGGTCAGCTCCTTCTCCAGGAAGGACTGGGACGTTATGGCCGGGATGCCGGCCGCGATCAGCGTCTCCAGCTCGGTCAGGGAGCCGAGACGGGTGACCACGCCCTGGAGGCCCTTGAAGGTGGCCGCGTAGGCCGCGTTGAAGGGCCAGTTGCCGCAGCCGGCGTACTGGTAGTCGTACGTGTAGCGGGCCGCGTGGCAGACCTGCGGGTCGGCGTAGGACGGGTCGACCCAGGCGAGTTGCTCCTCGGTGAGCCGGCCGCCCCAGTACTCGATGATCATCTGCGAGGAGGTGGGGCTGCACCAGGCCTCGCCGCCGTTGTCGTACTCCGGGTACTGGCCCTTGTGGATCTCCTGGGAATAGCGCGGGACGCGCAGTTCCTGGGCGAGGCCCGGGGTGGAGGCCGGGACCGTGAAGCGGTCGGGGACGTCGGAGCCCATCGCGCCGAGCCGCCAGACGGTGGGCGTGGCCCGCGTGCCGGGACGGCGGTGGAGGGTGAGCCTGAGCCGGTAGGAGGTCAGCCGCAGGCCGGTGGAGGCGTCGTCGATGGCGAACGTGTCCGTCCACACGCTGCTCCTGCCGTCGCCCTGGTCATCGACCGAGGTGCGCCGGATGTCCTGGTCGCCGTCGCCGGACGTCCAGCGGCCCAGCACGTACCAGGGCGTGTCCGTGCCGTCGGAGTAGGTGCCCTTCAGCTCCACCTGGATCCAGGTGCCGCTCGGGGTGTGCGCGTTCCACGAGGCGATGACCTCCGTGGAGGGCACCGCGAGCCGGTGGACGGGCGAGGTCCAGACCGCGTACTCCCAGGCGGAGGTCCTGCCGGTGTGCGGGTCGGTGTAGTCGGCGGTGCCGGCCGGGGCACCGATGGCCACACCGGGCCGGGCGCCCGCGACGGGGCGGGCCCCCTGCGCGGTCCCGCTCCGCCAGTCGCGGAACGTGGTCCAGGCGCGGTAGTCGACCTGCCGGGCGGGGGCGCGGCCCGGGCCCGCCGCCCGTCCGCCCGCACCGGGCGTGGCTTCGGCGGTGGCCGGGATCGCGCCGCCGGCCACGGCCGCGACGACGGCGGCGGCCAGGACGGTTCTGCGGGAGGGCTGTTCGGCTCTGCTCATGGGCGGAAGACCCCCAGGTGTCCGAGTCGGGCGGGTCCGTTGCACGGTTGTGCGCCAACTATGGCCGTAGGTGCCCGCTCCTGCCAGCACTTCTGCGCACGCCACGCCATGAATATTGGTGTCGACCAGTGGCGGGCCGGGTGGGACGGCCGGGGCGCCGGGGTACGCGCGGGCACGGTTAGAGTGCGATGCGAAAGATGTCCGCCCGGCCGGTGAACTCCATCGCATCCTGGCCACCCTCTCCCACCGTTGTCCGGTTGTCCGCCCCTCCACGCCGCCCAGGACCCGTCATGCGCGACCTCGCAGCCCGGCTCCGCCGCCTTCCGCCCTCCTGCGGGCCCGTGCGGCTGATCGGGGTCGACGGGCACGCCGGCTCCGGGAAGTCCACGTTCGCGGGGCGGTTGGCCGCCGAGCTGGACGGTGCGCCGGTCCTGCACCTCGACGACATCGCCAGCCACGACGAGCTGTTCGACTGGACCGGGCGGCTGCTGAGCGAGGTGATCGAGCCCCTGCGGCGCGGCGCCACCGCGCGCTACGCCCCCTACGACTGGCGGACCCGGCGCTTCGGCGCCCGCCGCGCGCTGCCGCCCGCCCCGGTGGTCCTGTTGGAGGGCGTCGGCGCGGGCCGCGAGGCGCTGCGCCCGCACCTGGCCCGGCTGCTCTGGATGGAGTTGCCGCGCGAGGAGGCGTGGGCGCGTGGACGGGCGCGCGACGGAGCGGAGCAGCGGGCGTTCTGGGACGGATGGGTCCCGGCCGAGCGCGCGCACTTCGCCGCCGACCCTTCGCGCCCCTTCGCGCATCTTCTGGTGCGGCAGAGGGAGAAGGGGTACGAGGTGCTTCCGGGGCCCGCGGGAAGCACCTTCCCGGCCTCTTTCCTCACGCAGGGTGACGACCCTTCCGCAATGTGTTGATCCCGTGAAGATCGCCGCCCGGCACACGGCTGGAGTGCCTCAACTCCGCTTGACCCAGGGGTCGTACAGGTCTTACGTTCTGAATGTGCGGCCGTTCGGAGCCGCCCGCAGACGCGAAGCCCCCGGTTGTTCCCCCGTGATCGGGGGCTTCGTTCTGCCCCGATCCCGTTTTGCGGCTGCTCCGCGGGGCTGTCCGCTCACCCTCGGTCACCGTCCGGTGTGCGCCCCCGCCTGCCCCCGACGCCTCCAACGGCATGCCCCGGCACCCTTCGGAGGAAAGACCGCCGCGGGTACGATGCCCCTCGGTGCGACCTACGGGCGATGGCCGCGCACCTTGCAACTCCGGTCCGCGGCGCAGCCGTTGACCGAGGCGGCCGGCGGGCGACGGCTCGGCGGCATACCGACGGGGGCACGGTACGTGGGGGACGGGATGGACTTCGGCACGCAGGGCCCACAGGCCCCGGCCGACCTCGCCTGGCTGCGCGGCGTGGACGCCTACACCATGGGGGCCTATCCGCAGGCCGAGGAGGAGTTCCGGGCGGCGGTGCGCATCGATCCCACGATGGCCGACGGCTGGCTGGGGCTGCACGCGCTGCGCGTGGACACCACGAACGCGCTGCTGAGGATGTTCCGGCACCGGGAGCGCTTCGGCGAGCAGCGCGCCCGGCATCGACGCACCCTCAACTCCTGGTACTGGCTGGGCTGGTGGGTGCAGCCCGTGCTGGAGAACCCGCGCGACCTGCTGCTGGCGCACGCCTCGCACTGGCTGGACGGCCGCCACGTCCCGGAGCTGGACCGCGCGCTGGCCGGGCTGCCGCCGGTGGACGCCGACCCCCAGGTGCGCTTCCTGCACGCCTGCCGCGCCTACCTGGTCAAGGACTGGGAACAGCTGGTCCGGCACACCGACCCGCTGCTCGGCGATCCCCTGCTGGGCATCGAGGCCGGTCTGTTCAGCGGCATGGCCCGGGTGCGCCTGGAGATGTACGGGCAGGCCGAGCCGTTGCTGTCGGCGGCCCTCATGCGGTGCCGCAGCGAGCAGCCGCAGCGCAAGGAGCTGCGGTACTGGCTGGCCCGGGCCCACGAGGGCACGGGCCGCAGCGCCGCCGCCCTGCCGTTGTACCGGGCCGTGCACCGCGTCGACCCCGCGTTCATGGACACCTCGGCCCGGCTGGCGGCCATCGCCGAGAGCGACGGCTACGACGACTCCGCCGACCTGGCGGGGCTCGCGCAGGCCGGAGTGGGAATGGACGGCCTGGACGGCGCCGACGGACTCGACCCGCTCTTCGGCGCGGAGGAACGCGACCTCAAGCTCTCCGCGCCCGAGCCCCCGGTCCCGGCACCGCTGCCCACGCTGACCGGACCGTCGGTGCGTGAGAGGACCGCCGGAGCGGACCCCTCGCTGCCCGCCGGGCCCACCGACCCCCGGTTACTGGAGGAGGCGCTCGCGGAGCTGGAGCGCATGGTGGGGCTCGAGCCGGTGAAGCGCCAGGTCAAGGCCCTGTCCGCGCAGCTGAACATGGCCCGGCTGCGGGCCGGCCAGGGGCTTCCGGTCCAGCCGCCCAAACGCCATTTCGTCTTCTCCGGCCCCTCCGGCACCGGCAAGACCACCGTGGCCCGCATCCTGGGCCGCGTCTTCTACGCCCTCGGTCTGCTCGGCGGCGACCACCTCGTGGAGGCGCAGCGGGCGGACCTCGTCGGTGAGTACCTCGGCCAGACCGCCGTGAAGGCCAACGAGCTGATCGACTCCGCGCTGGGCGGCGTCCTCTTCGTCGACGAGGCGTACTCCCTGTCCAACTCCGGCTACGGCAAGGGCGACGCGTACGGCGACGAGGCGCTGCAGGTGCTGCTGAAGCGGGCCGAGGACAACCGGGACCACCTGGTGGTGATCCTGGCCGGCTACCCGGAGGGCATGGACCGGCTGCTGGCCGCCAACCCGGGGCTGTCCTCCCGGTTCACCACACGCGTCGACTTCCCGTCCTACCGGCCGCTGGAGCTGACGTCGATCGGCGAGGTGCTCGCGGCCGAGAACGGGGACGTGTGGGACGAGGAGGCCCTCGACGAACTGCGGTCGATCGCCGGGCACGTGGTGGACCAGGGGTGGATCGACGAGCTGGGGAACGGGCGGTTCCTGCGGACGCTGTACGAGAAGAGCTGCGCGTACCGGGACCTGCGGCTGTCCATGTGCCCCGGGGTGCTGACCCGGGACGACCTGGCGACGTTGCGGCTGCCGGATCTCATGCAGGCGTACGGGGAGGTGCTGTCGGGCAGGAGTCCGCAGGATCCGCCGGGCCTGTGAGAGCAGGGCTACGTGGCCAGCGTCACCTCCCGGTGGGCCGGGTCCCGTACCTCACCGACCAGCAGCTCCAGTACGTCCTCCAGGGCGACCAGACCCAGTACTCTCCCGGACGCGTCCGTCACCTGCGCCAGGTGGGTCGCGGCGCGGCGCATGACGGTGAGGGCGTCGTCGAGGGGCAGCTCCGGGCGGAGGGTCGTCATCGGGCGCCAGAGGTGCTGCGGGACGGCCCGGTCGGACTCCTCCAGGTCGAGGACGTCCTTGACGTGGAGGTATCCCATGAAGGCACCCTTGCCCGCCGCGACGGGGAAGCGCGAGTAGCCGGTGCGGGCGGTGAGGGCGACGATCTCGCCCGGGGTGACCGACGGGCCGACCGTCACCAGCGACTCGCGCCCGAGCAGCACGTCCGTCACCGGCCGGGAGCCCAGCTCCAGGGCGTCCTCCAGGCGCTCCTGCTCCTCCGGGTCGAGCAGGCCCGCCTGACCGGCGTCCTCCACCAGCCGGTTGAGCTGCTCGCTGGTGAAGACGGCCTCGACCTCGTCCTTGGGCTCGACGCCGAACAGGCGCAGGACTCCCCGGGCGCAGGCCCCGAGACCGGCGGTGACCGGCCGGCAGAGGCGGGCGAAGGCGACCAGGCCGGGGCTCAGCCACAGCGCGGCCTTCTCGGGGGCCGCCATCGCGAGGTTCTTCGGGACCATCTCGCCGATGACGAGGTGGCAGAAGACCACGACGGCCAGCGCGATCACGTAGCCGAGCGGGTGGATCATGCCGTGCGGCAGGTGGATCCACGCGAAGACCGGCTCCAGGAGGTGCGCGACCGTCGGCTCGGCGACGGCGCCGAGCGTGAGCGAGCACACGGTGATACCGAACTGGGCCGCGGCCATCATCTGCGGCAGCCGCTCCAGGCCGTACAGCACCTGCCGGGCCCGGGCGGTGCCGAGTGGTTCGATCTGGCTGCGGCGCACCGAGACCAGCGCGAACTCGGCGCCGACGAAGAAGCCGTTGGCGAGCACGAGCAGCGCGGCGAACAGGAGTTGCAGAACGCTCACCGGGCGGCCTCCAGGACGGACGCCGGCACGGTGCGCACCAGGCGTATCCGCTCGGCGCGGTAGTGGCCGACCCGGCGGACGGACAGCCGCCAGCCGGGCAGTTCCGCCCGGTCGCCGACGGCCGGGATGCGGCCGAGCAGGTCGGCGACGAGCCCGGCCACGGTCTCGTACGGTCCCTCGGGGGCCTGGAGGCCGATGCGGCGCAGGGCGTCGACGCGGCAGCTGCCGTCGACGTCCCAGGCGGGGCGGCCCTCCTCGGGCGGAGCGGGGGCGAGTTCGGGGACGTCGAGGCCGTCGTGCTCGTCGCGGACCTCGCCGACGAGTTCCTCGACGATGTCCTCCAGGGTGACGACGCCGGCCGTGCCGCCGTACTCGTCGACGACGACCGCGATGGGCTGCTCGCCGCGCAGCCGGGTGAGCAGCGGCCGTACGGGGAGGGTTTCGGGGACGAGGAGCGCCGGGCGGGCGATCCGGCCGGCGGGGGTGCGCAGCCGGTCGGGCGCGGGGACCGCGAGGGCGTCCTTGAGGTGGACCATGCCGATCACCTCGTCGATCTTCTCCCGGTACACGGGGAAGCGGGACAGGCCGGTGGCGCGGGTCAGGTTCACCACGTCCTCGGCGGTGGCCGAGGAGTGCAGGGCGCTGACCTTCACGCGCGGGGTCATGACGTGCTGAGCGGTCAGTTCGCCCAGCGACAGGGTGCGTACGAACAGGTCGGCGGTGTCCTGTTCCAGCGCGCCGGCCCGGGCGGAGTGCCGGGCCAGGGAGACCAGTTCCTCGGGGGTGCGGGCGGAGGCCAGTTCCTCGGCGGGTTCGAAGCCGAGCGCGCGCACCAGGCGGTTGGCGACGGCGTTCAGCGCGGCGATCACCGGGTGGAAGAGCCGGGCGAAGGCGTGCTGGGGGCCCGCGACGAAGCGGGCGACCGCCAGGGGCCGGGAGACCGCCCAGTTCTTGGGCACCAGCTCGCCGATCACCATCTGCACGGCGGAGGCCAGCAGCATGCCGACGACGACGCAGACGCCCGGCACGGCCCCCGCGGGAAGGCCCGTCGCCGTGACGGGGCCGTCCAGGAGCCGGGCGAGCGCCGGTTGGGCGAGCATGCCGACGACGAGGGAGGTGAGGGTGATGCCTAGCTGGGTGCCGGAGAGCTGGAAGGACAGCTCCTTGAGGGACTCGACGACCCGGCGGGCGCGCCGGTCGCCGTCGGCGGCGGCCCGCTCGGCGTCCGGCCGTTCGACGGTCACGAGGCCGAACTCGGCCGCGACGAAGAAGCCGTTGGCGAGGATGAGCAGGAACGCGGCTGCCAGGAGCAGCAGGGGGGTGGTCATGAGGCCGCCGCCTGTGGGAGGTCACAGCAGGGGGCGGCGCGGGTACTGCAGGACGGTCCGTCCATCGCCGGAGGGAGTCACTCCTCGGGTAGCGGGAACCCCCGCGCACCGGGCGGAGCGACAGGGGCGAGGACGCGACGGCCGCGTCCTCGTTCCCAGATTAATCACGAAAAGGGCGACCGCGGCAGGGTCGACACCGCGGTTCCGGTCCGGGGCCCTCGGGTCCGGTTCGGGACACCTCGGGTCAGCCCCGGGGCACCTCGGGTCCGGCGCCGGAACGAGCCTCGGCCAGGGCGCGCAGGGCCCGGGCGTCGGCGATGGCGCGCTGCCTGGCGATGCCCGGCTGGATGCCGAGCGCGGGCAGGCTGGTGCCGTCGCTGAGGTCGAGGAAGACCCAGGGGTCGCCGGGCCGGAGGTTGACCCGGAGGATCTCCGGCCACTCCAGGCGCCGCTTGTTCGTCAGGTTGACGACGGTGACGCCCGATTCGTCGGCGACCACCTTGGGGCGGGCCAGCACGAGCAGCACGCCGGCCAGGACGAAGGCGGTCAGCACGAAGCTGAGCCGCTCCCCCGGGCCGAGGCCGGCGAGCAGCAGGCCGACCGCCGAGACGGTCACGAGGGTCACGGCGGCGATGACGACCAGGACGGCGCGGGTGCGGCCGGGCCGGAAAGTCACGGGCAGCGCGGGCAGGTCCGGGGTGGTGTCGGGCATGGCGTGGCTCCGGTGGCGCTCAGAGACGGCAGGCGTGGATGGCCGTGGTCAGGATGGCCCGGGCGCCGATCTCGTAGAGGTCGTCCATGATCCGCTGGGCCTCCTTGGCGGGGACCATCGCGCGGACGGCGACCCAGCCCTCGTTGTGCAGCGGGGAGACGGTCGGGGACTCCAGGCCGGGGGTGAGCGCGACGGCCTTCTCCAACTGCTCCACGCGGCAGTCGTAGTCCATCATCACGTACGTCCGGGCCACCAGGACGCCCTGGAGGCGGCGCAGGAACTGCTGCACCTTGGGCTCGTCGGCGTCCGCGCCGGAGCTGGGGGCACCCCCGGACGAAGTCTGGGGGAGGATGACGACGGCCTCGGACTTCATGATGGGCTCGCCGAAGACCTCCAGGCCCGCGTTGCGCAGCGAGGTGCCGGTCTCGACGACGTCCGCGATGACCTCGGCGACTCCGAGTTCGATGGCCGTCTCCACGGCGCCGTCGAGGTGGACGACGGAGGCGTCGACGCCCCGGTCGGCCAGGTGCGCGGCGACGATGCCCTCGTAGGAGGTGGCGACGGTGCGGCCCTTGAGGTCCTCGACGCCGTTCGCGGTGCCCGGCCGGCCGGCGAAGCGGAAGGTGGAGCGGGCGAAGCCGAGCGGGAGGATCTCCTCGGCGTCGGCGCCGGAGTCGACCAGCAGGTCGCGGCCGGTGATGCCGATGTCGAGCTTGCCGGAGGAGACGTAGATCGCGATGTCGCGGGGGCGCAGGTAGAAGAACTCCACCTCGTTCGTCGGGTCGACGATGCGCAGTTCCTTGGACTCGCGGCGCTGCTGGTAGCCGGCCTCATGCAGCATGTCCGCCGCAGGGCCGGAGAGGGAACCCTTGTTGGGGACGGCGATGCGCAGCATGAGGTCGGCTTCCTTTGCGTGGAGGGGTGGGGAAAGAGGGGGCGGGCTTACAGGTGGGCGTAGACGTCGTCCAGGGAGATGCCGCGGGCGACCATCATCACCTGGACGTGGTACAGCAGCTGGGAGATCTCCTCGGCCGCCGCGTCCTTGCCCTCGTACTCGGCGGCCATCCAGACCTCTGCGGCCTCCTCGACGACCTTCTTGCCGATGGCATGGACCCCCTTGTCCACCAGTTCGGCGGTGCGGGAGGTGGCGGGGTCGCCGTTCGCGGCCTTGTGCTGGAGCTCGGTGAAGAGCTCCTCGAAAGTCTTCTTGGACATGGTGGCGCCCACTTTACGCGTAGTGCCGGCCCGCCTAGCGCCACGGTTCGGATACTGAGCGGAGCGTGGCCGCGGTGGCGACGGCCGCGGTCACCGCCTCGTGGCCCTTGTCCTCGCTGGAGCCGGCGAGGCCGGCCCGGTCCAGGGCCTGCTCCTCGGTGTCGCAGGTGAGGACGCCGAAGCCGACCGGGACGCCGGTGTCGACGGAGACCTGGGTGAGGCCCTGGGTGACGCCCTGGCAGACGTACTCGAAGTGGGGGGTGCCGCCGCGGATGACGACGCCGAGGGCGACGATCGCGTCGTAGCCGCGGCCGGCGAGGACCTTGGCGACGACGGGCAGCTCCCAGCTGCCGGGGACCCTCAGGAGCGTCGGCTCGCTGATCCCCAGGTCGTGCAGGGCGCGCAGGGCGCCGTCCACCAGTCCGTCCATCACCTTGTCGTGCCACTGCGCCGCGACGACGGCGACCCGCAGGTCTCCCACGTTGCGTACGGACAGCTCCGGTGCACCCTTGCCGCTCATGTCTCTCCTGGAGTCCTTACTTGCCGGTGTCGCTGGTGTTGCTGGCGTTGCTGGTCTTGCTGGTGCCACTGCTGTTGCTGGTCTTGCTGGATCTACTGGTTTCCGCAGGTGGACACGGGTGTCGTGTCCAGCCAGGGCAGGTCGTGGCCCATCCGGTCGCGCTTGGTGCGCAGGTAGCGGAGGTTGTGCTCGCCGGCCTGGACGGGCATCGGCTCGCGGCCGGTGACCTCGATGCCGTGCCGGACCAGGGCGTCGCTCTTGTCCGGGTTGTTGGTCATCAGGCGGACGGTGCGCACGCCGAGGTCCTTGAGGATCTGGGCACCGGCGCCGTAGTCGCGGGCGTCGGCGGGCAGGCCGAGTTCGAGGTTGGCGTCGAGGGTGTCCCGGCCGCGCTCCTGGAGTTCGTAGGCGCGCAGCTTGGACATCAGGCCGATGCCGCGTCCCTCGTGGCCGCGCAGGTAGACGACCACTCCCCTGCCCTCGGCCTGGATGCGGTCCAGGGAGGCGTCGAGCTGGGGGCCGCAGTCGCAGCGCTGGGAGCCGAAGACGTCGCCGGTGAGGCACTCGGAGTGGACGCGGACGACGACGTCCGTGCCGTCGCCGAGGTCGCCGTGCACGAGGGCGACGTGCTCGACGCCGTCCACGGTGGAGCGGTAGCCGTACGCCGTGAACTCGCCGTGCCGGGTGGGGAGGTGGACCTCGGCCTCGCGGCGGACGGTGGGCTCCTCGCTGCGGCGGTAGGCGATGAGGTCCTCGATGGAGATGATCGTCAGGCCGTGCTTGCGGGCGAAGGGGATCAGCTCGGTCAGCCGCAGCATGCGCCCGTCCTCGCCGGCGATCTCCACGATGGCGCCGGCCGGGCGCAGTCCCGCGAGGCGGGCGAGGTCGACGGCGGCCTCGGTGTGGCCGTTGCGGGCGAGGACGCCGCCCGGGCGGGCCCGCAGCGGGAAGATGTGGCCGGGACGGACCAGGTCGGTGGGCTCGGCGGTGCCGCTCGCCAGGAGCTGGAGGGTGGTGGCGCGGTCGGAGGCGGAGATGCCGGTGCTGACGCCGTGTGCGGCGGTGGCGTCGACGGAGACGGTGAACGCGGTCTTCATCGACTCGGTGTTGTCGTCGACCATCTGCGGCAGGCGCAGCCGGTCCAGTTCGTCGCCCTCCATGGGGGCGCAGATCAGGCCGCGGCACTCGCTCATCATGAAGGCGACGATCTCCTCGGTCGCCTTCTCGGCGGCGATGACGAGGTCGCCCTCGTTCTCGCGGTTCTCGTCGTCGACGACGACGACCGGGCGGCCGGCGGCGATGTCGGCGACGGCCTGCTCGACGGGGTCGAGGAGCAAGTCCTCGGGGCCTTCGGGGCTGTAGAGGACGGGTGCCGGGCTCATGCGGGCGCTCCTTCCGGGACGGGCCGCGCCGCGGTGCGGGAGCGCAGCCACCAGTCGCGCAGGCCCCACAGGACGAGCGCGCCGTAGATGACGTAGACGAAGCCGGAGAAGGCGAAGCCGTTGGCGAAGTTCAGCGGGACGCCGACCAGGTCGACGAGCAGCCAGGCGAACCAGAACTCGACCATGCCGCGTGCCTGGGCGTACATGGCGACGACGGTGCCGACGAAGATGTACGCGTCCGGCCAGGGGTCCCAGGACAGGGTCGGGAAGGCGGTGAACAGGCCGCCGACCGCGAGGGTGCCGACGGCGGCGGCGCCGAGCAGGGCACCGCGCTCGCGCCAGGTGGCGAACCGGACGGCGATCGAGCCGTCCTGGGTCTGCTGCCGGCCGCGGTTCCACTGCCAGAAGCCCCAGGCGGCGACGACCATGACGACGATCTGCTTGCCCGCGCTGCCGGAGAGGTGGGCGGTGGCGAACGCGGTGAAGAGGATGAGCCCGGAGAGGAACTGCACGGGCCAGGTCCATATCGAGCGCCGCCAGCCGAGCGCGAGGCCGAGCAGACCGATCACGTTGCCGATCATGTCCGACCACTTGATGTGCTGGTCGAAGAGCGTGAACGCCTCGGAGTTGAGCCAGTTCACTCGGTGCCTCCCTGCGCGGCCCGGGCGCCGAGCAGGCGCTCCACGTACTTGGCGATGACGTCCACCTCGAGGTTGACCGGGTCCCCGGGCTGCTTGAGGCCGAGCGTGGTCAGGGCGAGGGTGGTGGGGATGAGGCTGACGGTGAAGAAGTCGGGGCCGGCGTCGACGACGGTGAGGCTGATGCCGTCGACGGTGATGGAGCCCTTCTCCACGACGTAGCGGGCGAGGTCCGCGGGCAGGGAGATCTTCACGATCTCCCAGTGCTCGGACGGCTCGCGCTCCAGGATCGCGCCGGTGCCGTCGACGTGGCCCTGCACGATGTGCCCGCCGAGGCGGGCGCCGACGGCGGTGGGGCGCTCCAGGTTGACGCGCGAGCCGGTGGTGAGGACGCCCAGGCTGGAGCGGCTGAGGGTCTCGGCCATCACGTCGGCGGTGAACTCGTCGCCCTCGTGGTCGACGACGGTGAGGCAGACGCCGTTGAC
This sequence comes from Streptomyces sp. BK79, assembly GCF_044142145.1. NCBI lineage: Bacteria > Bacillati > Actinomycetota > Actinomycetes > Kitasatosporales > Streptomycetaceae > Streptomyces > Streptomyces sp. BK79. The sequence goes on from NZ_JBHVOC010000021.1 coordinate 65,953, forward strand.
GGCGATGGAGTCGCCGTGCCGTGCCCCTTCGGTGACCGCGGGACCGCGTACGCGGAAGCGACAGGCGTCGTCGAGGGTCTCGACGGCGGTGATCTCGCCCAGCTCTTCGACGATTCCGGTGAACACTTCCCGGGTCCTCCTGCCTCTTCGGGCACGGACTCCGGGGCTGTCGAGAACGACAGAGAGAGCGAACGGGAACACCGGGCACGACGCCGGACGGGGCCCGTCCGCGACGGACGAGCCCAGAGATCGACGGCGCGCACGCATGCCCGCTCGCCGCGCACTGCCTCCCATCCGGACTTTAACCGTCGGTCCAGGAATTTCACCTGGTCAACCGGCCGCTGGAAGCGACCGGGTCGCGGACTGTAACCGCCGGTTCGGACTTTCACCGACCCCGGAGTGCGCTGCTTCTGGTACAGGGCCAGTGTGCCACGCCTGATCGCCGTCCATGCGGACGGAGTGTGTGGAGTGCCTCACAGAGCGCTTCTCCACAAGGGCTCGATCGCGCCACGACCATCCCAACCGGCCTGCCACCACCCAGCCTTGAGATTGGTCCATACCTATTGACGCACTGGTCTAGTCCTATCTAGGGTCTGCGCAACTTCCGTGGAGAGGAACCGACTGTGCCTTCCCCCTCACGCTCCAGAATCCGCCGCAGAACCGGGCCGGCCCTGTTCGCGGCGGCCGCCGCCGTCGCCGGCCTGGTGCTCGCCGGCCTCCCCGCGACCGCCTCCCAGGCCGCCGGCCAGGAGAGCTGCCGCCCCGACGGGCTCTATCGGACCCCCGGCGTCGACGTCCCCTACTGCTCGGTCTACGACTCGGCGGGCCGGGAGAAGATGGGCGCCGACCATCCGCGCCGGGTGATCGGCTACTTCACGGGCTGGCGGACCGGCAAGGACGGCAAGCCGGCGTACCTCGCCTCGGACATCCCGTGGGACAAGATCACCCACATCAACTACGCCTTCGCGCACGTGGACGGCCAGAACAAGCTCTCCGTCGGCCCGGACGGCGCGAAGAACCCGGCGACCGGCATGACGTGGCCGGGGGTCGCGGGCGCCGAGATGGACCCGGCCCTCCCCTACAAGGGCCACTTCAACCTGCTGAACAAGTTCAAGAAGCAGCACCCGGACGTCCGGACGATGATCTCGGTGGGCGGCTGGGCCGAGACCGGCGGCTACTTCGCCGACGACGGCTCGCGCGTGGACTCGGGCGGCTTCTACTCGATGGCCACCAACGCGGACGGCTCGGTCAACCGGGCCGGCATCGAGACCTTCGCCGACTCGGCGGTCGACTTCGTCCGGAAGTACGGCTTCAACGGCGTCGACATCGACTACGAGTACCCGACGACGATGAAGGACGCGGGCAACCCCCTCGACTGGTCCTTCGCCAACGGCCGCCGGGCCGGGCTGGTCGAGGGCTACGCGGCGCTGATGAAGACGCTGCGCGAGAAGCTGGACCGGGCGGGCGCCGCCGACGGCAGGCACTACCTCCTCTCCGTCGCCGCGCCGTCCTCCGGGTACCTGCTGCGCGGCATGGAGACCTTCCAGGTCCAGAAGTACCTGGACTACGTCAACATCATGTCGTACGACCTGCACGGCGCCTGGAACGAGCACGTCGGCCCGAACGCCTCCCTCTTCGACGACGGCAGGGACTCCGAGCTGGCCGCCGCGGGCGTGTACTCCACCTCCCAGTACGGCGGCATCGGCTACCTCAACACCGACTGGGCGTACCACTACTTCCGCGGCTCGATGCCGGCCGGGCGGATCAACATCGGGCTGCCGTACTACACGCGCGGCTTCAAGAACGTCACCGGCGGCACCGACGGGCTCTGGGGGAAGGCTCCCGCCACGAACTGCCCGGCGGGCTCCGGCCTGACCAAGTGCGGTGACGGCGCCGTCGGCGTCGACAACCTCTGGCACGACCTGGACACGAACGGCAAGGAGTCGCCCGCCGGCTCCAACCCGATGTGGCACGCCAAGAACCTGGAGAAGGGCGTCGTCGGCGACTACCTCACCGACTACGGCTTCCCGGCCGGCACGAAGCTGACCGGGACCTACGCCCGCAAGTACGACGCCACGCTGGTCGCGCCCTGGCTGTGGAACGCCGAGAAGAAGGTCTTCCTGTCCACCGAGGACGAGCAGTCGGTCAAGGCCAAGGCGGACTACGTCGTCGACCGCGGCATCGGCGGCACGATGGTGTGGGAGCTGGCGGGCGACTACGCGTGGGACGCGGGCAAGGGCCAGTACGTGCCGGGTTCGACCCTGACGGACACGATGTACGACACCTTCAGGACCGCCTCCCCGTACGGTGCGCGGCGCGCCACGACCGATCTGCCGGCCGAGGCGCTGGACATCGGCGTGGAGTTCGGGCAGTTCCCGCTGGGTGACTCGAACTACCCGATCAGCCCCAAGCTGAAGATCACCAACAACACGAGGACGACGCTGCCCGGCGGTACGGAGTTCCGGTTCGACTACGCCACCTCCGCGCCCGGCAACGCCAAGGACCAGTCCGGCTGGGGCACCTCGGTGATCCGCAGCGACCACACGGGCGGCAACGTGGGCGGCCTGAAGGGCGACCACCACCGGGTCTCGCTGAAGCTGCCGGCCTGGCAGTCGCTGGCGCCGGGCGCGTCCGCCACCGTGGACTTCGTGTACTACCTGCCGGTGTCGACGCCGTCGAACTGGACGGTGACGTTCGGCGGGAGGACGTACGCGCTGGCCGGTGACCTCGCCCGGGGGACGACCGTGGTGGACCCGGGGGCGGGCACGCCCTCTCCGACACCCACCCCGACGCCCACGGGCACCGGGGCGCCGAGCCCGAGCCCGAGTCCCACGGGCGGCACCGGGCCGTGCGCGGCTCCAGCCTGGGACGCGGCCACGGCCTACGGCGGTGGCATCACCGTGGCCCACGGGGGGCACTCGTGGAAGTCCAAGTGGTGGACGAAGGGCGAGGAGCCCGGCACCACGGGTGAGTGGGGCGTCTGGCAGAACCTGGGCGCCTGCTGACCCCGCGAGACCGGCCCGGCGGCGGTGACGACGGCCCTTGCCCGCCGCCGGGTCTCTCCACCCCACCCGCTGGGATGTCGGGTTCCGGGGATGTCACGTTCCGGGGGTGCCGCGCCGTCCCAGCCGACGAGAGGGCGTTCCGTCCGGGAGCGCCCCGGGTCCGAAGGGGCTGAGCAGCATGACCACGATCCTGGTGACCGGAGGTACCGGAACCCTCGGCCGGCTCGTCACCGAGCGGCTGCGCCGGGACGGGCACGAGGTGCGGGTGCTCAGCCGGCACGCCCAGCCGTACGCCGTCGACCTGCGCGAGGGCGGCGGGGGCCTGGACGCGGCCCTGGACGGGGTGGACACGGTCGTGCACTGCGCGACCAGCCCGCGCGGCGGCGACGAGCGGGCGGCCACGCACCTGATCGCGGCGGCGCGGCGGGCCGAAGTGGCCCACCTGGTCTACATCTCGATCGTCGGCGTCGACCGGGTGCCGTTCGGGTACTACCGGTCCAAGCTCGCCGTCGAGCGGCTGGTGGAGGAGTCGGGGCTCGGCTGGACCGTGCTGCGGGCGACCCAGTTCCACGACCTGGTGGCGCAGGCGTGCCGGGCGCTGGCCAAGGCGCCGGTCGTGCTGGTGCCCGCCCATGTCCGCGACCAGCCGGTCGAGGTGGCGGAGGTCGCGGACCGGCTCGCCGAACTGGCCACCGGCGCCCCCGCCGGCCGGGTGGCGGACCTGGGCGGGCCCGAGGTACGCACCTTCGAGTCGCTGGCCCGCGCCTATCTGGACGCGACGGGACGCCGCCGGGCCGTGGTGAAGGTGCCGCTCGCCGGGAAGGCCTACCGCGGGTTCCGCACGGGCGGGCACCTCGCGCCCGGGCGGGCGGTCGGCAAGCGGACGTTCGAGGAGTACCTGGCGATGCGATTCGGCGGCGGGACGGACGGGCGGCGCGGATGAGCGGACGCGCGTTGCTGCGGGCGGGGCTGGGGCTGCTCGCCGGTACCCAGGTGGTGCCGGCGCTGTGGATCCTGCTGCTGCCCGAGCTGTTCTGGAAGTGGCCGTGGGTCTCGCACCTGCCGCCCTACAACGAGCACCTGCTGCGGGACTTCGGCGGGGCGAGCGCCGCCCTCGCCGTGGTGCTGTGCTCGGCCGCCGCGGCGCTGGAGCGGCGGCTGGTCATCACCGCCCTGGTGGCCTACCTGGTGTCCTCCGTCGCCCATCTCCTCTTCCACGCCCAGCACCTGGAGCCCTTGTCGGCGGCGAGCGGCGCCGGTTTCATGGCGCTGCTCGGCGTGGCGGTGCTGCTGCCGGCGGCGCTGCTGTGGCTGGCGGCGGGCGGGGCGGCCCTCCGGGAGCCCGAACGCCCGGTGCGGCGGCCCGCGCCCTGAGCGCGGCCCGTCGCGGGACGCCTACGGGGGCGCGAACAGGTCGTCCTGGGCGCGGTCGCGGGCGGTCAGCAGGGCGCCCCTCAGGACGGCGCCGCCGCCCAGCGCGCTGGGCCGTACCTCGGTGGCGAGCGGCGACATCCGGGTGAGGCGGTGCTGGACGCGCGCGGCGAGCGCGTCGGCGCCGGCCCGGCCGGTCTCGCCGGCCAGCACCAGACAGCCGGGGTCCAGGACGGAGACGACGGCGGCCGCGCCCAGGGCGATCCGGTCGGCGAGGGCGTCCAGGAAGCGGGCGGCCTCCGGGTCGGTGGCCGACGCGCGTACCGCCGCCCGGACCAGTGCGGCGGCGTGCGGCTCGGGGCCCTCCGGGGTGGCCGTGACGCCGTGCTCCGCCGCGAGGGCGGTCACCGCCGCCGCTCCGGCCACGGAGTGGAAACCGCCGTCGCAGTCGGTGGCCGACGGCAGGCCCGAGGTGCCCGGCACCGGCAGGAAGCCGATCTCGCCCGCGCCGCCGGAGACGCCCCGCCGCAGCGTCCCGTCGAGGACGACGGCGGCGCCGATGCCGAGGCCGAGCCAGAGCAGCACGAACGTGTCCCGGTCCCGGGCCGCCCCGTCGCGCTGCTCGGCCAGGGCGGCGAGGTTGGTCTCGTTCTCGACGCCGATCCGCGCGTCGGGGAACCTCTCCTGCAGCGCGGCCACCAGCCGGCGGTGCCAGGCGGGCAGGCCGGTGGAGTCACGGAGTTCACCGCTCGCCGGGTCGATCAGGCCGGGCGCGCCGATGGCGACGGTGTGCAGCCGGCCGGCCCCGGCCTCCTTCGCCGCCCGCTCGACCAGGGTCACCGCCTGCTCCACCGCGGGCCCGGTGCCGGTGTCGTCGCCGATCGGCACGGAGTCCTCGGCGAGCACCCGGCCGACCAGGTCGGAGACCAGCACGGCGACGCCCTCGGTGCGTACGTCGAGGGCGGCGAGGTGGGCGCGGCCGGCGACGATGCCGTACAGCTTGGCGTTCGGCCCCCGGCGCTGCTCGCCGGACTCCCCGGCCACCTCGACCAGGCCGGAGGCGGTGAGGCGTTCGACGAGGTCGGCCACGGTGGGCCGGGACAGGCCGGTCAGCGTCTTCAACTGCCCTGCCGTCAACGGGCCTTCCTGCTGGAGCAGGCGCAGGGCGAGCCGGTCGTTGATGGCCCGGGCGGTGCTCGGGGATGCGGGCATGCCGGGATCCTCCCAGATCGGCGGCGTGGCGGACCACGCCGATATCCCCTATCTATCAGGCAGGGTTCCTGATAGTTTACGCGGCGCGGCGGGCCCGGCAGACGCGAGGGGGCGCGGCGCACGTGGTGACACCAGGCGGCCGAGCCGGTGCGGACCCGATGGAGGGGGACGGGGATGAGCGCAGTGATCTACGAGCAGCGCGAGGTGAGGCGCGCCCGGTACGCGGTGGCGGCCGTGTTCGCCGTGCACGGCGCCGTCACCGGCTCGTTCGCGACCCGGGTGCCGTGGATCCAGGACCACGCCGGGGTGAGCGCGGGCCAGTTGGGGCTGGCGCTCGCGTTCCCGGCGCTCGGCGCCTCGCTCGCCATGCCGCTGGCCGGCAGTGTCAGCCACCGCTTCGGCGCCCGCACCGCCCTGCGCGGCCTGCTGGCCCTGTGGACGCTGGCGCTGGTCCTGCCCTCCCTCGCCCCGAACCTGCTCACCCTGTGCCTGGCCCTGTTCGTCTACGGCGCCACGGCGGGCATGTCGGACGTGGCGATGAACGCGCTCGGCGTCGAGGTCGAGAACCGGCTCGACAAGTCGATCATGTCCGGCCTGCACGGCATGTGGAGCGCGGGCGCCCTGATCGGTTCGGCGGCCGGCACGCTCGCCGCCCACCTGGGCTCGGACGCCCGGCTGCACCACGTCCTGGCCGCCGCGGTGCTGACCGTGGCGGGCCTCATCGCCTGCACCTGGGTGCTGGACCTGCAGCCCGCCGAGGACGAGGATCCGCCGCCGAGGTTCGCGCTGCCGCCCAGGTCGGCGGTGCTGATCGGCGCGGTCGGCTTCTGCGCGGTGTTCGCGGAGGGCGCGAGCCTGGACTGGTCGGCGGTCTACCTGCGGGACCAGTTGGAGGCGTCGGCCGGTCTGGCGGCGGCCTGCACGACCGGCTTCACCCTCACCATGGCGCTGGCCCGCTTCGCCGGCGACAAGGTGGTGGACCGGTTCGGCGCGGTGCGCACGGTCCGGGTGAGCGGGGTGCTGGCCACCCTCGGCGGGCTGCTCGTCGTCGTCGGGGGCCATCCGGCGGTGGCGATGACGGGCTTCGCGCTGATGGGCCTCGGCATCGCCGTCGTCGTCCCGCTGTGCTTCGCCGCGGCCGGCCGGGCCGGCTCCAATCCGAGCCTGGCCATCGCGGGCGTCGCCACCATCACGTACACCTCGGGCCTGGTCGCGCCGAGCGCGATCGGCGGGCTGGCCGAGCTGACCAGCCTGGTTGTGTCGTTCGGCCTGGTGACCGCGCTGGCCTGCTGCCTTGTGGTGTTCGCGAAGGTGCTGCGCGCCGGGGACCGGGAGCGCCCGAAGATCAGTCCGCCGAACGCAGCAGTGCCCGACCGGCGGTCCTGAAGGTGTCGCTCCACGGCGCCGGACGCAGCGTCGCCGGGTCCAGCCGGACCAGCACCCGGGTGCCGCGGGCGTAGGTGGTGGCGCCGTCCGCCGAGCAGAAACGGAAGCCGTACGTCAGCCCGGTCGTGCCGAGCCGGTCCAGCCAGAGGTGGACGGCGTAACCGCCCGGCCGGGTGACCGGCGCCTCGTAGGTGACCGTCAGTTCCTTGACGGCGTTGCAGGCGTCGCCGGCCGCCGCCCAGTCGCCCTCGAACCGGAAGCCGTGCTCGGTCCACAGCTCGGCCCAGGCCCGCTCGACCATCACCGGGTAGCGGGCGTTGTGCAGCAGGCCGAGCGCGTCCAGGTCGTCGAAGTGGACGGTGACGGGGACGAGCCGGCCGTAGGACAGAAGGGGCGCGGCGGGGGCTTCGGCGGTCACGGGCGGGGCTCCTGGTCTTGCTCGGCTGTGCTCACGTACGGCGGATCCCCTCCATCCTAAGCGGACGCTCAGCAGTGGTCGGCGGGTAGCCGCTGGTCAGCGGGGGGCGCGGGACGTGGGACCGTCCGGTACCCCTGACAATGGTGCGGACAGTCCTCACGTACAGAGAAAGCGAAACCTCACCATGGACCTCGGCGTGCGCTGGAAGCTGCACGGGGACGGAAAGGTACCCGCCCCCGGAGCGGTGGTCCGCCCCGACGAACGGCTCTCGTGGCCCCGCACGGTCGGGCTCGGCGCCCAGCACGTGGTGGCCATGTTCGGGGCGTCGTTCGTGGCCCCGGTCCTGATGGGCCTGGACCCCAACCTCGCGATCATGATGTCGGGCGTGGCGACCGCCATCTTCCTGCTCGCCACCCGCGGCCGGGTCCCCAGCTACCTCGGCTGCTCGCTCTCCTTCGTCGGTGTCGCCGCGGTGATCCGGGCGCAGGGCGGCACCAGCGCCACGGTGACCGGCGCGGTGCTCGTCGTCGGCGTCGCGCTGTTCCTGGTGGGCCTCGCCGTGCAGCGGTTCGGGGCGCGGATCATCCACGCCGCGATGCCGCCGATCGTCACCGGCGCGGTGGTGATGCTGATCGGCTTCAACCTGGCCCCGGTCACCGCCTCGACGTACTGGCCGCAGGACCAGTGGACGGCCCTGCTGGTGATGCTGTTCACCGGTCTGGCCGTGGTCTGCCTGCGCGGTTTCTGGTCCCGGATCGCGATCTTCCTGGGGCTGGTCTTCGGCTACCTCCTCTCCTGGGTCCTCGACCTGGTCTTCGGCAAGATCCACTCGGTGGACGGCAGCGGCAAGCTCACCGACCACTGGCGCCTGGACCTCTCCGCCGTGGGCCGGGCCGACTGGATCGGCCTGCCGTCCTTCCACGGGCCGAACTTCGAGTGGTCGGCGATCCTGGTGGCCCTGCCCGTCGTCATCGCGCTGGTCGCGGAGAACGCCGGGCACGTCAAGGCGGTCGGCGAGATGACCGGCGACCCGCTCGACGACAAGCTGGGCACGGCGATCTCCGCGGACGGCGTGGGCTCGGTGCTGTCCACCGCGGTCGGCGGCCCGCCCAACACCACGTACTCCGAGAACATCGGCGTGATGGCCGCGACCCGGGTCTACTCGACGGCCGCGTACTGGGCCGCCGCGGGCTTCGCGCTGCTCTTCGGCCTCTGCCCGAAGTTCGGCGCGGTCGTGGCCGCGATCCCCGGCGGCGTGCTCGGCGGCATCACGGTGATCCTGTACGGCATGATCGGCCTGCTCGGCGCGCAGATCTGGATCAACGCCGGGGTGGACCTGCGCAACCCGCTGAACCTGGTGCCGGCCGCCGCGGGCATCATCATCGGCGTCGGCAACGTCAGCATGGAGTTCACCGACACCTTCTCCCTCAGCGGCATCGCGCTCGGCACCGTGGTCGTCATCACCGGCTACCACGCGCTGCGGGCCTTCGCCCCGGCCCACCTCAAGACGCAGCGGCCGCTGCTGGACGAGGGCACGTCGTCGTACGACGAGCGGACCCGGGGCGGCGACGACGGGACCCGGCACGCCGAGTCCTGACGGTCGTCCTCGGCAGGCCCGGCCCTGACGGGGCCCTCAGCGCGCCAGGTCGTAGGCGTAGGACGGCGTGAAGGTGCCCGGCTTCCCCTTGCAGCCGTCCGACTCCCCCGGCAGCTTGACCCACAGGTAGGCGTCCACGCGTCCCAAGCCGGTGCTCAGGGTCGGTGCGCGGCCCAGTCTGCGGCCGTCCGGGTCGCACCACTCGCCGTCGGAGGGGGCGCCGTTGCCGTTGCGGCTGGTGTCGATGACGGCGCCCAGGCTCGCGGGGCCGCCGAGGGCGTCGAGGACCGCCCGGTCGTAGGCGACCTCGTCGGCCGTGGCGTGGAAGTTGGAGACGTTGCTGAAGATGCCGTCGGAGGAGGCGGCCGAGGCGGCGCCCGCCTGCTTCAGCCAGCCCGCCTGCTTGGCGGGCGCGTGCCAGCCGGAGTGCCCCGCGTCGAAGTAGACCCGGGCGTTCGGGTTGGCGTCCTTCAGCACCCGCCCGGCGCGGGACAGCGAGGCGAAGCGGTCGGCGCGCTCACCGGCCGAGAGGCAGTCGGCCTGGGAGACCGAGTCGGGCTCCAGCACGACGATGACGTCACCGGAGCCGAGCCCGGCGGCGAAGCGGTCGATCCAGTCGTCGTAGGCGTCGAGGTCGGGCGCGCCGCCCTGGGAGTGACCGCCGCAGTCGCGGTCGGGTATCGCGTACGGCACGACGACCGGCACCCGCCCCTCGGCGGCGCCGCCCGACGTCACGGCGCGGACCCGGGAGGTGATGGTCGCGGGCGTGTGGTCGGCGAACCACACGGCGGCCGGACGGCCGGCTATCCGCGACGCGATGACGTCCTGGCGCGGGTCGTCGGGGTGGGCCCGGACCCAGTCGAGGACCTGGGACCGCGGGTGCAGGTAGAGCCGGGTGGCGGCCGGGGTGGTCCGGGGCGCCTCCCGACCGGACTCCCCCGACGGCTTCCGGGGCTTCGGCGAGGGGCTCGGGGCCGTCTTCTTCACCGAGGCGGAGGGCGAGGGCGTCGCCGACGCGAAGGCGGACGGGGACGGGGACGGCACGACGGGCGGGGCGGTCTCCGGCCGCGGCGACCGCCTCACCTCCGGCCGGGCCTCGTCCGCCCCGCCCCTGTCGTCGCCGAGCGCGGACAGCATGCCGGTCGCGGTGCCGACCGCGACGACGACGGAGGCCGCCGCGACCATCGCGCCGCGACGGACGGCTCGCCTGCGCTCCGCCCGGCGAGCGGCCAGGCGCCGGGCACGAAGGCCTGACACGTACGGTTCCCCCTCCCCCGCACGGCGGGCGTGTTCCCCCGTTCTGGGGAAGCGCCGGGCCCGCCGGCACTCCCGTCAGCGTAAAGCTGCGACCCTGCCGCCATGGCGCACTGTGAACAAGTCCCGTCGGCGGTCCGGACGGTGGACACGGTCCTGGCCCGGATGCGCGACCTCGACTCGGCGCTCCCCGGCCGGGACGGAGTGGCCGTCTTCAACCGCGTCTACCTGACCGTCACCGAGGCGGTCGACCGCCACATCGACGACGGCCGTTTCCCCGACTCCCGGGCCGCGATCGCGCTGGACGTGCGGTTCGCGGAGCGTTATCTGGCCGCCGTCGACACGCTGGAGCACGGGCACCGGCCGCCCGCGTGCTGGCGGCCCCTGTTCCAGTTCCGCCGCCATCCCGGCGTACGTCCGCTGCAGTTCGCCCTGGCGGGCATCAACGCGCACATCGGCCACGACCTCGCGCTGGCCGTGGTGGACACCTGTCGTACGCTCGGCTGCGAACCCGTCGACCTGGAGGACGAGTTCGACCGGGTGGGCGATCTCCTCGTGTCGCTGGAGGAACGCGTCCGCGACGAGCTGATGCCGGGCCCCGACTGCCTCCAGGTCACCGACCCGCTGGCGCATCTGCTCGGCTCCTGGAGCCTGGAGCGCGCCCGGGACGCCACCTGGGCGGCGGCCCGCGCGCTGTGGGCGCTGCGCCGGCTGCCCGACGTCGCCGGGGAGTTCACCGAGCGGCTGGACGCGGCGGTGGGCTTCGCGGGCCGCATGCTGCTCACGCCGTTGCCCGACTGATCCGGCCGCTCCCGGCCGCGCGCGCCCCGAAGTCCCCGGCGGTCGTTGTACGTTGAAACCTTGGGCGACATCGCACCCCGACTGCGAAGGAGTACCCAGGCATGACGACCCCGCTCGGACTCGGCCTCCCCCAGATGCGCCAGTACGACCTCGGCAAGGACGTCCCGGACGTGGCCCGCGCGGCCGAACGGATCGGCTACGAGAGCCTGTGGGTCTTCGAGCGGGCCCTGTTCCCCGAACCCGCCACCCAGGGTCTGTACGGCATCGAGGGCCGGCCCTGGCCGGACGAGTACCGGAACGTGGCGGAACCCCTGGTCACCCTCACCCTCGCCGCCGCGGCCACCGAACGCGCCCGGCTGGGCACCAGCGTCCTGGTCGCCCCGCTGCACGTGCCGTTCCAGCTCGCCAGGGCGCTGGCCTCGCTGGACGCGGCGAGCGGCGGCCGGGTGGTGGCCGGCTTCGGCACGGGCTGGTCGCACGACGAGTACGCGGCGGCGTCGGTGCGCCCGTTCGCGGAGCGCGGGCAGGCCCTGGACGAGCTGATCGGGGTGTGCCGCGCGGTCTGGGGCCCCGACCCGGTGGTGTACGACGGCGTCGTCACGAAGATCGCGTCCGCCGTGGTGGGCCCCAAGCCCGCCCGGCCGATCCCGGTCATGCTGGCGGCGGGGAGCGGGAAGGCCCGGCGCCGGCTGGTCGACCACGCCGACGGCTGGCTGCCGAACGGCGTCGGCGTCGAGGCGGTGGCCGGACAGTGGCGGCAGCTCCAGGACCTGGCCGCCGAGCGGGGCCGTACGGCGCCGATCCGGACGGTGCTGCGGGTCAACACCCGCTACACCCCGGCCGCCCACGCAGGCGCCGGCCGCCGCCCGTTCCACGGCAGCGTCGACCAGATCGTCGAGGACCTCGCCGCCCACGCCGAGATCGGCCTCGACGAGATCCTCGTCGACCTGCAGGGCTCCGCGCGGGACGCGCGGGAGCTGAAGGACGTGGCCGCCGAGGTCTACGAGAAGGCCAGGGCGGCCGGGGTCTAGGCGGTGTCGTTTGGATCACTCCGGGGTCGCGGGGTCTGGCACGCGCATCTGCGGCCCGGAGCCGGCCTGATCCAAACGACACCCCCTAGCCGTGCCGGCGCGTGGGACGGGTCAGTCGTCCGGGAGCTGCACGGGCGCGATCTCCTCGTACAGGTCGCCCGGGCCGGGGTTGGTCGGGTCGGTCTGCCCGCCGAAGTGGTGCATGACGCCCCAGACCGCGTTCAGCGCGGTCTGGACGGCTCCCTCGGCCCAGCCGGCCGTCCAGGAGATGTCGTCGCCGGCGAGGAAGATGCCCCGCTTGTCCTCGGGCAGCTGCTCCTGCATGAAGTGGGTGAACAGGCGCCGCTGGTAGCGGTAGTGGCCGGGCAGGTTGGCCTTGAACGCGCCCATGAAGTAGGGCTCGTTCTCCCAGGAGACGGTCACCGGGTTGCCGATGATGTGCTTCCTGATGTCGACCTTCGGGTAGATCTCGCCGAGCGACTTCAGCATGACCTCCATCCGCTCGTTCGCGGACAGCGGCAGCCACTTGAGGCTGTCGTCGCACCAGGTGTACGAAAGGCAGATGACGGCGGGCTTGCCGGGGCCGTCGTCCAGCAGGTAGGTGCCCCGGGTCATGCGGTCGGTGAGCGTCATCGACATGACGTCCCGCCCGGTGTCCTCGTCCTTGTCCAGCCAGAACGGCCGGTCGACGGGCACGAAGAGCTTGCTGGACTCCATGTAGTGGGTCCGCTCGATCGCGGTCCAGTGGTCGATCGGGAAGAGCGAGTCGTCGCAGGCGATCTTCGACAGCAGCATCCAGGACTGGGCCGTGAAGATCGCCGCCTGGTAGGTGCGGATGTCGCCGTCGGCGTCGGTGACGGTGATCCGGTTGCCGGCGGTGCGGTTCAGCCGGGTCACGGCCGGGCGGGGTTCGCCGTCCACGTGCAGGGACTTCAGCGAGGTGCCGTACGGCCAGTGGACGATCTTCTCCGGCTCGCGCTCCCAGAGCCTGAGCGGCAGCTGCTGCGAGCCGCCGACGATGCCCCGGTGGTGGTCGTCGGCCTCGGTGTAGACGACGCGGAGGATCTCCAGGATGGAGTTGGGGAAGTCGGTGTCCCAGCCGCCGGTGCCGAAGCCGACCTGGCCGAAGATCTCGCGGTGCCGGAAGGACTTGAACGCCTCGGAGTCGCAGAGGAAGCCGTAGAAGGTCTGGTTGTCGAGCTTCTCGACGAGCTTGCCCCAGATCTCCCGGATGCGCGGGACGTCGCGCTCGCGCAGGGCGCGGTTCATGTCGGTGAAGTCGGCGCCCTCTTCGAGGCAGCGGGCCCAGGCGTCGGCCACGTCGCGGTAGACCTGCGGCAGGTCGGCGAGCGTCTCGGCGTAGTGCGACTCGCCCTTGAGGTCGACGACCGTGGACGGCGTGGCCTCGGCGAGGGGGTTGGGGAAGGGGCGGGTGTGCAGGCCCACCAGGTCGATGTAGTGCTGGAGGGCGGTGGAGGAGGGCGGGAAGCGCATCGCGCCCATCTCGGCGGTCAGCGACGCGTCGCAGCCCTCGAAGCCCACGGTGCGCAGTCGGCCACCTATCCGGTCGGCCTCGTAGACGACGGGCTTGAGGCCCATCTTCATCAGCTCGTAGGCGGCGACGATGCCGGACAGGCCACCGCCGATGACCGCGACCTCGGTGCCGTGCTCGGTGGCCGGTATCTGGCCGAGGCCCGCCGGGTGGGCGAGGAAGTCGTCGTACGCGTACGGGAAGTCCGGACCGAACATGGTGATCGGCGGCTGCTGCTCGTCTGCGTGCTCGATCGCGTTGGGCACGGTGGACGTCATGGGGTACGGACTCCTTGCACAGGGGGTACGGGGGCGGCGGCGGGGAGGGTCAGGCCAGGGACCCGTAGAGGCCGGGGCGGCGGTCCCCGAGGTACGGGTTGGCCTCGCGGGAGGCGGCGAGGAAGACGGGGTCGGCGTCGGCGAGGAGGAGTTCCCCGGCGCGCCCGGCGCGGGCGCGGGCGGTGCCGTCGGGACCGGCGAGGACGGAGAGCCCGATGAACTCGAACTCCCCCTCCCGGCCGACGCGGTTGACGTACGCCACGTACATCTGGTTCTCGAAGGCCCGCACCGGGACGACGGACTCGGCGACGAACTGGAACGGGTGCATCTGCGCCGTCGGGACGAGCAGCAGGTCGGTGCCGGCCAGGGCGTGGGCGCGGACGTTCTCCGGGAACTCCACGTCGTAGCAGATCATCAGCCCGACGGTGAGTCCGCCGACCTCGGCCTGGACCACGGGCTGCTCGCCGGGCGTGAAGTGCTCGCGCTCGAAGCAGCCGAAGAGGTGGGTCTTGCGGTAGCCCGCGAGACGGGTGCCGTCGGCGGAGATCAGCTGGACGGAGTTGAAGACGCGCTCGCCGTCCCGCTCCGGGTAGCCGTAGGCGACGGCCAGACCGTGCCGCCCGGCGATCTCCGCGACGGCGTCGGCCGCGTCGCCGTCGGCGGGCTCGGCGAGGCGGGCGATGTCGTCGCCGATCGCGTAGCCGGTCAGGAACAGCTCCGAGGTGACGAGCAGACCGGCACCCGCGGCGGCGGCCCGGCCCGCGGCCTCGTCGAGGACCGACAGGTTCTCGACGGTGGAGCCGGGCCTGCCGGAGCTCTGGAGCAGGGCGGTGCGCATGCGTGTTCCTCACCGGTGGGAGGGGGGTCGGGGGGCCAGATAGACGGTACGGTCGGCGGACTCGGCCGGACAAGCGGGACCCGTTGCGCGCCGGTGAGCGAAACGTTGCGTCGATCGGGCGGCCCACGGCGATTCGTTGCGCACCCCGCTCACCGGGGGGCGGCCACCCCCCGGCGACGGTCCGGCGCCCTTCGCGGAGGGCGCCGGAGGCGGGACGCCGTCAGGCTCCTGACCTGCCCGCCGGGGTCGCGGTGCGGGCGGCCCCGGCCAGGAGCAGCGCCGTCAGCAGGTACGGCACCGCGAGCGCTGCGAACGCGGTGCCGTGCCCCGTCACCGTGGCCGTCGCCGCGTAGGCGCCGTAGGTGGCGAGGGTGCCCACCTCGGTGCCCAGGCCGGCGACGGAGGTGAGCGTGGCCCGGCCGGTGGCGTCGATACGGCGCTGGAGGCGGGCGTCGGCCAGCACGGTCGCCAGCTGGAAACCGCCGAAGGCGACGGCCACGAGCAGCAGGGCCACCGGGGTGCCCGCCACGGCCCCCGCCGCCAGGGCCAGCGCGGAACCGGCGAGCAGGGCGGCGAACCCGGCGGTGCTCAGGCGTTCGGCGACCCCGGCCAGCAGGCTCCCGGCCGTGGCGCCGGCCCAGATCACCAGCAGCAGCCAGGGAACGGTCTCCGGCGCCACGCCGGTGTCGTGCGCCAGCAGCGGGGTGTACTCGTCCAGCGCGCCCCACACGGCGGTGACGGCCGGGACGAGCAGGAGCGCTCCCCGCACCGAGCGGTCGGTGCGGGCCTCGGCGAGCCCGGCGCGCAGGGCCGCCGTCCAGCGGTCCCCGCCGGCGGACGGCGTGCGGTGCTCGGGGAACCGGCTCGCCACGGCCGCCCCGGCCAGGCAGACCAGCACGCTCGCCGCGCCCACCGCCTCGTACCCGCCCCGGGCGAAGACCGGGCCGGCCAGGCCCATCGCGGCCATCGTCGCGGCGATGCCGATCGCCCGCGCCCGGCCCATGACCCGGGCGTACCGGTCGGCCGCGCCGGCCCGGTCCAGTTCGTCGTAGACCAGCGCCTCCAAGGCGCCGGAGCCGAGCGCGCCGCCGGCGCCCCACAGCACGAAGCCGAGCGCGAAGGCGCCGTAGGAGGGCACCAGCACCCACAGGGCGAACCCGGCGGCGGTGAGCAGCGGTCCGAGCACCAGGAGCGCCCGCCGCGAGACGGCGTCGGCCCAGGCGCCGGAGGGCACCTCCAGCAGGACGCCGGTCAGCGACCACAGGGCGAACAGGGACGACATCTGCCAGACGGACAGACCGGTGTCGCTGAACAGCAGCGCGTACACCGGGTAGAGCAGGACGAAATCGTCGCAGAACGCCGAGGCGTACAGCGTGCGCGTCAGCCGCCGGACACCGGCGGTCGTGGGGGCACGCTCGGAGGAGAGAGTCATGAGGCCTTCCCGAGGGGGCGGATCGGACACCGTGGGTACGGCGTCCGAGGCGGCCCTCGGGAGGAGGCACGGCGGGTGGATCAATGTCGCCAGGTCATGGCACAGATGGTAGTCGGTCGGCCCGGCTCCGGTCCTGGGATTACGTCGGTGATCCCGACGAGTAGCGCCGCAGCAGCGGCGACAGGACCAGCACGGACTTGGTCCGCTCCACGAACGGTTCCCCGGCGATGCGCTCCAGGACCCGTTCGAAGTGCCGCATGTCGGAGGCGAAGACCTGGGCGACCGCGTCCGCGTCCCCGGTGACGGTGGACGCGGCCACGACCTCCTGGTAGCGCTCCAGGCCCCGCTGGATGGTCTCCGGCGAGGTGTTGCGGCGGCAGAAGATCTCGACGAACCCCTCGGTCTCCCAGCCGAGCGCGGCGGGGTCGACCCGTACGGTGAAGCCGGTGATGGCTCCGGTGGCGCGCAGCCGGTCCACGCGCCGTTTCACGGCGGGCGCGGACAGGCCGACCGACTGCCCGATGTCCGCGTAGGAGCGGCGGGCGTCCTCGGCGAGGGCGTGCACGATGCGTTCGTCGAGATCGTTCAGCACTGCGGGTGGTTCACTTCGTCTCTGGAGCTACGGGAGCTGCTGGGTTCCTGGGGTGCCCGGCGTGGCGAGCCGGGACCGGCGGTGGCCGTACACGAAGTAGAACACGAGCCCGACGGCCATCCAGACACCGAAGACCACCCAGGTGACGGTGGACAGGCTGCCCATCATCCAGACGCAGAAGGCGAAGCCCAGCGCCGGCAGGACCGGCGACAGCGGCACCCGGAAGGTGCGGGGCATGCCGGGGCGGGTCCGGCGCAGCACCACGACGGCCACGTTGACCAGCGCGAAGGCGAAGAGGGTGCCGATGCTGGTGGCGTCGGCGAGCTGCCCGAGCGGAATGGCGGCGGCCAGGACGCCGCAGAACAGGGAGACGATCAGCGTGTTGGCGCGGGGCGCGCCGGTCTTCGGGTGGACGCGGGAGAACACCTTCGGGACGAGCCCGTCGCGGGACATGGCGAACAGCACGCGGGTCTGGCCGTAGAGCACGGTCAGGACGACGCTGGCGATGGCGACGACCGCGCAGAACGCGAGCAGGGTGCCCCAGAAGTCCTGGCCGGTGACGTCGCTCATGATCTGGGCGAGGGACGCCTCGGAGTCGGTGAAGGTCCGCCAGGGCCTGGCGCCGACGGCGACGGCCGCGACGAGGACGTACAGCACCGTGACGACGACCAGGGACAGCATGATCGCACGGGGCAGGTCGCGCTGGGCGTTCTTGGCCTCCTCGCCGGCGGTGGAGGCGGCGTCGAAGCCGATGTACGAGAAGAAGAGCGTCGCGCCGGCCGCGCTGACGCCGGCCATGCCGAGCGGCATGAAGTTCTCGTAGTTGCCGGAGCGGAAGCCCTGGACGCCGATCGCGCAGAACAGCACCAGCGCGGCGATCTTGACGACGACCATGACGGTGTTGGCACGGGCGGACTCGCGGGCGCCGCCCAGCAGGAAGGTCATGGCGAGGAGCACGACGATCAGCGCGGGCAGGTTGAAGACGCCGCCGTCGCCGGGCGGGGCGGACAGGGCGGCCGGGATGGTGACGCCGATGGTGCCGTCGAGGAGTTCGTTGAGGTACTCGCCCCAGCCGACGGCGACGGCGGCGACGGACACGCCGTACTCCAGGACCAGGCACCAGCCGCAGATCCAGGCGACCAGCTCGCCCATGGTCGCGTAGGCGTACGAGTACGAGGAGCCGGAGACCGGGATGGTGCCGGCCAGTTCGGCGTAGGACAGGGCCGAGAAGAGCGCCGTGAGGCCGGCGATGACGAAGGAGAGGGTGACGGCCGGTCCGGCCTTGGGGACGGCCTCGCCGAGGACGACGAAGATGCCGGTGCCGAGGGTGGCGCCGATGCTGATCATCGTGAGCTGCCACAGGCCGAGGGAGCGGCGCAGTGTGCCGCCCTCGCCCTGGCCGCCCTCGGCGACCAGCGTCTCCACGGGCTTGCGGCGCATGAGGCGCGCGGCCAGGCCCGGGGACGGAGGGCCGGCCGGTGTGTCGTGGTGCGGGGGTGCGCCTTGGTCGAGCACGCGTTGACTCCTTTGTCGCTGCCGGTCGCGCCCGCCGGGGGGTGAGCGGACGGGCCCCGGCGGGCCTCTGGAGCGGCGGGGACACGGCGGGCGCCCACGCGAAAGTGCGGGAACCCACCGAGCGGGGTCCCCGCCACGCCACGTACAGCGCAGAACACTACGAGGGGGGCGGTGCCCCGGTAATGCAGCAACCTTGCGCGTGTGAGCACGATCGTTGCGTTCGCCGGGGCAGGACGCGTGTTCGTTGCGCGCGGGCCGCGAAGCGTTGCGCCGGGGCGTCGGGAGGCGGTCGATCGCCCCTGGTCAGCGGCGGTCGGACGGGCCCGCGAGCCGGGCGGCGGGCCAACGGCACGGCCCCCCGCCTCCCGGTGTGCGGGAGGCGGGGGGCCGGGTCACGGGCTCGGGCCGGCGGTCAGCTCCAGCTGGCGTGCAGCGGCTTGCCCTCGGCGTAGCCGGCGGCGCTCTGGATGCCGACGATGGCCTTCTCGGCGAACTCCTCGAGGGAGGCGGCACCGGCGTAGGTGCAGGAGGAGCGGACGCCCGCGATGATCGAGTCGATCAGGTCCTCGACGCCGGGGCGGGCCGGGTCGAGGAACATGCGGGAGGTGGAGATGCCCTCCTCGAACAGCGCCTTGCGGGCCCGGTCGTACGCCGACTCCTCCGAGGTGCGGTTGCGCACCGCGCGCGCGGAGGCCATGCCGAACGACTCCTTGTAGGCGCGGCCGTTGGCGTCGTGCTGGAGGTCGCCCGGGGACTCGTAGGTGCCCGCGAACCAGGAGCCGACCATCACGTTGGACGCGCCGGCCGCGAGGGCCATCGCGACGTCGCGCGGGTGGCGGATGCCGCCGTCGGCCCACACGTGCTTGCCGTACTTCTTCGCCTCGGCGGCGCACTCCAGGACCGCCGAGAACTGCGGCCGGCCGACGCCGGTCATCATGCGGGTGGTGCACATGGCGCCGGGGCCCACGCCGACCTTGATGATGTCGGCGCCCGCCTCGATCAGGTCGCGCACGCCCTCGGCGGAGACGATGTTGCCCGCGACGATCGGCACCCGGGGGTCGAGGTCGCGCACCAGCTTGACCGCGCTGATCATCGACTCCTGGTGGCCGTGCGCGGTGTCGATGACGAGGGTGTCCACACCCGCGTCCAGGAGCTGCTTGGCCTTGCCCGCCACGTCGCCGTTGATACCGACGGCGGCGGCGATGCGCAGCCTGCCGTTGGCGTCGACGGCCGGGGTGTAGAGGGTGGCGCGCAGGGCGCCCTTGCGGGTGAGGATGCCGGCCAGGCGGCCGTCCTTGTCCACGGCGGGCGCGTAGCGGCGGTTGGCGGCGTCGAGGGTGTTGAAGGCCTCGCGCGGGTCCATGTCCGCGTCGATGAGGATCAGGTCCTTGGACATGACCTCTTCGAGCTGGGTGAAGCGGTCGACCCCGGTCAGGTCGGTGTCGGTGACCACGCCGACCGGCTTGTGGTCCTCGTCGACGACGACGCCGGCGTTGTGCGCGCGCTTGGGCAGCAGGGACAGCGCGTCGGCGACGGTCTGGTGCGGGGCGAGCACGATCGGGGTGTCCAGCACGAGGTGACGGCTCTTCACCCAGGTGACGACGTCGGTGACGACCTCGATCGGGATGTCCTGCGGGATGACCACCAGGCCGCCGCGCCGGGCCACCGTCTCGGCCATGCGGCGCCCGGCGATGGCGGTCATGTTGGCGACGACCAGCGGGATCGTGGTGCCCGTGCCGTCCGGGGAGCCGAGGTCCACGCCCTGCCGGGAGCCGACGGCGCTGCGGCTCGGCACCATGAAGACGTCGTCGTACGTCAGGTCGTACGAGGGCTGGATGTCATTGAGGAAACGCACGTGCTGCACATCCCAGTCGATCAGAGGTGGCCCCCGGACAGGTCAGCCAGGGGGAAAGAGCACGTACTTCATTCTCCCATGACCGGTGGCCGAATATCCCCGGGCAGATCATCCAGGCTGGTCAGCGACCTCCTTGGAGGATCCTCCAGGACCCAGGGTCACGAAGAGTCCCGGACCGCGGTCGGTCGCCTCGGCGAAGACCTCCTCGGCGACGGTCCACTCGTCCGGCCGCGCCTCGGCGTACGCCCGCCAGCCCCGTACGACGAGGACCAGTCCTCGGTCCGCGGCGCCCTCGGGCCAGACGGACGGGTCGGCGAGGGAGTCGGCGAGCGCGTCCCAGTTCCGCCCGAACCAGTCGGGCAGCGCCAGGTCACGGGCGCAGCGGTCCATGAGACCCGCCTTGTCCGTGACCCCGTCGAGGTCCAGCGTGACCACGAGCCGCCCCGCGGGGTCCCCGGTCGTGTGCGGCCCTTCCATGGGCGACCCCATGCGCGGCCCTCCTCACCGTCCTGATCGTCCGTCAGACCCCGTCGGGGTCGGTCCGGTTGAGCGTCGACTTCGGTGCCGAGCCGGCCGTCATCAGGTAGTCCGCGGCCGACGTGTCCGTCACCAGGCTGGTCACCAGCCCGGAGCGCAGCACCGCGTCGATGGCCGCCGCCTTGCGCTGCCCGCCCGCGATCGCGACGACCTCGGGGATACGGCGGAGCTGGTCGGCCTTGACCGTGATGCACCGCTCCCCCAGGTCCCGCCCGACCCGGCGCCCCTCGGCGTCGAAGAGGTGCGCGGACATCTCGGCGGCGACACCGAGCGAGGCGTAGTGCGCGCGCTCCTCGTCGCTGAGCATGTCGTGCACCGTCGAGATGCCCGGCTCCCAGGAGCCGATGGAGACGCAGGCGACCGTGACCTTGTCGAAGTACTCGAAGGCCCGGGCGATCCCGGTCTGGTGGCGCAGCGCCTCGGCGGTGGCCGCGTCCGGCAGCAGCATGGGCGCGTAGATGGGGTGGGCGTCGCCGCCCGACACCTGGGCGGCGCGGCGGACGGCCTCGACGGAGCCGCGCTCGGCGGTCCCGGCGTCGTACACGCCCGTCAGCTGCACCACCGTGCACGGCGGCAGCCGGTCGAGCGCCGCCGCCATATGGATCGTGGACCGGCCCCAGGCCAGGCCCAGTACATCGCCCTCGTCGACCAGCTCGCCGAGCAGGTCGGCGGCCACCTCGCCCAGGTTCTCCGGGTCGGGCGTCTCCTCGGCGTCGGCCGGGGACTCCACCACGACGGCGTGCCTGAGGCCGTAGCGGGCCCGCAGGGCGTCCGAGCGCTCGGCGTCCAGCTCGGCCGGCACCCGGATCTCGATTCGTACAAGGTCCCGCTCGAGGGCGGTCTCGAGGACCCGGGCCACCTTGAAGCGGCTGACGCCGAACTCCTCCGCGATCTGGATCTTGGACTTTCCCTCGAGGTAGAAGCGGCGGGCCATGGCCGCCGCCTGGACCAGCTCAGCGGGTCCCATCCGCATGGCTGAACGGCCCGCCGACATACCCGACACGGCGATCTCCTCACTGCTGTTCACACTCTGGATACGCCGTTCATCCTTGCAGATTCGGCGCACTTGATCAGCCCTGATGGGAGCCGTTCACGTTCTGTTCCTCAGTGGTCGCACGCCCAGGACGCCTTGGCGGTCGCCGACTCGGCCCGCGTGCGCAGTGCACGTACCGCCTCGGCCGGGTCGGACGCCCCGTACACGGCCGATCCCGCGACGAACACGTCGGCTCCCGCGTCGGCGCACCGCTCGATCGTCGACGCCGACACCCCGCCGTCCACCTGGAGCCACAGCTCCAGACCGTGCTTCTTGATCAGCTCACGGGTGCGCCGGATCTTCGGCAGCATGATGTCGAGGAACGCCTGCCCGCCGAAGCCCGGCTCAACCGTCATGACCAGCAGCATGTCGAGTTCCGGGAGCAGGTCCTCGTACGGCTCGATCGGCGTCGCGGGCTTGAGCGCCATGGACGCGCGGGCGCCCTTGGCGCGGATCTCCCGGGCGAGCCGCACCGGCGCGGCGGCGGCCTCGACGTGGAAGGTGACCGACCCGGCGCCGGCCTCCACGTACTGCGGGGCCCAGCGGTCGGGCGCCTCGATCATCAGGTGGCAGTCCAGCGGGGTGTCCGTCGCGCGGGCCAGGGACTCGACGACCGGCACGCCGAGCGTGAGGTTCGGGACGAAATGGTTGTCCATGACGTCGACGTGAAGCCAGTCGGCTCCCTCGACCGCCTCGGCCTCGTCCGCGAGGCGGGCGAAGTCGGCGGACAGGATGCTGGGGTTGATCTGCGCGGCCATGCCCCAAGACTGCCATGCCCCGTGGGGGTGAGCGGCATCGGTCCCGGGTGGACGCGGTGCTCCTCCCCCGCTCCCGCGTCCACCGCGGAGTACTTCCGGGTGCGTCAGTCGGCGCCGCACACCGGCAGGTCCTGCGGCTCGCGCAGGTCGTTCAGTTCCGCCAGCCGGTCGTCCAGTTCCTCGGGGGCGGCGAGATGGCGCAGGACCGCCTGGTGGAAGGCGTCCCGGGTGGTACGGGGCATCGCGTCGGAGGCGTCCCAGCAGCGGGCCCGGCCGGGCTCGCGCAGGACGGCGCCGATCTCGCGTTCGGTCGCGTTCCGTTCTTCGTCCGCCGTCGCCGCCCGGTTCGCCGAGTACTCCGGCAGCGCGGTGCCGGGGTCGGCCAGGTAGCGGATCAGCTGCTCGGCCTGCGGGGTCGGGTTCACCAGGGCCGCGAGGTCGCCGGAGACCTCCCAGGTACCGGCGTCCGGCCCGGCTTCGGGGACGACCTCGGAGAAGTGGACGTAGTCGCCGCCCTCCGGGCCCCAGTGTCCGGCGCGGAACGATCCCAGGTGCTCCAGGCGGTCCGGCGCGCAGTCCGCGTCGAACGCGGTGGTCAGCGCCTTTCCGGCCCGGGCGCCGGTGCCCGCGCCGACCATGTCGGCCCAGGTCGTCCAGGCCTTGCGCACGGCGGCGTCGGTCCACGGCAGCCGGCCGTTGGCCCACGCCTCGTACACCCGCGGTCCCGCCTGCTGGAGCAGGATGTCCTCCACCCAGTCGGTGCCGGGCCAGCCGGAGGTCGCGCCGGACTCCATGCCGAGGCACCACCGGCCGTCGGGGACCGCCCCTGGGCCCGTGGGCGGTCGTCCGGCGTACCAGACCATGCTCTTCAGACCGGTCTTCACCGGCAGCCAGTAGGTGTGGGTGCCCTGCCCCGGCACGGTCACCTCGGGCGCCCAGAAGCGGTCGTAGTGCCGGGTGTCGAACAGGCCGTCCAGCGGATGGAGCCGCTCCTCGACGGCGTAGGCGAGCAGTTCCCCGGGCCCGGGCAGCACGACCACGTCGGGCGGGTTGCCGGCCGCCATGTCGGCGGCCAGCACCTGGCTGAGCGCGGAGCTGCCCTGGTAGACGACGTCGATCCGGTACTTCTCCTCGAACGGTTCGACGACCTGCCGCTCGAACTGCTCGCGCTCCGCTCCGCTCCAGTTGGCGAGCAGGGTGACGGAGCCCTCCCAGTCGCGCGCCCAGCGCACGCCGGCGAGCACGCCGGCGCCGAGCAGGACCAGACAGAGACCGAGGACGGCGAGGGTGCGGGCCCCGGGGCGGCTCATCGCGGCCCCCGGAACCGGTACTCGGCGATCCGCGGCCACAGTCCCCACACCGTCAACGCCACCACCACGGCTCCTCCCAGCAGCACCCAGTCGGACAGCGAGGCCCAGAACCCGGCGTCCGCGAGCGCGTGCTGCACCTCGTCGGCCACGTCGGGGATGGTGTCCGGGTCCTCGCGCGGCACCCGTACGTCGGCGAGGGAACCGGTCATCGCGCGGTGCGCCGAGAACGTGTACCAGGCCAGTACCGGCACGCCGAGCGCGCACACCGCGGTGGCCGCCAGCAGCCGCAGGTGCACGGGCCGCCGGAAGCGGCGCCGCAGGAACCGCTGGGTCTCCAGCAGCGCCCCGCACAGGGCCGCGTACAGCACCGCGACCGTGCCCCAGCCGAGCCACAGCTGCCAGGGGAAGGCGGCCTGCCGTCCGGCCTCCCGCAGCTGTTCGGCGCGCAGGGCCTCCAGGCGGCTCATGATGTCGCCGTCCGTGCCCGGTTCGGCCTCCAGTCCGAGGACCTTCTCGGCGTAGTGGAGGTAGGCGGCGCGCAGCGGTGAGCCGTCCGGCTCGCGGCCCCGGCGGTCCACCCAGGCCGAGTAGACGGCGATCAGCCCGGTGACGGTCTGGAGGTCGTGGCGCCCCGCCAGCCCGGTGACGTTCTCGGACGCGGCCAGGGCGAGGCTCTGCTGGGCGACCGAGACCCGGGTGTGGAACTCGCCGCTGATGTCGCCCTCGGGGCCGCTGTCCTCGACCACCTGGTGCGCGTCGCGCATCGCACTCCGCGCGGTGTCGACGGCGAGGATGCCGGGCGCGCTCGCGGTGGACAGGGGCACGGTGTCGTCGTGCACGCCCCGGTAGGCGAGGAACAGCACCAGGGTGGCGGCGGTCCCGAGGGCCAGCAGCAGCCTGAGTCTCCGGGCCAGGTCCCGGCCGGTCGTGCTCACCGCCGCTCCTCGAAGCGGTGGCCGCAGGACGGGCAGAAGCGGGCGCCCACCGGCGCGCTGCTCGAGCAGGCCGGGCAGGGCACGGTGACCCCGCCCCCCGGCTCGGCGCCCGCCGCGTCGGCGCCGCCGGTGCCGGACGCGGGGCCGTAGGTGCTGCGGCTGCTCGCGGTGATCAGGTGCTCGAAGTCGACGGCCGCCACGTCGGGACGCAGGGTGACCCGCCCCTCCCGAGCGTCGTCGACACGCACCAGCCGGGACAGCCGGGCGAGCTGCTCGTCGGCGCCCATCTCGTGGGCGAGCTGCGCGGCCCGGCCGAGCTGGTGCTCGGCGAGTTCGCGCTGTCCGCGCCGGTGGGCGTCGGTGGCGGCGGCGACGGCCTCGCCGAGCCGCTGGTGCCGCTCGAAGTGGTCGACCTGGGCGTCGGTGTGCTGGGACAGGGCCGGGTTGTCGGTCCAGTGCACCAGGCAGGGCTGCGGCGGCGGCAGCCGCACCTCGCCGCCGGGTACGTCGAGGGTGACCACGGCCAGCTGGAGGTCCTCCCGGTGCGGGCGGCCTGAGGGGTCCGCGGACAGGCACAGCTGGTAGCGGCGGGTCTCGTCGCCCCAGGCCCGGGTGACGAACCGGCCGGTGCCCTCCTCGGCGGTCAGCTCGGCCTCGGTGGGGAAGACCTGCTTGAGATAGCGCACGGCGGCCCCGGGCATCGCGGTGACCGAGAGCGCCAGTTCGGGAACGGTCTTGGTGAGGAGCCGGTTCACCAGCTGCTCGTACTCCGCAGGCAGGTCCCCCTCCTCGCGCACCGAGGAGGCGCTGCCGTGCAGCCGGCGGGTGATCCGCAGCAGTTCCTGGCCGTCCCAGCCGTCGCCGATGCCCCAGGCGTCACAGACGAACCGGCCCGCGCACTCCTCCAGGACCTGGGCGAGCGGCATCTCCTCGTCGTGCTGGTTCTTGCCGTCGGTGAGCAGCAGAACGTGTCCGATGGGCGCGTCCTGTTCCGTCAGCAGGCGCCTGCCCAGGTCGAGCCAGGCGCCGATGCAGGTGCCGCCGCCCGCGACCAGCCCGTGCACGGCCCGTTCCGCCCGTGCCCGGGTACGGGCGGAGGCCCGGACCATGCGCGGGGTGTCCGGGTACGCCATGGCCGCGTGCTCGTTCCCCCGGACCACCGCGAACGGGGTGCCGTCGGGCAGTTTCCGGATCGCCGCGACCGCCGCCTGCTGGGCGGCGTGCAGCTTCTCTACCGGCCAGGTCATCGAGCTGGAGCAGTCCACCGCGAGGACCTGCGCCAGCACCGGGCCGTCCGGGCGGCCGGCGCCCCCGGTGCCGTCCACGGTCACGCTGAGGATGGCGTGCATCCGCGGGTCCGCCGTCCCGGTGGACAGGTACTTCCACTGGCTGATCTCCAGCCCGGCGGTGATCCGCCCGGCCGCCTCGCCCGCCCGGGGCGTTCCCGTCTCCACGCTGTCCGTGCCCCCCTCGGCCTCGTCGTCACTCCCCGGGACCCGTCCGCCAGGCCCCCGGCACCGCCGCACACTCACGCCGTACGCCGCCACCCCCGCAGCACCTCGCGCAGCCCGGCCGGAGCCGGGAGCACCGCGTACGCCCGGTCCAGCAGGTCGCCGCGCTCGCCGGCGCTGCCCGCCTGGTCGGCGAGCCGCCTCAGCGACCGGGAGAGCAGCCGGCGCAGTGTCTCCTCGCTGTCCCGCGGTCCGAACAGCTCCCCCGCGGGGAAGCCGCTCCCCCAGCCGTCCGGCGGGCGGCAGGCGAGCGCCTGCTCCCGCAGTTCCGTCACCAGCCGGTCCCAGGCCCCGCTGCCGTCCAGGTGGAGCCCGGCCAGCCGGCCGGCGGCCTCGCGCAGGTCGGCGGCGCGGGGCGCGCCCCCGCCGGGCAGCCGCCCCGCCAGCACCCGCACCGCGGCGACGCGCGCCGCGTCGTAGTGCCGGGAGGTGGTCGGCACCTCGTCCAGCACGGCGACGGCCTGCCGGCGGCCGTCGCGGCGCAGCCGGATGCGGGCCAGTCCGAAGGCGGCGCTGCCCTGGGTGGGGTCGCGCCGCCGGACGGCCTCGTAGTACTCCTCGGCCCGCAGCTCGCGGTCCTGTGCCTGATCGGCCCGCTGCTGCCCGGCACGCCCCGGCGCCGGCCCGGCCTCCCGCCCGGCGCGCTCCCGTGCGGCGGCCTCGCGCGCGGCGGGCCCCTGTACGTCCGGCCCCCGTACGTCCGGCTCGCGTACGGCGGGTGCGCGCAGCCGCTCGGCCAGGTACTCGGCGCAGTACCCGAGGGCCAGTTTCGGCGCCGCCTCCCCGGGCAGCGCGGCGTAGGTGGCGGCGAACTCGTCCTCCGCCTGCTCCACCGCGCCGCGCACCAGACGCACCAGGCCCTGGTGCCAGAGGATCCGCCAGTCGTAGTCACCGCTCCACCCCTTGGCCCGGGCCACCCACGCCTCGCCCCGTGCGGCGTCCCCGGCGTCCAGGTAGGCGCGGCACAGCCACAGCGCGGTCTCCACGGTGCGCAGCGCCGGGTCGGCCTGGGCCCGCTCGGCGATGCGGTCGGGGGTGTCGGCGGCCAGCCCGCCGAGCAGTACGGCCGCCTCGTCGGAGGCGTCGGGGAGGGGGACCGGCAGCGCACGGGCCACCGCCCGCGGGTCCGGGGCCCCGGCGGGCAGCTCCGGCGCCTCGGTGCCGAAGCGCCGCGCCCACCGCTCTAGCCCCGGGACCGTGCCGAGGGCGGCGCCGAAGACCGCCGCGGTCGGCTCGAACCGGGTGGAGCGCTCCGGGTACGGCTCGTGCCCGCCGAGGGCCTGGTGCTCGCGCAGCACCTCCCACAGCTGGCGGGACATCTCCGCCGCGGAGTGGAACCGGGCGGCGGGCTCCGGGTGGGTGGCGCGGCGGATCAGCGCCTCGAAGGAGCGGGCGGCGAGCCCGGCGGGCGGGGACGCCCGCTCGGCGAGCACCTTCAGGGTGCGGCCGACGGTGTAGAGGTCGCTGTCGACGCCGAGGCCGCGTTCGTCGCGTTCCTTCTTGGGCGGGGCGTACCCGTGGGTGTGGACGAGCCCGGAGGTGCGGTCGTCGACCCGGCGGATCGCGCCCAGGTCTATGACCTTGATCTCGCGGCCGTAGTGGATGACGTTCTCGGGCTTCATGTCGCAGTAGAGCAGGCCCTGGTCGTGCAGGTACTCCAGGGCGCCGAGGATCTTGCAGCCGTACGTGATGACGTGCCCGAACTCGAAGCCGCCGGCACCGAACAGCCGCGTCAGCTCCTCCTCGGGGGCGAACCGGATCCAGGCGAGGGAACGGCCGCCGACGTACTCCATCACGATGTAACCGGTCGGTTCGGCGTCGCCGGGCGCCCGGTGCTGGACGTGGGTGACGATGCGGACGATGTCCCGGTGGTGGAGCGTGGTGAGCGAGCGGCGCTCCTCGACGGCCGCCCGCCGGGCCATGGCGTCCCCCGTGTTGATCAGCCCTTTGAGGACGACGTGCAGACCGGGCACCCGGGTGTCCTCGGCCAGGTAGACCCAGCCATGGCCGCCGACCGCGAGATAGCCGAGCACCTCGTAGTGGCCGCCGACCCGGTCACCGGGGCGCAGTTTCGGCCGGAACGAGTACTCCGCGCCGCACACCGGGCAGTACCCGTGGTCGGGCGCGGGACCGCCGTCGTAGGCGACCCCGATGGTGCCGGCGCAGTTGTCGACGCCGCAGCGCCGGCCGCCGGTGGGGGGCCGGGCGGTGGTGTCGGCGGTCTCGGAGGGGTCCGGGGAGGGCAGGCGGGGCAGCACCAGCAGCCCGTCGCGGTCCAGCTCGGGGCCGGGCGGCGCCGGCGGGACCGGCGCCTCGGCCAAGCCCCGCGGGGGCGGGGCCGGTGCGGCGGAACCGCCCGGGGCGGCGGCGGGCCGTGCCGGGGTGGGGCCGGGGTCGAGGGGGCGGCGCGAGCAGGTGTCACAGAAGCCGGTGACCATGATGCGGCCGCCCTGGCAGCCGGGTCTGACGCAGGCCGTCTCACTCATGCCGGGCTCCCCGGCCCGACCGTGGGGCCGTGCGGTGGTGCGGCGCCTCTCTCCACTGCCACGTCACGCCTCCCCCGCCGCATCACGTGTCTCTCCGCCGCATCACGTGTCTCCCGACCACGTCACGTCTCTCCTTCGCCCACGTCACGTCTCTCCCCGCCGTGGTCGTCCACGCGTCGCGTGTAGGCGTCCACCGCCGCTTCCGCCGCGGGCACGTCGCACGGCCTGGTCCGGAGCAGGTCGTGGGCCCGGAGGTAGAGGGCGTCCACCGCCGGGTCCTCCTCGCCCTGCGTGGCGTGCTGGTGCAGGACGTGGTAGCTGAGCAGGCGGCCGGTGAGTTCGTCGCGCCGGTCGGACAACCGGTCGAGCCGGTCGACGCTCGCCGCCAGCCGGGCGGCGACCCGGTCGGCCAGCCGCTCGTACCTCCCCGGGTCGGGGGCGTGGCCGGGGTCGCGGTCCCGCGCCCGCAGCAGGTCGGCGAGTGCGGCGTGCGCGGCCACCAGGTCCGAGTCGAGGCGCCGCGCGTCCTGCGGCACCACGGCCGCGCGGCGCTCCTGCACGGCCTTGGCGAGCGGCCCGGTGATCTCCCTCAGCCGCTCCACGAGCCGGTCGCGGCGCTCCCGCGCGGGCCGGGTCAGCAGCAGGTCCCGGGCACGGCGGTGGCAGTCGCCGGTCGCACGGAAGATCAGCAGCAGCCGGTTGCCCCCGGCGCGCAGCACCTCCAGCAGGTCCAGCAGGGCGGCCGGGTCGGCCGCCTCGTCGACGCCGACGACGACGAGGGTGAGGGTGACCTCCGCGGCGCGGATGCGGTCGAGCGGGGAGATCTCCGGGTGCTGCCACAGCCCCATGCGTGCGACGATCCGCTCGGCGATCCGGGCGGTGGTCAGCCCGCCCGCGTGCACGGCGAGGTCGTGTCCGCCGGCCGACGGGACGGTGCCGGGCGGATCGAGCGAGGCGCGGTCGACGGAGACCGCGGTCCGTAACTCCCGGTCGGCGAGGGTGATGGCGCGGCGCAGGGTGGCCCCGCGCGCGTCGTCGTCGTGCCGGACGACGCTGATCTTCACCTGGCTGCCGTCGTCGCGCAGCCAGGCGGCGAGGCGCTGGGCGAACGGCTCGTCGAGCAGGGCCTGGGCGGCGTCGTCGTCGGTGGAGCGCAGCCGGTGGTCGACGGCGCTGGGCCCCTCCGTGAGGGACCGGAGCCGGGGCAGGTGGCGGACGATGGTCTCGGCGGGACTCATGAAGGAGAACCGGTTGCCGTGCTGGTCCCGCTGACCGGTGAGCACCATGCCGATGACCTGGCCGGTCGCGTTGTCGACCACGCCGGCGCCGCTGCACCCGGGGCTGGCCAGTTCGCCCGCGCTGGCCGGGCTGAGCTGTACCTGCCCGTCGCGTCCGCAGGGGCCGACGACGGTGGCGCGGAACCAGATGCCGCCGTTGTGGTCGTACGGGAATCCGTACATCCGCACCAGGCGGCCGGGCGTGGACAGCCGGTGGAGCCGAACCGTTTCCTCGACGGGCCGGGGCCGCTCCAGCCGCAGCAGCGCCACGTCCCCGCTGGGGTCGTCGTCGCCGTCCCGCGTCTCCGGCACGTAGGCGTCACCGTCCACCCGGGCGGGGACGGCGGGCACGCTGTGGTCGGCCGCGCCGACGAACTCCGCCGTGATCCGGGGCGCCGCACGGTCCACCACGTGCGCGCAGGTGAGCACCCAGAAGGGGGTGAGCAGAATGCCCGCCCCCGCGATCTCGCCGTCCGCCCCCCGGATCCGCACCGCCCAGGTCGGCGTGCCGGTCGACGCGGCGGCCGGAACTCCCCCGCCAGCAGCCATATTCGAACTATACGGGCGTGTGCTCCTGCCGCATACTGCTGCGACGAGAGGTGAACTGGACTGTTGTGGAGGGGACTTGACGAACGAACCGGGGTTCGTGGGACTGGCCGAGGTGATCCGCCAGGTCAGGGGCGAGCTGGAGGAGGCCCGGGCCGAGGCGGCGGGCCAGGCCCTCGGCTTCGCCGTGGAGAACGTGAGTCTGACCTTCACCGTGCAGGTCCACCGCTCCGGCAGTGGCCGCGGCGGTGTCCGCATCGGCGTGGTGACGGCCGAACTCGGCGGCAGCGTCGACCACCAGACCACCCATCAGGTCCAGGTCGACCTGACACCGGAACTCGTGGGCGGGGAACGGGTGCGGGTGAGCCGGGGCTAGGAGCTGGGCCGACCCCGAGTGGGCCGCCCCCGGCTGGGCCGACCCCGGCTCCGCGGGCGGTCCGTCAGGCGGTGCGCCGGATCAGCGCCAGGTACATGGCGTCGGTCCCGTGCAGGTGCGGCCACAGCTGTACGTCGGGGCCCTCGCCCAGCTCCGGTACGCCGGGCAGCAGGGGCCGGGCGTCGAGCAGCTCGGTGCCGGGGACCTGCTTGAGGACGTCGTCGACGACCGCGCGGGTCTCCGCGAGGTGGGGCGAGCAGGTCGCGTAGCCGACGACGCCGCCCACCCGTACGGCGTCCAGGGCGCTGCGCAGCAGCCCGCGCTGGAGCGGGGCGAACCCGTCGAGGTCCTCGGGACGGCGCCGCCAGCGCGCCTCGGGGCGGCGGCGCAGGGCACCGAGCCCGGTGCACGGCACGTCGACCAGGACGCGGTCGAAGCCACCGGGGCGCCAGGCCGGCCGCGTCCCGTCGGCCGCGATCACCTGGTAGGGCCCGGGGTTGCCGTCCAGTGCCTTGGCGACCAGACCCGCCCGGTGCGGCTGCTTCTCGGACGCGAGCAGGAAGGCACCGCGCTCGGCGGCCAGGGCGCCCAGCAGCGCGGCCTTGCCGCCCGGTCCGGCGCACCCGTCCAGCCAGCGCCGGTCCGGCCCGTCGAGGGGCGCGTTCGCCAGCGCGAGGGCCACGAGCTGGCTGCCCTCGTCCTGCACACCGGCCCGGTTCTCCCGCACGGCCTCCACGGCACCGGGCTCGCCGCCCTCGCTCAGCCGCACGGCGTACGGCGACCAGCGGCCCGGTACGGCGGCCTCCTCGCCGAGCAGTTCGCCGGTCGTCGACCGTCCGGGCCGGGCGACCAGCGTGACCTCGGGCCGCTCGTTGTCGGCGGCGAGGAGTTCCTCGATGCCGGACCGGCCGCCGCCGAGCGAGTCCCACAGCGCGGAGACGACCCACCGCGGGTGCGAGTGCACGACGGCGAGGTGGTCCTCCGGGTCCTCGTCGTAGGGCGGGGCGACCCGCGCCAGCCACCCGTCCAGATCGTCGCGCGCGACCTTGCGCAGCACCGCGTTGACGAACTTCGCCCGTCCGTCGCCGAGCACGACCCGCGCCAGCTCCACGGTGGCGGACACGGCCGCGTGGCTCGGGATCCGGGTGCCGAGCAGCTGGTGGACACCGAGACCGAGCACGTCCAGCACCGGCGGGTCGACCTCCCGCAGCGGCCGGTCGACGCAGTCGGCGATGATCGCGTCGTACGTTCCCTGGCGGCGCAGCGTCCCGTACACCAGCTCGGTCGCGAGCGCCGCGTCCCGCGCGTCGAAGTCGCCCTTCTCGCGGGCCTTGCGCAGCAGCGGCGGCAGGACGAGGTTGGCGTACGCGTCCCGCTCGTCCACGGCCCTGAGCGCCTCGAAGGCGAGGATGCGGACGGGGTCCTTCTGGGGCCTGCGGTACGGCTTGCCGGGCTTACGGGGACGGCGGGGCTGATCACTCACGAAAAAGGTGCTCCGGGTGTGGGGTGAAGTGCGCTCACCAGCGTACGCCGGGCCGGTGAGCGGTGGCGCGCGGGCGCGGGTCAGCCGCCGACCGACTCGCCCTCGGCGATCCGCGCCCCGCGCGCCCAGTCCGCCGCCCGCATCGGCTTCTTGCCCTGGGCCTGCACCCACAGCAGCTCGACGGCGTGGGAGCCGGTGCCGACGTACACGTTGTTCTTGCCGGCGGCGAGCTGCCCCGGGGCGAGGTCCGTCCGGTCCGGCACGGGCACGGCCTGCACCAGCTTGAGCCGCTCACCCCGGAACGTGGTCCAGGCGCCGGGGGCCGGGGTGCAGCCGCGCACCACCCGGTCCACGCGCAGCGCCGGGGCGGCCCAGTCCACCCGGGCGTCCTCGACGGTGATCTTCGGTGCGAGGGTGACGCCGTCGGCCGGCTGCGGTACGGCCTTCAGGCTGCCGTCCTCGATGCCGTCCATGGTGGCGGCGAGCAGCCCGGCGCCGGCGAAGGCGAGCCGGGTCAGCAGGTCGCCGCTGGTGTCGGTGGGACGGACGGTCTCGGTGACCGTCCCGTAGACGGGGCCGGAGTCGAGGCCCTCCTCGATCAGGAAGGTGGAGGCGCCGGTGATCTCGTCGCCCGCCATCAGCGCGTGCTGCACGGGCGCGGCACCGCGCCAGGCGGGCAGCAGCGAGAAGTGCAGGTTGACCCAGCCGCGGGCGGGCACGTCGAGGGCGACGCGGGGCAGCAGGGCCCCGTAGGCGACGACGGGGCAGCAGTCGGGCGCGATCTCGCGCAGCCGCTCCAGGAACTCCGGGTCGCGCGGCTTGGCGGGCTTGAGCACCTCGATCCCGGCCTCCACCGCCCGCTCGGCCACCGGAGAGGCGACCAGCCGGCGCCCGCGTCCGGCCGGGGCGTCGGGCCGCGTGACGACGGCGGCCACCTCGTGGCGCCCGGAGGCGATCAGGGCGTCCAGGGCGGGCACGGCGACCTCGGGGGTACCGGCGAAGACCAGCTTCATGGGTGGGACGGGCCTCTCGGTCGGGGCGATTGGGGGCGACGCACCAGTCTACGAGCCCGGACACGACGGGATGCCGCCGATGGCGCCGCACCCCTGCGGCAGACCCGAGCCTCTCGACCGACCGGAAACGGGTGGTGCGCGGATGGGAGGGAAGCACGCCGAAGGCCGCGGGCCGAGGCGCACACCCCCGGAACCAGGCGCACGCATATGCCTCCACGCCCCCACCCCGTGACCAGCGGAGCGCCCACGCGTTGGTCAAGGAAGAGTTGACCACCGGGCCGCCCGCGCGGCCCGATTCCTTTCAACGCCGGTTCGAGAGGCTTGTTCATGGCCGACCACGCAACCCACGACGCCCAGGCTCGGGCCAGCCTGCACTTGCTGGTGCGGGACATCGAGCGGGTCCGCCGGCAGGTGGACGCACTGCGCACCCTCACCGCCCAGCTGGGCAACGTCTACCGCCCGCGCCGCTCCGGCCCGTCCACGGGCTTCGTCGTCTACGGACGGGCTCCCGCCCCGACGGTCCGTCTCGCCCAGGAACTGCGGGACAGTGTCGAGACCCTGGTCACGGCCGCCGTGGACTTCGACCGTTCGCTCGGCTTCTCGTGGGACGCCGTGGGCTCCGCGCTCGGTGTCACCAAGCAGGCCGTGCACCGTCGCTACGGCTCCCGCCGCGCCACGGCCCAGGCCGCCCCCGCCACCGAGGCCCCCGAGCACGCACCGGAGCCGACGGCCGCCCGCCCGGTCAACGTGGGCCCCGGCCTGCCCACCGTCCCCACGGTCCCCGCGGCCCGTTCCATGCCGACCCAGCCGACGGCGGGCAGTCCGGCCCTGCGCGACGACGTCCGGCCCACGTCCTTCCCCAGCCCGCGCAACGGCTGACCCGCACCGGCCGAACCACCCGACACCACCCGCAGCGCCCGGCCACGGCTGACCGCGACAGCCCGCGACAGCCCGCCGGAACCGCCGCCCGCGACACCTCACCGGCCCGCCGCGCTCCCGCTTCCCCCCGGGGGTACGGCGGGCTCCCCCGGCCCCGCTCCTCACCCGATGGCCGGCCCCGCTCCTCACCCGATGTCGGGGGGATCGATCCGCACCCACACCGCCGTGTCGCTCCCCCGCGCCGTCCGCGCCGCCTGAGCGGCCTTCAGCGCACCGGCCAGCGCCGCCCCCCGGCCCGGCGGCACCCGGATCAGTGCCCGCTCCCAGTGCTCCCCCGGCGGTGGTGCCCCCACCCGCCGCGGACGCCCCGCCGCCGTGACCGGCAGCGGCACGGGGCCCAGTACCTCGGCCTCGCCCGGCAGCTCGACCGCGCCGAGGAAGCCGGCCACCGCCTCCGCCGGCCCCGACACGGCCGCCATCCGGGAGACCGGCGGGAAGCCCAGCTCGGCCCGCTCACCCAGCTCCCGCACCGCGTGCCCCACCGGGTCCCAGCGCACCAGCGCCTGCACCGGCCGCAGGGTCGGCTCGGCGACCGCGACGACGGTGCCGCCCACGCCCTGCGGACGCACCAGGGCCGCGGCGGCCAGCCAGCGGCGCAGCGCGTCCTCACCGGCGCGCAGGTCCGGCCGCCCGAGCATCGCCCAGCCGTCGAGCAGCAGGGCCGCCGCGTAACCGCCCTCGGCGACCGGTTCGGCACCCGGGGTGCTGACGACCAGCGCGGGGGCCTCGGACACCGTGTCCAGCACATGCTCGCGCCCCGAGGTGCGCACGGGCACCGCCGGGAAGGCCCGCCCCAGCTCCTCGGCGGTGCGCCGCGCCCCCACGACCTGGGCGCGCAACCGGAAGGCCCCGCACTCGGGGCAGTGCCAGGCGCCCTCCTCGCGTCCGCACCACCCGCACCGCAGCGCCGCCCCGGACTCCTGGCCCTCCAGCGGCCCGGAGCAGTGCCGGCACCGCGCGGGCGTCCGGCAGGCGGCACACGCCATGCGGGGTACGTAACCCCGCCGGGGCACCTGCACGAGCACCGGTCCGTGCCGCAGGCCGTCCCGGACGACCTGCCAGGCGAGGGTCGGCAGCCGCGCGGCCCGGGCGGCCTCGTCCCTGGCCAGGTCCTGGTCCCCCACGGTCCGGACCAGCGGAGCGGCGGCCCGGACCTGCTCCCGGGAGGCGATCAGCGGCCGGGCCCAGCCGGTCTCCACGAGCTGGGCGGCCTCCACGGTGCAGCTCCAGCCGCCCAGCAGGAAGGCGCACCGGTCCTGGGCGGCGCGCAGCAGCAGCACCTCGCGCGCGTGCGGCTGCGGGGCGTGCGGCTCGCTGTGGCTGTCGTCGCCGTCGTCCCAGAGGGCGACCAGACCGAGGTCCCGCACCGGCGCGAACATCGCGGCGCGGGTGCCGACGACGGCCCGTACGGCGCCCCTGCGCACCGCGAGCCACTGCGCGTACCGCTTCTCGGGACCGGCGTCGGCGGTGAGCACCGCGTGCCGTCCCGCACCCAGCAGGGCGGTCAGGGCGGCGTCGACGCGGGCGACCGCCCGGCCGTCCGGCACGACGACCAGCGCGCCCCGGCCGGACGCCAGCGTCGCCGCCACGGCCCGCGCCAGTTCCTCGCTCCACTGCGGGCCGGGCAGCGCGTTCCACACCGCGCGCGGCGCGCTCCCCGAGGCGAGGGACGCCACGAACGCGGCCCCCTGCTCGTACCGCGCCCAGGTCCCCGGCTCGGGCACCGGCGGCGGGGGCAGCGGCTCAGGTGACGTCCGCTTCTCCGCGCGCGCGTTGCGCGGTGGCACCGCCAGCTGGAGCACGTCGGCGAGACTGCCCGCGTACCGGTCGGCGACCGCCCGCGCGAGCCCCAGCAGCTCCTGGTCGAGGATCCGCTCGGGCGAGACGACCTGGGCCAGCGCGGCCAGGGGCCCCGCGTAGTCGGACTCGGGGAGCCGCTCGATCAGGAAGCCGTCGATGAGCCCCCCGCCCTCGCGCCGGCCGTCCCGCACCCGGTGCCGCCCGGCGCCGAACCGGACCCGCACCCGCACCCCGGGCTGGGCGTCCGCGTCGAGTTCCTCGGGCACGGCGTAGTCGAAGTACCGGTCCAGGTGGAGTACGCCCTTGTCGACGAGGACCCGGGCGACGGGCAGCTCCTTGGCGAGCGCGGCTCCGCGCCAGGTCCGCGGCTTGGCCCGTGGTGCCTTCGCCTGGCGCACACTCTCCCGGATGAGCGCGAGCTGCTCCGGCGGCGCGTCCTGGGCGCCGCCGCCCGCCGGTTCGTTCTCGCTGCTCACGCCTGCATTCTTACCAAAGACCACTGACAAGCGACGGTGCCCGCCGTCTCACCGTTCTCCACCGGCGACGGCCCGGCTCCCTCGTCGGTCCCACGGCCACGTCGGCCGACCGCTCCGGCCGGCCGACGACGGGATGCGAACCCGCGGGGACTCACCGCCCCGAAGTTCCCGTCGCCTGCGCACCGGGAGGAGCACCGGCGTGGGCGGACGCGGACCGGCCCCGCGAGCGCGGCTCCCGCCGCGCCGGACGGCGGACGCGCCGGACGCCGGACGCGGTGAGGCCCGGCGTCCCCGTGGGAACGCCGGGCCTCACCGATGCCGTCGGGCGAGGCGTCCTACAGCCCCGCCGCCTGCCGCAGCGCGTCCACGCGGTCCGTGCGCTCCCAGGTGAAGTCGGGAAGCTCACGGCCGAAGTGGCCGTACGCCGCGGTCTGGGCGTAGATCGGGCGGAGCAGGTCGAGGTCGCGGATGATGGCGGCCGGACGGAGGTCGAAGACC
The DNA here is from genome assembly GCF_044142145.1 of Streptomyces sp. BK79. Classification (NCBI taxonomy): domain Bacteria; kingdom Bacillati; phylum Actinomycetota; class Actinomycetes; order Kitasatosporales; family Streptomycetaceae; genus Streptomyces; species Streptomyces sp. BK79. Next base: position 103,047 of record NZ_JBHVOC010000021.1, read on the forward strand.
TCGTCGATCGCCTTCTCGATCTTCTCCGCGTCGATCTTGGCGGTGCCGAAGGTCTCCACGAAGAGACCGACGGGCTCGGCCTTGCCGATCGCGTAGGCGACCTGGACCTCGCAGCGGGAGGCGAGGCCCGCGGCGACCACGTTCTTGGCGACCCAGCGCATGGCGTACGCGGCGGAGCGGTCGACCTTGGACGGGTCCTTGCCCGAGAAGGCGCCGCCGCCGTGGCGGGCCATGCCGCCGTAGGTGTCGATGATGATCTTGCGGCCGGTCAGTCCGGCGTCGCCCATCGGGCCGCCGATCTCGAAGCGGCCGGTCGGGTTGACCAGGAGGCGGTAGTTCTCCGTGTCGAGCTTGATGCCGTCGTCGAGCAGCGCCTTCAGCTCGGGCTCGACGACGAACTCCTTGATGTCGGGGGCGAGCAGCGACTCCAGGTCGATGTCGCTCGCGTGCTGCGAGGAGACGACGACCGTGTCGAGGCGGACGGCCTTGTCGCCGTCGTACTCGATGGTGACCTGCGTCTTGCCGTCCGGGCGCAGGTAGGGGATCGTGCCGTTCTTGCGGACCTCGGACAGGCGCTTGGACAGGCGGTGCGCGAGGAAGACCGGGAGCGGCATCAGGGTCGGCGTCTCGTCGGACGCGTAGCCGAACATCAGGCCCTGGTCACCGGCGCCCTGGCGGTCCAGCTCGTCCTCGTCGCCCTCGACGCGGTTCTCGTACGCCGTGTCGACGCCCTGCGCGATGTCCGGGGACTGGGCGCCGATCGAGACCGAGACGCCGCAGGAGGCGCCGTCGAAGCCCTTCTTCGAGGAGTCGTAGCCGATCTCCAGGATCTTGCCGCGGACCAGCGTGGCGATGTCCGCGTAGGCCTTGGTCGTCACCTCTCCGGCCACGTGCACCAGGCCGGTGGTGATCAGGGTTTCGACGGCGACCCGAGAGGTCGGGTCCTCGCGCAGGAGCGCGTCGAGAATGGTGTCGCTGATCTGGTCAGCGATCTTGTCGGGGTGACCTTCGGTCACGGACTCCGAGGTGAACAGGCGACGGGACACAACGCTCCCTGGGTTTGCAGCGGCTGCTGGCTGATCATTGGTGGACGGCACGGGGAGCTGCACCCGGCGACGTCCGAGAACAGTTTATCGGTCGCACTCCGCCGCCGACCCACCCGTCTCGGCTGTCGGAAGGGCTGTGACCTGCGGCACGGGCATTCTGCCCAGAACGGAGCGCCCTTGGCCAGGGCCGCCACGCTCGAATACGAGGGGTTCGCGAGGAGCGCGAAGCGTATGGGTCATTCAGCCGAGCCGTTCGGCCACGAGGTCCCACACGGTTTCGGCCAGCGCTTCCTTGGGGCCGTGGGCGACCGGGGTCTCACTGCCGTCGGCGCCGAGGACCACCGCCTCGTTCTCCTCGGAGCCGAAGGTCTTGCGCTCCCCCACCTCGTTCACCACGAGCAGGTCGCAGCCCTTGCGCTTGAGCTTGGCGCGTCCGTTGACGAGCACGTCGTCGGTCTCGGCGGCGAAGCCGACCACCACCTGGCCGGGGCGGGCACGGTCGGCGGAGACCTCCGCGAGGATGTCGGGGTTGCGCACCAGGGCGATCGGGGCGGGTTCCTGGTCGTCCTTCTTCTTGATCTTCCCGGTGGCGTACGTCGCCGGGCGGAAGTCCGCGACCGCGGCGGCCATGACGACGGCGTCGGCGTCCGCGGCGGCGCGCAGCACGGCCTCGCGCAGTTCGACGGCCGTGCCCACCGGCACGACGTCCACACCGGCCGGGTCCGGAAGCGACGCGTTCGCCGCGACCAGTGTGACGCGGGCGCCCCGGGCGGCGGCGGTGCGGGCGAGGGCGTAGCCCTGCTTGCCGGAGGAGCGGTTGCCGAGGAAGCGGACGGGGTCGAGGGGCTCCCGGGTGCCGCCGGCGCTGACGACGACGTGCCGTCCGGCGAGGTCCGGCTCCCGCACGCCACGGGCGAGCACGCGCCGGCAGACCTCGAAGATCTCGCCCGGGTCGGGCAGCCGCCCCTTGCCGGTGTCGACGCCGGTGAGGCGGCCGACGGCGGGCTCGATGACGACGGCGCCCCGGCGGCGCAGTGTCGCCACGTTCTCCTGGGTGGCCGGGTGCTCCCACATCTCGGTGTGCATGGCGGGGGCGAAGACGACCGGGCAGCGGGCGGTGAGCAGGGTGTTGGTGAGGAGGTCGTCGGCGAGGCCGTGGGCCGCCTTGGCGAGCATGTCGGCGGTGGCCGGGGCGACGACGACCAGGTCGGCGTGCTGGCCGATGCGCACGTGCGGGACCTGGTGGACGTCGTCCCACACCTCGGTGGACACCGGGTTGCCCGAGAGGGCGGACCAGGTGGCGGCGCCGACGAAGTGCAGGGCGGAGGCGGTGGGGACGACCCGGACCTCGTGCCCCGACTCCGTGAGCCTGCGCAGCAGCTCACACGCCTTGTACGCGGCGATGCCGCCGCTGACCCCCAGAACGACCTTGGGCTTGTCCACCGTCTCTCCCCGTTTCCTCCCGGCCGTTTCTCCCCGGCTCGGATGTCGCGTACGACCCATCACACACCACAGGCCCGGCAGTCGGGCTGCCGGGCCTGTGGAAAAGTCAGCTTCAGGCTGAAAATACTACCGCCGATAGGGTCGGCACTACTGCGCCGGGCCCTCGATGGCCTCGGAGGTCAGCAGCCCCGCGTTGATCTCGCGCAGGGCGATCGAGAGCGGCTTCTCGTGGACGTGGGTGTCGACGAGCGGACCGACGTACTCGAGGAGGCCCTCGCCGAGCTGCGAGTAGTACGCGTTGATCTGGCGGGCCCGCTTGGCCGCGTAGATCACGAGGCTGTACTTCGAGTCCGTGGCCTCGAGGAGCTCGTCGATCGGCGGGTTGATGATGCCCTCGGGCGCGGAGATGGAAGAGGACACGCTCTACCTTCCGATGGATGGGAAAGATTCAGTCAGGATGATCGCAGGGTGACCAGTGGCGATCACACGACGTTCGTCAAGGCTAGCAGCTCGCGCGCCACGTCCTCGACGGAGGTGTTCACCAGGGTCTGGTCGAACTCCGGCTCGGCCGCCAGCTCGACCTTGGCGGCGGCGAGGCGCCGCTCGATCACCTCCGGCGGCTCGGTGCCCCGGCCGGTGAGCCGGCGCACCAGCTCCTCCCAGGAGGGCGGGGCCAGGAACACCAGCTGGGCCTCCGGCATGGACTCCCGGACCTGCCGCGCGCCCTGGAGGTCGATCTCCAGGAGCACCGGCTCACCGGCCTCCAGGCGCTCCAGTACGGCCGCGCGCGGCGTGCCGTAGCGGTTGCCGGCGAACTCGGCCCACTCCAGCAGCTCGCCGTTGGCGATCAGCTTGTCCATCTCCTCGTCGGTGACGAAGAAGTAGTGGACACCGTGCTGCTCGCCGGGGCGGGGCCTGCGGGTCGTCGCCGAGACCGACAGCCATACCTCGGGATGTTCGTTGCGCATATGGGCGACGACCGTGCTCTTGCCGACCCCCGAGGGGCCGGAGAGCACGGTCAGCCGCGGACGTGCGTCCGGGGGTACGGGGGACGTCCCCCGGGGTGTTGCAGCCATGCAGCGATTATTCCAGCAAACCCGGAGTGGTCCGGACTCAGCTGCCGGTGCTGCCGAACTCACGCTCCAGGGAGGCGATCTGGTTGGAACCGAGGCCGCGCACGCGGCGGCTCTCGGAGATGCCCAGCCGCTCCATGATCTGCTTGGCGCGGACCTTGCCCACGCCCGGCAGGGACTCCAGGAGGGCGGAGACCTTCATCTTGCCGATGACGTCGTTCTCCTGGCCCTGCTTGATGACCTCGTGGAGGGAGGCGCCGGAGTGCTTGAGTCGATTCTTGACCTCGGCCCGCTCCCGGCGAGCCGCGGCGGCCTTTTCGAGCGCGGCTGCGCGCTGTTCAGGGGTAAGGGGCGGAAGAGCCACGCCTACGTCACCTCGGATGTCGAACTGTCGGATACGGACCGGTGAGGAACCTAGTCGCCCCACACCTGGGGAGCTACGAGCAACACGCTTGCCCGTTGACTCTTCCCGGAGACTAGCGCCCAAGTCCTCAAGAGTCAGCGAGAACAGCGGAAAAGTCCTGGTCAGCCTCAGTCAGGCCGGACATTTAGGACATACTGCCTCTGATTTGAGGATGTATCCAGGCTCAGGCCTCCATGACCGCGCTCCGGATCTCCGCCGCGAAGCGGTCTGCGGCCTTCCGCAGCGCGGGCACGTCCGGACCGTGACGAAGCACACCCCGGCTGACGTTCGGCACCACGTCGCGCACCGCGGCGCCGAAGACCCTCGGCAGGTCCGCCGGAGCGGCTCCCTGGGCGCCGATGCCGGGCGCCAGGAGCGGCCCGTTGATGCCCAGGTCGTACGACGACAGGTCGCCGAGGGTGGCGCCGACCACGGCGCCGAAGGAGCCGAGGGGCGCCTGACCGGCGTTCTCCGCGGCCAGGTGCGCCAGCATCGTCGCCCCGACGCTCCGCCCGTCGGCGCGGACCGCGTGCTGCACCTCGGCACCCTCCGGGTTGGAGGTCAGCGCGAGCACGAACAGACCCGCGCCGCTCTCGCGCGCCAGGTCGACGGCCGGCTTCAGCGAGCCGTAGCCGAGGTACGGCGAGACGGTCAGGGCGTCCGAGAACAGCGGCGCGCCCTCGCGCAGGAAGGACTCGGCGTACGCGGCCATGGTGGAGCCGATGTCGCCGCGCTTGGCGTCCATGACGACCAGCGCGCCCGCCGCCCGCGCCTCCTGGACGCACTTCTCCAGCACGGCGACTCCGCGCGAGCCGAACCGCTCGAAGAAGGCGCTCTGCGGCTTGAGCACGGCCACCCGGTCGGCCACGGCCTCCACGACGGTGCGGCTGAAGCGCTCCAGGCCCGCCACGTCGTCGTTCAGGCCCCACTCGGCGAGCAGGGAGGCGTGCGGGTCGATGCCGACGCACAGCGGGCCGCGCTCGTCCATCGCGCGGCGCAGGCGCGCGCCGAAGGGCTCGGTCGTACCGGTCATCGGGGCTTCCTCACATCGGCGCCGACCGCGTCGGCGAGGGTGGCGTACGGGCTCTGCCGCAGGCGCGCGGCGAGTCCCTTGTGGAGGGCGCGGGCGTAGAACGGCCCCTGGTAGATGAACGCGCTGTAGCCCTGGACCAGCGTGGCCCCGGCCAGGATGCGCTGCCAGGCGTCCTCGGCGGTCTCGATGCCGCCGACGCCCACCAGGGTGATCCGGTCGCCCACGCGCGCGTAGAGGCGGCGCAGCACCTCCAGGGAGCGCGCCTTGAGGGGCGCGCCGGACAGGCCGCCGGTCTCCCGGACGAGGACGGGCGAGGAGGTCAGGCCGAGGCCCTCGCGCGCGATGGTGGTGTTGGTGGCGATGATGCCGTCCAGGCCCAGTTCCACGGCCAGGTCGGCGACCGCGTCCACGTCCTCGTCGGCGAGGTCCGGCGCGATCTTGACCAGGAGCGGGACGCGCCGCGCGGTGACCGCTCGGTCGGCGGCCTCCCGGACGGCGGTCAGCAGCGGACGCAGGGCCTCGGTGGCCTGGAGGTTGCGCAGGCCGGGCGTGTTCGGGGAGGAGACGTTGACGACCAGGTAGTCGGCGTACGGGGCGAGCCGCTCGGCGGACTTCACGTAGTCGCCGACGGCCTCCTCCTCCGGGACGACCTTCGTCTTGCCGATGTTGACGCCGACGACGGTCCTGAAGACGGGCGTACGAGAGGCCAGGCGGGCGGCGACGGCCAGCGAGCCGTCGTTGTTGAAGCCCATGCGGTTGATCAGCGCCCGGTCGCTCACCAGGCGGAACAGCCGCTTCTTGGGGTTGCCGGGCTGCGGCTCCCCGGTGACGGTGCCGATCTCGACGTGGTCGAAGCCGAGCATCGCCATGCCGTCGATGGCGACCGCGTTCTTGTCGAAGCCGGCGGCGAGCCCGAAGGGCCCGTGCATCCGCAGCCCGAGGGCCTCGGTACGCAGCTCCTTGTGGCGCGGCGCGAGCGCGGCGGCGGCGAAGGTGCGCAGCACGGGGACGCGGACGGCGAGGCGGATCCAGCGGAAGGCCAGGTGGTGGGCCTGCTCCGGGTCCATGCGGGAGAAGAAGAGCTTGAAGAAGATCTTGTACATGTGTCCTCGTAGGGCCTCATGAGGGGCTCATGAAGAGGGGGACACCGTTTCCGGTGTCCCCCTCGGGGCGGTCAGTCGCGGGCCGCGGTCAGGAACTCGGCGTGTTCCTGGAGTGAGCGCACTCCCACGTCGCCGTGGTTGAGGGCGTCGATGCCCTGGACCGCCGCCGCCAGCGCCTGGACCGTCGTCAGACAGGGCACGGAGCGGGCCACGGCCGCCGTGCGGATGTCGTAGCCGTCGAGGCGGCCGCCGGTGCCGTACGGGGTGTTGACGATGAGGTCGACCTCGCCGTCGTGGATGAGCTGGACGATGGTCTTCTCGCCGTTCGGGCCGGTGCCCTCGGACTGCTTGCGCACGACGGTGGCGTTGATGCCGTTGCGGCGCAGGACCTCGGCGGTGCCGGAGGTGGCCATCAGCTCGAAGCCGTGGGCGACCAGCTCGCGGGCCGGGAAGATCATCGAGCGCTTGTCGCGGTTGGCGACCGAGATGAACGCCCGGCCCTTGGTGGGCAGCGGGCCGTAGGCGCCGGCCTGCGACTTGGCGTACGCCGTGCCGAAGACGGAGTCGATGCCCATGACCTCGCCGGTGGAGCGCATCTCCGGGCCGAGGACGGTGTCGACGCCGCGGCCGTGGATGTCCCGGAAGCGGGACCACGGCATGACGGCCTCCTTGACGGAGATCGGCGCGTCCAGCGGCAGCTCGCCGCCGTCGCCCTGCGCGGGGAGCAGTCCCTCGGCGCGCAGCTCGGCGATGGTGGCGCCCAGCGAGATGCGGGCGGCGGCCTTGGCCAGCGGCACCGCGGTCGCCTTCGAGGTGAAGGGGACGGTGCGCGAGGCGCGCGGGTTGGCCTCCAGGACGTAGAGGATGTCCCCGGCCAGCGCGAACTGGATGTTGATCAGGCCGCGCACGCCGACGCCCTTGGCGATGCCCTCGGTGGAGGCGCGCAGCCGCTTGATGTCGAAGCCGCCCAGCGTGATCGGGGGCAGGGCGCACGCCGAGTCGCCGGAGTGGATGCCGGCCTCCTCGATGTGCTCCATGACGCCGCCGAGGTACAGCTCCTCACCGTCGTACAGGGCGTCGACGTCGATCTCGATCGCGTCGTCCAGGAAGCGGTCGACCAGGACCGGCCGGGAGGGGCTGATCTCGGTGGACTCGGCGATGTAGGACTCCAGCCGGGTCTCGTCGTAGACGATCTCCATGCCGCGTCCGCCGAGCACGTACGACGGGCGCACCAGGACCGGGTAGCCGATCTCGTCGGCGATGGCCTTGGCCTCGGCGAAGGTGGTGGCGGTGCCGTGCTTGGGGGCGGGGAGCCCGGCCTGCGCCAGCACGCGCCCGAAGGCGCCGCGGTCCTCGGCGGCGTGGATGGCCTCCGGGGAGGTGCCGACGATCGGCACGCCGTTGTCCTTGAGCGCCTGGGACAGGCCCAGCGGCGTCTGCCCGCCGAGCTGGACGATGACGCCCGCGACCGGGCCGGCCTGCTGCTCGGCGTGGACGATCTCCAGGACGTCCTCCAGGGTGAGCGGCTCGAAGTACAGCCGGTCGGAGGTGTCGTAGTCGGTGGAGACGGTCTCCGGGTTGCAGTTGACCATCACGGTCTCGTACCCGGCGTCGCTCAGCGCGAAGGAGGCGTGGACACAGGAGTAGTCGAACTCGATGCCCTGGCCGATGCGGTTCGGACCGGAGCCCAGGATGATCACCGCGGGCTTCTCGCGCGGCGCGACCTCGGTCTCCTCGTCGTAGGAGGAGTAGAAGTACGGCGTCCTGGCGGCGAACTCGGCGGCGCAGGTGTCGACCGTCTTGTAGACCGGGCGGATGCCGAGGGCGTGCCGCACCTCGCGGACGACGTCCTCGCGCAGGCCCCGGATCTCGCCGATCTGCTGGTCGGAGAAGCCGTGGCGCTTGGCCTCGGCGAGCAGGCCGGCGGTCAGCTCGGGCGCCTCGGCCAGCTCGTCCGCGGTCTCCTTGATCAGGAAGAGCTGGTCGACGAACCAGGGGTCGATCTTCGTGTGGTCGAAGACCTCCTCGGGGGTGGCGCCGGCGCGGATGGCCTGCATGACGGTGTTGACCCGGCCGTCGGTGGGCCGGACGGCCTCCTCCAGCAGCGCCTTCTTGTCGCCCGCCTCGCCGACGAAGGTGAACTGGCTGCCCTTCTTCTCCAGCGAGCGCAGCGCCTTCTGGAAGGCCTCGGTGAAGTTGCGGCCGATGGCCATGGCCTCGCCGACCGACTTCATGGTGGTCGTCAGCGTGGAGTCGGCGCTCGGGAACTTCTCGAAGGCGAACCGCGGAGCCTTGACGACCACGTAGTCGAGCGTCGGCTCGAAGGAGGCCGGGGTCTCCTGCGTGATGTCGTTCGGGATCTCGTCCAGCGTGTAGCCGACGGCGAGCTTCGCGGCGATCTTCGCGATCGGGAAGCCGGTCGCCTTGGAGGCGAGCGCCGAGGAACGCGACACGCGCGGGTTCATCTCGATGACGATCACGCGACCGTCCTCGGGGTTCACCGCGAACTGGATGTTGCAGCCGCCGGTGTCGACGCCGACCTCGCGGATGATCGCGATGCCGACGTCGCGCAGCACCTGGTACTCGCGGTCGGTCAGCGTCATCGCGGGCGCGACGGTGATCGAGTCGCCGGTGTGCACGCCCATGGGGTCGAAGTTCTCGATGGAGCAGACGACCACGACGTTGTCGTTCTTGTCGCGCATCAGCTCCAGCTCGTACTCCTTCCAGCCGAGGATGGACTCCTCCAGGAGCACCTCGGTGGTCGGCGAGAGGGTGAGGCCCTGCCCGGCGATGCGGCGCAGCTCCTCCTCGTCGTGCGCGAAGCCGGAGCCGGCGCCGCCCATGGTGAAGGAGGGGCGGACGACGACCGGGTAGCCGCCGAGCTCCTCGACGCCCTTGAGGACGTCGTCCATGGAGTGGCAGATGTAGGACCGGGCGGACTCGCCGTGCCCGATCTTCTTGCGGACCTCCTCGACGACCTCCTTGAACAGGTCGCGGTCCTCGCCCTTGTTGATGGCCTCCACATTGGCGCCGATCAGCTCGACGCCGTACTTCTCCAGGACGCCGTTGCCGTGCAGCGAGATGGCGGTGTTGAGGGCCGTCTGGCCGCCCAGGGTGGGCAGCAGGGCGTCGGGCCGCTCCTTGGCGATGATCTTCTCGACGAACTCGGGGGTGATCGGCTCGACGTAGGTGGCGTCGGCGATCTCCGGGTCGGTCATGATCGTCGCCGGGTTGGAGTTCACGAGGATGACCCGCAGGCCCTCGGACTTCAGGACCCGGCACGCCTGGGTGCCGGAGTAGTCGAACTCGGCGGCCTGGCCGATGACGATCGGGCCGGAGCCGATGACCAGGACGGACTGGATATCGGAGCGCTTAGGCACGCTGGCCCTCCATCGAAGCTGTGCTCATCAAAGACGTGAAGCGGTCGAACAGGTAGGCGGCGTCGTGCGGACCGGCCGCCGCCTCGGGGTGGTACTGGACGCTGAAGGCCGGCTTGTCGAGCAGCTGGAGGCCCTCCACGACGTTGTCGTTGAGGCACACGTGGGAGACCTCGGCGCGGCCGTAGGGGGTCTCGGCGACCTTGTCGAGCGGAGCGTCGACGGCGAAGCCGTGGTTGTGCGCGGTGACCTCGACCTTGCCGGTCGTACGGTCCTGCACCGGCTGGTTGATGCCGCGGTGGCCGTACTTCAGCTTGTACGTGCCGAAGCCGAGGGCGCGGCCCAGGATCTGGTTGCCGAAGCAGATGCCGAACAGCGGGGTGCCGCGCTCCAGGACCGCCTGCATCAGGGCGACCGGATGGTCGGCGGTGGCGGGGTCGCCGGGGCCGTTGGAGAAGAACACGCCGTCCGGGCCGACCGCGTACACGTCCTCGACGCTCGCGGTGGCCGGCAGGACGTGCACCTCGATACCGCGCTCGGCCATGCGGTGCGGGGTCATGCCCTTGATGCCGAGGTCGACGGCGGCGACGGTGAACTTCTTCTCGCCGATCGCCGGGACGACGTACGCCTCGGTGGTGGCGACCTCCGCGGAGAGGTCGGCGCCGGCCATCTCGGGGGCTTCCTGGACGCGGGCCAGCAGCGCGGCGTCGTCCTGGATGGCGTCGCCGCTGAAGATGCCGACGCGCATGGCGCCGCGCTCGCGCAGGTGGCGGGTGAGGGCGCGGGTGTCGATGCCGGAGATGCCGACGACGCCCTGGGCGTCCAGTTCCTCGTCCAGCGTGCGCGTGGAGCGCCAGTTGGAGGGCACGCGCGCGGGGTCGCGCACGACGTAGCCGGAGACCCAGATCTTCCTGGACTCCATGTCCTCGTCGTTGATCCCGGTGTTGCCCACGTGCGGGGCGGTCATCACGACCACCTGGCGGTGGTACGACGGGTCGGTGAGGGTCTCCTGGTAGCCGGTCATGCCGGTGGAGAACACGGCTTCGCCGAACGTGGCCCCCACGGCCCCGTAGGCGCGGCCGCGGAAGACCCGGCCGTCCTCCAGGACGAGTACGGCGGGAGTCTTGGCAACTCCCCTGGTGGAGGTCGTCATCGTGCGCCTTCCGTTTCCGTCTTGTTGATCATGTCGTTCAGTGCCTCGACCCACTCGTTGTGCTCGGCCGCGTGGTCGGAGCGGAAGCCGGAGTCGATCAGTTTGTCGCCGTGCGCCCAGGTGACGACCAGCAGGCCGCCCTCGGTGAGCACCTTGCCGGCGATGCCCTTGTCGAGCCGGGCCTCGCGCAGCGCGGCGACGGGGACGAAGAAGTCGTCCGCGCCGGGGCGTACGACGTCCAGTCCCGCGTCCGTCAGGGTCAGCTCGACCCGGCTGCGGGTGCCCAGGCCGTGCGCCACGATGCGGTCCAGCCACTGCCCGGCGGTGGTGGAGCCGTGGTAGCGGCCGCTCATGCTCAGTCTCGCCGGGCCGGGGGCGTCCGGCGCGCTGGGCAGCTCCGGGAGGTCGCCCTGGAGGGTGCCGCGCCACTTCCAGCCCTCGCGCATCAGCCAGTAGACGAGCGCGACGAACAGGCCGAGGCCGACGACCCAGCCGACGCGGGCGGCCCAGTCGGTCACTTCCGCCGATTCCTTCTCGGCGGCCAGCAGGATTACAGGTGTCACGTGAGCTTCCCGTCGACGAGCGTGGCCTTGCCCCGCAGCCACGTGTGCGTCACACGGCCCGGCAGCTCGCGCCCCTCGTAGGGGGTGTTGCGGCTGCGCGAGGCGAAGCCCGCGGGGTCCACCTGCCCACGGTATTCCGTGTCGACCAGGGTGAGGTTGGCGGGCTCACCGGCCGAGACGGGACGGCCGTGTCCGGTGGCCTGTCCGATCTGCGCGGGCTTGACGGACATCCGGTCGGCGACGCCGGCCCAGTCCAGCAGGCCCGTGTCCACCATGGTCTCCTGGACCACCGACAGCGCGGTCTCCAGGCCCACCATGCCCATGGCGGCGGCGGCCCACTCGCAGTCCTTGTCCTCGTGCGGGTGCGGGGCGTGGTCGGTGGCGACGATGTCGATCGTGCCGTCGGCGAGCGCCTCGCGCAGGGCCATGACGTCGCGCTCGGTGCGCAGCGGCGGGTTGACCTTGTAGACCGGGTTGTACGACCGGACCAGCTCGTCGGTGAGCAGCAGGTGGTGCGGGGTGACCTCGGCGGTGACGTCGATGCCGCGGGACTTGGCCCAGCGGACGATCTCGACGCTGCCGGCCGTGGACAGGTGGCAGATGTGGACGCGGGAGCCGACGTGCTCGGCGAGCAGCACGTCCCGCGCGATGATCGACTCCTCGGCGACCGCCGGCCAGCCGCCGAGGCCCAGCTCGGCGGAGACGACGCCCTCGTTCATCTGGGCGCCCTCGGTGAGCCGGGGCTCCTGGGCGTGCTGGGCGATGACGCCGTCGAAGGCCTTCACGTACTCCAGCGCCCGGCGCATGATCACCGCGTCGTGGACGCACTTGCCGTCGTCGGAGAAGACGGTGACGCCGGCCGCGGACTCGTGCATGGCGCCCAGCTCGGCCAGCTTGGCGCCCTCCAGGCCGACGGTGACGGCGCCGATGGGCTGCACGTCGCAGTAGCCGGACTCCTGGCCGAGCCGCCAGACCTGCTCGACGACGCCGGCGGTGTCGGCGACCGGGAAGGTGTTGGCCATGGCGAACACGTTGGTGTAGCCGCCGCTCGCCGCCGCGCGGGTGCCGGTCAGCACGGTCTCGGAGTCCTCGCGGCCGGGCTCGCGCAGGTGGGTGTGCAGGTCGACCAGGCCCGGCAGCAGCACCTTGCCGCCGGCCTCGACGACCTCGGCGCCCTCGGCGCTCAGCCCGGTTCCGACCCCGGCGATCGTCGCGCCGTCGATCAGCACGTCCTGCGGCTCGCCGCCGAGCACCTTCGCACCGCGGATCAGGATCTTGCTCATGCTCTTACTTCTCCTCGGTGGTGCGGGCGTGGGTGACGGCGGGCTCGGCGCCGCCGAGCAGCAGGTAGAGGACGGCCATCCGGACGGAGACGCCGTTGGTGACCTGCTCGACGACGGTGCAGCGGTCGGAGTCGGCGACCTCGGCGGTGATCTCCATGCCGCGGACCATCGGGCCGGGGTGCATCACGATGGCGTGGTCGGGCATCTTCGCCATGCGGTCGCCGTCGAGGCCGTAGCGGCGGGAGTACTCGCGCTCGGTCGGGAAGAACGCGGCGTTCATGCGCTCGCGCTGCACGCGCAGCAGCATCACCGCGTCGGACTTCGTCAGGGTGGAGTCGAGGTCGTAGGAGACCTCGCAGGGCCAGGTCTCGACGCCGACCGGCAGCAGGGTGGGCGGGGCGACGAGGGTGACCTCGGCGCCGAGGGTGTGCAGCAGGTCGACGTTGGAACGGGCGACGCGGCTGTGCAGGATGTCGCCGACCAGGGTGACGCGGCGGCCGTCGAGGTCCTTGCCGAGACCGGTGTCGGGGCCGACCAGGCGGCGGCGCATGGTGAAGGCGTCCAGCAGGGCCTGGGTGGGGTGCTGGTGGGTGCCGTCACCCGCGTTGATCACGTGGGCGTCGATCCACCCGGAGGTGGCCAGGCGGTACGGGGCCCCGGAGGCGCCGTGCCGGATGACGACGGCGTCGACGCCCATGGCCTCCAGGGTCTGGGCGGTGTCCTTGAGGGACTCGCCCTTGGAGACGCTGGAGCCCTTGGCGGTGAAGTTGATGACGTCCGCGGACAGGCGCTTCTCGGCGGCCTCGAAGGAGATCCGGGTCCGTGTCGAGTCCTCGAAGAAGAGGTTGACGACGGTCCGGCCGCGCAGGGTCGGCAGTTTCTTGATCGGCCGGTCGGCGACCCGGGCCATCTCCTCGGCGGTGTCGAGGATCAGGACGGCGTCGTCGCGGGTGAGGTCGGCGGCCGAGATGAGATGACGCTGCATCTGACAGGCTCCGTTAGGCGATTCATGCGGAAGAGCGGGACAATTCGGGCGGCCTGGCGCGCGTGCGGGCGCGCCGAGCGGGCGTACGGCACGGGTGGGCGCGTACGCGAGGTGCTAGGGGTGGGCGCCCGGGGCGGCCGGCTTGGCGCCGAGCAGCACGGTGTCGCGACCGTCCTCCTCGGCGAGCTGGACCTTGACCGTCTCCCGCAGTGACGTCGGGAGGTTCTTGCCGACGTAGTCGGCGCGGATGGGCAGTTCGCGGTGGCCCCGGTCGACGAGGACCGCCAGCTGCACCGCGCGCGGGCGGCCGATGTCGCCCAGCGCGTCGAGGGCGGCGCGGATGGTGCGGCCGGAGAAGAGCACGTCGTCGACGAGGACGACCAGGCGGCCGTCGATGCCGTCACCGGGGATCTCGGTGCGGGCCAGCGCACGCGGCGGATGCATGCGCAGGTCGTCGCGGTACATGGTGATGTCGAGCGAGCCGACCGGCATCGTGCGCTCGGTGATCTGCTCGAGCTTGGCGGCGAGCCGGCGGGCGAGGAAGACACCGCGGGTCGGGATGCCGAGGAGCACCACGTCGTCGGCGCCCTTGGCGCGTTCGACGATCTCGTGGGCGATGCGGGTCAGGACCCGCGCGATGTCGGGGCCTTCGAGCACGGGCCGCGCATCGGACGGCGCGTCGGCGTGCGAGTCGTGCTTGTCCATACGAAACGGACCTCCTTCTCCGCCTCACGGGACGGACCTTAAAGGACGTCGGGATGTGCGTCACCCACGGTATCAGGCTCACGGACCCGCCTCCGAGACCCCCCGGACACCCTCCCTTCACTCTTCTGCCGCACTCACGTCACCCGTACGGAGGTACGGATGGCGGTTACCACGGAAGAGCCGGTGCGGACCATTCGGCTTGACGCAGGAGAGTAACGCTGCGTAACCTCACAGTGAGTTACCAGCCGCGCGGTACGCAACACTGCAGGCCGCGTCGACACCTTGTCCGGGGAGCCATATGTCCAGCGAATACGCCAAACAGCTCGGGGCCAAGCTCCGGGCCATCCGCACCCAGCAGGGCCTTTCCCTCCACGGTGTCGAGGAGAAGTCCCAGGGCCGCTGGAAGGCCGTCGTGGTCGGTTCGTACGAGCGCGGCGACCGTGCCGTGACCGTGCAGCGCCTCGCCGAGCTGGCGGACTTCTACGGCGTTCCCGTTCAGGAGCTGCTGCCGGGCACCACCCCGGGCGGTGCCGCCGAGCCGCCGCCGAAGCTGGTCCTGGACCTGGAGCGGCTGGCCACCGTGCCGGCCGAGAAGGCGGGCCCGCTCCAGCGTTACGCGGCCACGATCCAGTCGCAGCGCGGTGACTACAACGGCAAGGTGCTCTCGATCCGCCAGGACGACCTGCGCACCCTCGCCGTCATCTACGACCAGTCCCCCTCGGTCCTCACCGAGCAGCTGATCAGCTGGGGCGTCCTGGACGCGGACGCCCGCCGCGCGGTGGCGTCCCACGACGAGATCTGAGCCGCGGCCGCCTCAGCAGAAACGTGCCGCCGGGGTGGCACGGGACCGTTCGTCCCGTGCCACCCCGGCGGTTTTTCGTGCGGTTCGGGCAGGCACGCCGAAGGGCCCGCAGCGTACGCGCTGCGGGCCCTTCGGCGTGGTGGGTCTCTCGAGCCTTGCTCAGCTCTCCTCGTCGCGGCGCAGCGAGGGCTTGAGGTCCTTCAGCCGGCCCAGCAGGCCGTTGACGAACGCGGGCGACTCGTCGGTGGAGAACTCCTTCGCCAGCTGCACCATCTCGTCCAGGACGACGGCGTCCGGGGTCGCGTCGACCCAGATCAGCTCGTACGCGCCCAGGCGCAGGATGTTGCGGTCGACGACCGGCATGCGGTCGAGCGTCCAGCCGACCGAGTACTGGGCGAGGAGTTCGTCGATGCGCTTGGCACGCTCGGCGTAGCCCTCGACCAGCTCCATCGTGAACTCGCTCACCGGCGGCTGCCGGGTGTCGGACCGGGAGTGCCGGACCCAGTCGGCGAGGACCGTCAGGACGTCGGCGCCGCGCTGATCGCCCTCGAAGAGGATCTGGAAGGCGCGCTTGCGGGCCGTGTTGCGGGCAGCCACGGTTAGCTGTTCACCCGGCCGAGGTAGCTGCTGTCGCGGGTGTCGACCTTGATCTTCTCACCGGTGGTGATGAAGAGCGGGACGTTGATCTGGTGACCGGTCTCCAGGATCGCGGGCTTGGTGCCGCCGGTGGAGCGGTCGCCCTGGACGCCCGGCTCGGTCTCCTGGATGGTCAGCTCGACGGCGGCCGGCAGCTCGACGAAGAGCACCTCGCCCTCGTGCTGCGCGACGGTGGCCTCAAAGCCCTCGATCAGGAAGTTGGCGGCGTCGCCGACGACCTTGCGGTCGATGTGGAGCTGGTCGTAGGTCTCCATGTCCATGAAGACGAAGTAGTCGCCGTCCATGTACGAGAACTGCATGTCGCGCTTGTCGACAGTGGCCGTCTCGACCTTGACGCCGGCGTTGAAGGTCTTGTCGACGACCTTGCCGGAGAGCACGTTCTTGAGCTTGGTGCGCACGAAGGCCGGGCCCTTGCCGGGCTTGACGTGCTGGAACTCGACGACGGACCAGAGCTGGCCGCCTTCGAGCTTGAGCACCATGCCGTTCTTGAGGTCGTTCGTGGAAGCCACGGTTGCGGAATCTCCTGGACTGGACTGACGTGGACGACCCCGGTGCAGGCATGCGCACAGCGCGAGGCTAGAGCGCGAGCAGCTCCTTGGTCGTGATGGTGAGTAGCTCGGGTCCGCCGTCCGCCTCGGGGCGCACGACGAGCGTGTCATCGATCCGGACCCCGCCCCGGCCCGGGAGGTGGACCCCCGGTTCGACGGTGACCGGCACACAAGCGTCCAGTTTACCCATGGCCGCGGGGGCCAACTGCGGGTCCTCTTCGATTTCGAGTCCGACACCGTGCCCGGTGAGGCTCGGGAGGTTCTCCGCGTACCCGGCCGAGTCCAGGGCCTGCCGGGCCGCGCGGTCCACATCACGGCAGGCGGCGCCGGGTACGAGGGCCTCCCGGCCGGCCCGCTGGGCGGAGAAGACGAGGTCGTACAGCTCGATCTGCCAGTCGGCCGGCGAGGTGCCGATGACGAACGTGCGGCCGATCTCGCAGCGGTAGCCGCGGTAGGTCGCGCCCAGGCAGACGGAGAGGAAGTCGCCCTCCTCCACGCGCCGGTCGGTGGGCCGGTGACCGCGGCGCCCCGAGTTCGGGCCGGTGCCGACGGAGGTGGGGAAGGCGGGGCCGTCGGCGCCGTGGTCGACGAGGCGGCGCTCCAGTTCCAGCGCGAGGTGCCGCTCGGTGCGGCCGACCAGGATGGACTCCAGCAGTTCACCGAGGGCCTGGTCGGCGATCTCGGCACCGATGCGCAGGCAGGAGATCTCCTCCTCGTCCTTGACCACCCGGAGCTGCTCGACCGCCTGGCCGAGGTCGGTCAGGCGCAGCCGGGGCGCGACCGAGCGCATGGCGCGGTGCCGGACCACGGTGAGGTGGTGGTCCTCCGTCGCGAGGGACTCGGTGCCCTGGGCGGCGGCGAGGCCGGTGGCCGCGACGGCCGGGTCGGCGCCGGGGCCGGGCAGCGCGCGCACGGGCAGCGACTCGTCGGGACGGCCCTGGGCCGGCCGGTCGTCCGGCGGGCCGGCACAGACCAGCAGGTCCTCCGTCTCGCCCAGCAGCAGCACGGCGCCGTGCGGGGCCGCGCCCGCGAGATAGCGCACGTTGGCGGGCCGGGAGACCAGCGCCGCCGCGCTGCCGCCCGCGTTGCAGCGTTCTCGTAGGCGCGTCCGGCGGGCCGCGTACACCTCTGACATGAGCCGAGCGTAAGAGCTCCGCTCGGGGGGCGCCGCTCGGGAGGGCCGAGTGGGCGGTGCGGTGGGCTACGCCGGTGCGCGGCCGGGGCGGGGGTGGAGGTTGTTCCGCGGCTGACGGCCGGTGGGGGCTGGTCGCGCGGTTCCCCGCGCCCCTCGAGGGGCGCTCACCGTGCACTCTGTCACCAGTTCGGCGGGCTCGCTATGGAGCGGGTCAGGACCTCGTCCAGGACTCGGGCCGTCTCCGGTACGTCGAGGGTGGAGTTGTCGATGATCGGGAGCCCCGAGCCGTACCAGCCGGCCATGCGGCCGTGGATGCGGGCGACCTCCTCGTCGGTGAGGCGCCGGTTGCCGCTGCGTTCGGCGTTGCGCTCCAGGACGACGTCCAGGCCCGGCAGGAGGACGACCGGGAGCAGGCCGGGTCCGACGTGCCGCTTCCAGCCGCCGAGGCCGACGACCGGCCGGTCCGGGAAGACCGCGTCGTCGAGGATGCAGGAGATGCCGTTGGCGAGGAAGTTGCGCGCGGAGAAGCCGCAGGTGCGGCGGGCAAGGCGGTACTGGGCCTCGGAGTTTTCGTTCCACCCGGTCTGGGGGTCGGCGAAGCCGGAGCGGACCCATTCGCGGACGTCGTCGAGGCTGATGTGCGCCGTGGGGACCCGGCGGTGGTCGGCCCAGTACTTGGCGACGCTGGTCTTGCCGGCGCCCGCGGGGCCGATGAGCAGCACCGCCAAGGTGGTCGTGGCGGGGTCGGGCGCGGCGGCCGTCGCCGGGGGGACGCTGGGCACGGCCACGGGGCCACCGGGCGGCAGCGGTACGTGACCGGTGCTGTCCGGCACCGGCGGGGCGGGGGCCGCCCGGTGGGGGCCCGGGGCCGGATGGGGGGCCGGGTGCGGGCCGGTGGCCGGGTGCGGGCCGGGCGCCGGATGGGGGCCCGGGCCCTGAGGCGCGTGCGGACTCGATACCGGGTGCGGCCCCGCGGCCCGGGGCGGCCCCGACATGTGCCGGGGCGCCGCGGGAGGCGGGGCCTGCGCGGGAGGTGAGGGCTGCACGGGGTATCCCGGCGCCGCGGGCGGCGGGACGGGCGCGGGCCCCTGGTGCGGGGCCGGGTGGTGTGCGGCCGGGGACCAGCCGACGGCCGGTCCGTGCCCCGGCTGATGGGGCGGCGGCAGCGGAGAACCCACTGCGTGCTGCATCCGGTGCCACTCCGTCTCGTACAGGCGATGGGCGCTGACAGCGGGAGGGGGCCCGCCCGCTGCTACCGAACGGTACCGCCCCCGGCCGTCGTTTGGTGAACGGCCGGGGGCGGTCCGAAGTGCCCGTCCGGCGAGGTGAATCGGACGGAAGGTGCGCCGGGGTACTACTCGCCCACCTCGCCGTAGGCGGCGAGGAGGACGGCCGGGTCGGGCGCCTCCAGCACGGTGGGCTTGGCGAGGCCGTCCAGCACGATGAAGCGCAGCCGGTCGCCGCGGGACTTCTTGTCGACCTTCATGTTCTCGACGAGCTTGGGCCACTGGTCGTAGCGGTAGTGCAGCGGCAGGCCGACGGCTTCGAGGATGCTGCGGTGGCGGTCGGCGGTGGCGTCGTCCAGGCGGCCCGCGAGCCGGCCCAGTTCGGCGGCGAAGTGCATGCCGACGGAGACCGCGGCGCCGTGGCGCCACTTGTAGCGCTCGTTCTTCTCGATGGCGTGGCCGAGGGTGTGGCCGTAGTTGAGGATCTCCCTCAGGCCCGCTTCCTTCAGGTCGGAGGAGACGACCTGGGCCTTGACCTCGATGGAGCGCACGATCAGCTCGGCGGTGTGCGGCCCGGCCGGGGTGCGCGCGGCCTGGGGGTCGGACTCGATCAGGTCGAGGATCGCGGGGTCGGCGATGAACCCGGCCTTGATGACCTCGGCGAGTCCGGAGACGTAGTCGTTGACCGGCAGGGAGTCCAGCGCGGCCAGGTCGCACAGGACGCCGGCCGGCGGGTGGAAGGCGCCGACGAGGTTCTTGCCCTCGGCGGTGTTGATGCCGGTCTTGCCGCCGACGGCCGCGTCCACCATGGCCAGCACGGTGGTGGGGACGGCGATCCAGCGCACGCCGCGCAGCCAGGTCGCGGCCACGAAGCCGGCCAGGTCGGTGCTGGCGCCGCCGCCCACGCCGACGATCACGTCGGTGCGGGTGAAGCCGGACTGGCCGAGCGCCTTCCAGCAGTAGGCGGCGACCTCGGCGGTCTTGGCCTCCTCGGCGTTCGGCACCTGGATGGCGATCGCCTCGTAGCCCTGGTCGGCGAGGTCGGCGCGCAGCGCGTCACCGGTCTCGGCGAGGGCCTCGGGGTGGATCACCGCGACCCGCTTGGCGCCCGCTCCGATCAGGCCGCCGAGCTCGCCGAGGAGCTGCCGGCCCACCAGGACCTCGTAGGGGTCGGACCCCGCGGTTCCGCCGACCTGGATCCGGGTGACTGCCTCGCTCATGCTTCCTTCAACTCCAGTGCGTCCAGGGCGGCTCGGGTGACTTCCTCGGGCGTACGGCCGTCCGTGGCCACGACGACCGTGGCGACCTCCTCGTAGAGGTGGCGGCGGGCCTCCATCAGCTCGCGCCACTGCTTGCGCGGGTTGACCGCCAGCAGGGGGCGGGCGGCGTTCAGACCGGTCCGTCTGACGGCCTCCTCGACGTCCATCGAGAGGTAGACGACACGCTGCCCGGCGAGCAGGCCGCGGGTGTCCGCGTCCAGGATCGCGCCGCCGCCGAGGGCGAGGACGCCGTCGTGCTCGGCGAGCGCCCGGTGCACGGTCCGCTTCTCCAGGGCCCGGAAGGCCGCCTCGCCCTCGTCGACGAAGATGTCGGCGATGGTGCGCCCCTGCCCGGTGACGATGTCCTCGTCCGTGTCCCGGTAGCCGGCGCCGAGCCGCTCCGCGAGGAGCTGTCCCACGGTCGATTTGCCGACGCCCATCGGGCCGACGAGGACGAGCAGCGGGGCGGCGCTCATCGGATGGCCAGGTGGTCGAGGTACGAGGTGACGTTGCGCCGGGTCTCGGCGACGCTGTCGCCGCCGAACTTCTCGGCCACCGCGTCCGCCAGGACGAGGGCGACCATGGCCTCGGCGACGATGCCGGCGGCCGGGACGGCGGAGACGTCGGAGCGCTGGTGGTGGGCGGCGGCCTCCTCGCCGGTGGTGACGTCGACGGTCTTCAGGGCACGGGGGACGGTGGCGATGGGCTTCATCGCGGCCCGCACCCGCAGCAGCTCGCCGGTGGTCAGACCGCCCTCGGTGCCGCCGGAGCGGCCGGAGACCCGCCTGATGCCCTCGGGCGTGTTGACGATCTCGTCGTGCGCCTTGGACCCGGGCACCCGGGCCAGCTCGAAGCCGTCGCCGACCTCGACGCCCTTGATCGCCTGGATGCCCATCAGCGCGGCGGCGAGGCGGGCGTCCAGCCGGCGGTCCCAGTGCACGTGCGAGCCGAGGCCCACGGGGACGCCGTAGGCGAGCACCTCGACCACGCCGCCGAGCGTGTCGCCGTCCTTGTGCGCCTGGTCGACCTCGGCGACCATCGCCTTCGAGGCGTCCGCGTCCAGGCAGCGCAGCGGGTCGGCGTCGAGCTTCCCGACGTCGGCGGGGGTGGGGTACACACCCCGCGGAGCCTTCACGGAGCACAGCTCGACGACATGGCTGACGATCTCTACGCCGGTCGTCTCCTTCAGGTACGACCGGGCGACCGCGCCCAGGGCGACACGGGCCGCCGTCTCACGGGCGGAGGCGCGCTCCAGCACCGGACGGGCCTCGTCGAAGCCGTACTTCTGCATACCGGCGAGGTCGGCGTGACCGGGCCGGGGGCGGGTCAGCGGGGCGTTGCGGGCCAGACCGGCGAGCACCTCGGGATCGACCGGGTCGGCGGCCATGACCTGCTCCCACTTCGGCCACTCGGTGTTGCCCACCATGACCGCGACCGGGGAACCGAGGGAGAGGCCGTGCCGGACGCCGCCGAGGAAGGTGACCTCGTCCCGCTCGAACTTCATCCGCGCGCCGCGACCGTAGCCGAGCCGCCGCCTCGCCAGATGATCCGCCACCATGTCCGTGGTGATCGGCACGCCGGCGGGCAGACCCTCCAGCGTCGCGACGAGTGCGGGACCGTGGGACTCCCCCGCGGTCAGCCAGCGCAACCTGCTCAACGGTGCTCCTCAGTGCTCGCGCCCCGGTATGCCTCGCGCGCACGCGTCCTGTCCGCGTACGGCAACGGCCCGACCGGGTGCGCGGCCCCGGCCCGCCACCTCCGATCCTCCCACGTCCGGAGGTACGCACCGGAATCGGTCCGTGTGCCGGACAGGGCGTGCGCGGGCCCGACACGCCGCGCGGCGCGTCAGCCGGCGAGCGCGCGCTCGCCTGCGGTCCGCATCGCCCCGAGGGGAACGGGCGACCGGCCGGTCATCTGCTCCACCTGGAGCACCGCCTGGTGCAGCAGCAGGTCGAGCCCGCCGACGACGGCACCGCCGTACGCCGACCAGCGGGCGGCGAGCGCGGTGGGCCAGGGGTCGTAGAGCACGTCGAAGAGGGTGGCGGGCATCTCCGGGACGGAGGCGGCGAGGGCGTCGGTGGCGCCGGCCGGCGTGGTGGCGACGACCAGCGGCGCACGCAGCGCCCCAGCGGCGTCCGCCCAGTCCTCGACGCGTACGTCGGCGTCCAGCCGCTCGGCCCAGGCCCGCATCTCGTCGGCCCGCGCCCGGCTGCGCACGTAGACGGCGACCTCGCCGGTGCAGATCCGGGTCAGCGCGGCCAGCGCGGACGACGCGGTGGCGCCGGCGCCGAGGATCGCGGCGGTCTCGACCTTCTCCACGCCGTGCTCGCGCAGGGCGGCGACCATGCCCGGGATGTCGGTGTTGTCGCCGACCTTGCGGCCGTCCTCGGTGAGGACCACGGTGTTCACCGCGTCCACGGAGGAGGCCGTGGCGCTGATCTCGTCGAGCAGCGGGATGACCGCCCGCTTGAGCGGCATGGTCAGCGACAGACCCGCCCACTCGGGGCCGAGCTTCTCGAAGAAGCCCGGCAGGGCCGCCTCGTCGACGTCGAAGCGGTCGTACGTCCAGCCGTCCAGGCCCAGCCCCGCGTAGGCGGCGCGGTGCAGGACCGGGGAGAGGGAGTGACCGATCGGGGAGCCGAGAACGGCGGCCCGGCGCCGGTCAGTTTCCGGAGCTGGCATTGAACTTGTCCTTCAACTTCAGGAACTCGTCGTACGTCTTGGCGAACTCGGTCTTGCTCACGCCGTCGGTGGCCACGAAGAACATCCAGCCGTCCGACGTGGGGTTCAGCGCCGCCTGCAGGGCCTCTTCGCCGGGGTTGCCGATGGGTCCGGGCGGCAGCCCCTTGTTGGTGTAGGTGTTGTACGGGTCCGGGTTGCTGTTGATCTCGGACTCGCTGATGTGGATCTCGCTCTGGCCCAACAGATAGTTGAAGGACGAGTCGAACTCGAGTTCCTGGTTGGTCTGGGTGTTGGTGGGCTTGAGCCGGTTGTAGACGACCTCGGCCATCTTGCGGAAGTCGTCGTGGGTCTTGCCCTCGGCCTGCACCAGGCTCGCCACGGTGAGCAGCTCCCACGGGTTCTTGAGGCCGAGGCCCTCCGCCTTCTCCTGCAGCCCGATCTTGTCGTACTGCTCGCTCGCCCGCGCCACCATCTGCTTCAGCACGTCCTCGGGCTTCTGTCCCTTGGCCGCCGAGTAGCTGGAGGGGTAGAGGAATCCTTCCAGCGGATCCTTCACGTTCTTGTGGTTCATCGCCCAGTCGGGCAGGCCGAGGCTCTTCCACTCGGTCTTGGCGACCTCGGCCGTGGTGCCCGCCTTCACCCCGAGCTGTTTGTCGACCATCTTGTAGACGTCGGCGTTGCGCTTGCCCTCGGCGATGATCAGGTTGCTGCGGCTCTTGGGGTCGAGCAGGAGTGCGACCGCGCTCTCGGCCGACATCTCCTTCTGGAGCGTGTAGACGCCGTCCTGGATGCTCTTGCCCTGCGGATTGCTCTGCTGGGCCGCGACGAAGGCGTCGACGCTCTTCACCACGCCCTGCCGCTTGAGCTCCTGGCCGATCGTCGAGCCGCCCGCGCCCCTGGGGATGGTGACGGTCACCTGTTCGCCGTTGCCGTCGCCCGCGTAGTCCGGGGCCGCGCCGAAACGGTCCTGGTAGAACTGGTAACCGAAGTAGCCGACTCCCGCGACGCCGCCGCCGAGCACCAGGCAGACCACGAGGCACGCGACCCCGTTGCGCCCCTTCTTGGGCTTGCCTCCCCGGCTGCGGCGGTCGCCGCGCCCGGGGCCGTCGCCGCCGTCCCCGTCCCCGCCCGCGAAGAAGGCGTGCTCGCCCTCGTCGGGGCCCGGGTCCCAGTCGGTGTCGGCCGGCTCGGGCTCGGCGCGTCGGCGGGCGGGGGGTTCCGGCGGCGGGTACGCCTCCGGGGTGCCGTAGTAGTCGGGCCCCTCCGTGCCGTAGGCAGCCTGCTGGCCGTAGGGGTCCGAGGGGTCGGCGGGGTACTGCGCGTGGGGATGCGCGCCGGTGTCCCAGCCGCCGTTGTCGTAACCCTGCTGGTGCTGCTGCTCCTGGGGGGCGTACTGCTGGTCGTACTGCTGCTGACCGTACTGGTCGTACCGCGGCTCGGGCTGCTGCCGGCCGTACTGGTCGTACTGCGGCTGCTGACCGTAGGCGGACTGGCCGCCGTCACCCCAGTCGCCGTACTGCTGCTGCGACTGCTGCTGCTCCGGATACTGCTGCGGCTGGCCGCCGTAGGGGGACTGCTGACCCGCCTGGGCCTGCTGTCCGCCCCATCCGCCGTCCCCGTACAACGGGTCCTCCGGATGCCACGGTTCGGAGCCTTGGCCCCGGCCATACTCAGTCATCGATCCCCTAGAGCCGCGAGGCGACGGGGGTACCCGGCCTCGCACGTGGGACCGGCTTCCGTTCCGCCTCTTGCTGTGCGGTGGCTGTTCGAATGCCTCCGCATCGCGCGGAACGTTACCGTATCGCGATCAGATGACCACTTCGACGCCCTCGCCGGGCGGACTGCCTGACACCCGTTCGGATTCCAGTGCCTGCTGGAGGATGATCACAGCGGCGGCCTGGTCGATGACGGACCGGCCCTTCTTGGACTTCACCCCGGAGGCGCGCAGTCCCTGACTCGCGGTGACCGTCGTCATCCGCTCGTCGACGAGCCGGACGGGGACAGGCGCGATGCCGCGGGCCAGTTCCCGCGCGAAGGCCCTGACCTTCACCGCGGCCGGCCCCTCGCCCCCCTTGAGGGAGCGGGGAAGGCCGACGACGACCTCGATCGGCTCGTACTCCTCGACCAGCAGCCGCAGCCTGCGGTGCGCCCCGGGGACGTCGCGGCCGGGGACGGTCTCCACCGGGGTGGCGAGGATCCCGTCGGGGTCGCAGGACGCGACCCCGATCCGGGCGTCCCCGACGTCGATCGCCAGACGGCGGCCGCGGCGCATGGCCGGGCCGTCCGTCCGCTCGTCCATCCGGCCGTCGTCCGTACGGCCGTTCGCCGAGTCGCTCACTTGGCGGTGTCCGCCACGAGGCGCTCGACGGCGTCGACGGCGTCACCGATGGCGGCCGGGTTCTGGCCGCCGCCCTGGGCGACGTCGGGCTTGCCACCACCGCCGCCGCCGAGGGTCTTGGCGGCGGTGCGCACCAGCTCGCCGGCCTTGAGACCGCGCTCGCGGGCGGCCTCGTTGGTGGCGATGACCGTCAGAGGCTTGCCGTTGACCGTCGTGAACAGGGCCACGACGGCGGCCCGGCCGCCCTGGATGCGGCCGCGCACGTCGAGGACCAGCTTGCGCAGGTCGTCGGCGGTGGTGCCGTCCGGGACCTGGCCGGTCACCAGGGCCACGCCGCGCACGTCCTTGGCGGAGTCGGCGAGGCCGGCGGCGGCCTGGAGCACCTTCTCGGCGCGGAACTTCTCGATCTCCTTCTCGGCGTCCTTCAGCTTGCCGAGCATGGCGGAGACCTTCTCCGGGAGCTCCTCCGGACGGCCCTTGATCAGCTCCTGGAGCTGGGCCACGACCGTGTGCTCCCGGGCGAGGAAGTTGTAGGCGTCGACGCCCACCAGGGCCTCGATCCGGCGCACGCCCGAGCCGATCGACGACTCGCCGAGCAGCTTGACCAGGCCTAGCTGGGCGGTGTTGTGCACGTGGGTGCCGCCGCACAGCTCCTTGGAGAAGTCGCCGATGGTCACGACGCGCACGCGCTCGCCGTACTTCTCGCCGAACTCGGCGATGGCGCCCTGCTTCTTGGCCTCGTCGATGCCCATGACGTCGGCCCGCACGTCCAGGTCGCGGGCGAGCACCTCGTTGATCTTCTGCTCGACGTCGGTCATCACGGCCGTCGGGACGGCGGAGGGCGAACCGAAGTCGAAGCGGAAGCGGCCGGGCTGGTTCTCGGAACCGGCCTGGGCGGCCGTCGGGCCGAGGGCGTCGCGCAGCGCCTGGTGGGTGAGGTGGGTGGCCGAGTGGGCGCGGGCGATGGCCTTGCGGCGCCGGTCGTCGATGGAGGCGTGGGCCTTGGCGCCGACCGTGACCTCGCCGACCTGGACGACGCCCTTGTGGACGTACACGCCCGGAACCGGCTTCTGGCAGTCGCGGATCTCGATGACGGCGCCGGTGTCGACCTTGATCCGGCCGGTGTCGCCGATCTGGCCGCCGCCCTCGGCGTAGAACGGGGTGCGGTCGAGCACGATCTCGACCTCGTCGCCCTCGGTGGCGGCCGGTGAGGAGGCGCCGTCGACGAGGATGCCGACGATGGTGGACTCGCCGTCGGTGTCGGTGTACCCGATGAACTCGGTGGCACCGGCCTGGTCGGCGATCTCGCGGTAGGCGCCGACGCCGGCGTGGCCGGTCTTCTTGGCCTGGGCGTCGGCCTTGGCGCGCTCCCGCTGCTCCTTCATCAGGCGGCGGAACCCGTCCTCGTCCACGGACAGGCCCTGCTCGGCGGCCATCTCCAGGGTGAGGTCGATCGGGAAGCCCCACGTGTCGTGGAGCAGGAAGGCCTTGTCCCCGGCGAGGACCGAGCCGCCGGCGGCCTTGGTGTCGCTGACCGCGGTGTCGAGGATGTTGGTGCCGGCCTTCAGCGTCTTGAGGAAGGCGTTCTCCTCGGCGAGGGCGACCTTCTCGATCCGCTCGCGGTCGGTGACCAGCTCGGGGTACTGCTGCCCCATCATCCCGATCACCACGTCGACCAGGTCCTTGACGACCGGGCCGGTGGCGCCCAGCAGGCGCATGTTGCGGATGGCGCGGCGCATGATGCGGCGCAGCACGTAGCCGCGGCCCTCGTTGCCGGGGGTGACGCCGTCGCCGATGAGCATCACGGAGGTGCGCATGTGGTCGGTGACCACGCGCAGTGAGACGTCCGAGGCGTGGGCGTCGCCGTAGGCCACGCCGGTCAGCTCGGTGGCCTTCTTGATGACGGCCATGGAGGTGTCGATCTCGTACATGTTCTGCACGCCCTGCAGAATCATGGCGAGGCGCTCCAGGCCGAGGCCCGTGTCGATGTTCTGGCTCGGCAGGTCACCGAGGATCGGGTAGTCCTTGCCCGGGCCCTCGCCCCGCTCGTACTGCATGAAGACGAGGTTCCAGATCTCCACGTACCGCTCGTCGTTGACGGCCGGGCCGCCTTCGACGCCGAACTCGGGGCCGCGGTCGTAGTTGATCTCGGAGCAGGGGCCGCAGGGGCCGGGGACGCCCATGTCCCAGTAGTTGTCCTTCTTGCCCAGCCGCTGGATGCGCTCGGACGGGACCCCGACCACGTCGTGCCAGATGCGCTCGGCCTCGTCGTCGTCCTTGTAGACGGTGATCCACAGGCGCTCGGGGTCGAGGCCGTAACCGCCCTTGTCCTGGGGGCTGGTGAGCAGCTCCCAGGCGAGCTTGATGGCGCCTTCCTTGAAGTAGTCGCCGAAGGAGAAGTTGCCGCACATCTGGAAGAACGTGCCGTGCCGCGTGGTCTTGCCGACCTCTTCGATGTCCGGCGTGCGCACGCACTTCTGCACGCTGGTGGCGCGGTCGAAGGGCGGCTTGACCTCGCCCAGGAAGTACGGCTTGAAGGGCACCATGCCGGCCGGGACCAGCAGCAGAGTCGGGTCGTCCGCGATGAGCGACGCCGAAGGGACGACGGTGTGCCCGCGCTCCTCGAAGAAGCTCAACCAGCGGCGACGAATCTCGGCCGACTCCATCAGTGGTCCTCATTCCGGTTGTACGAGTACGTCGTCCTGTCGGTGACGACGGACTTCGGGTTGCTGCGGTTCTCGATGGCGGTGTACCGCCGGGGTGCGGGGAGTTCACCGTCGACGGGGGCCTTCAGCCCGAGCGCGTCGTCGAGTTCGGCCTCCCTCTGGGCCATGTTCTCGCGGACGTCGAGCGCGAAGCCCACCGCGCGGTCCCTGAGCCGGGTGCCCGCGTCCAACGCCTTGTTCGCCGCGGTCGCGGCGAGGCTGTCGGGGGTCAGCTGCTTGAGCTTCCGGTTGACCTTGGTGGTGGCCCAGACACCGGCGGCCACGCCGGTGCCGAACCAGAACGTACGGCGGAACATCGCTGGCTCAGTCCTTCTTCCGCTTCGTCCGCCGCGCCACCGGGATCGTACGGCCGACGATCACGGTGCGCCGCGTCTCCTTGGCCGGGCCCGTGGGCACGTCCTCCTTGCGACCGCCGAGTGCCCGGCGGACGCCGTACCCGAACGCGGCGACCTTGACCAGGGGGCCGCCGAAGGTGGAGGCCACGGTGGTGGACAGCGCGGAGGCGTTGGACGTGACCTCCTGGACGTCGGAGGCGATCGCGTCGACCCGGTCGATCTGGGTCTGCGCGGAGCGCACCGCCGAGGACGCGTCGGCCAGCAACGGGACGGCCTGGTCGGTCACGTCCGCCACCAGCTTGGTGGTCGCCCTGAGCGTCTGGGCCAGCCTCGCCAGTGCCACGGCGAGGAAGGAGACCAGGATCGCCCAGAAGACGGCCACCAGGATCCCGGCCACCTCGCCACCGGACACCGCGCACCCGCTCCCTGAAAGACGTGCCTGAACATCGGGAAAGTCGTGCACCGAGCCTATCGCGCCGGGCACGGGGCTCCGTACCGGTTTACCGTCCGCGTCGGGGGGACCGTGGTCGAGTTGCGTGAAGCGATTGTACGGAGTGAATACGGTTCAGTACGCTCCGTGTTTCATGCGAGACCATCGGCGCGACGGCACCCCGCACGGCAACCTTCCGCTGGAGCTCGACACCTTCGTGGGCAGAGCGAGAGAGCTCGCGGAGCTGGGCCGGGCGCTGGAGGACGGGCGGCTGGTGACCGTGACCGGGGCCGGCGGGGTCGGGAAGTCGCGCCTGGCGGCGCGGGCGGCCGCGCGGTGCACGCCCCGGGACGGGGTGTGGCGGGTGGAGCTGGCGCCGGTGCGCGACGAGGAGTTCGTCGACTACGCGGTCGTGGAGGCGCTGGGGCTGACCGACCACACGACCCGGCTGCCGCGCGAGACGCTGGTCGCGCACCTCGCCGAGCGGGATCTGCTGCTGGTCCTCGACGGGATCGAGCACCTGGTGGACGCCTGTGCCGCGCTGGCGGCCGATCTGCTGGGCCGTGCGCCCGGGCTGCGGATCCTGGCGGTGGGCCGCAGGCCGCTGGAGGTGGCCGGCGAGCGACTGCTCCCGCTGGCGCCGCTGCACCCGGAGGAGGCGGTGGAACTGCTGACGGTCCGGGCGGGGCAGCGGCACACGGCGCCCGGGTACGGCACCGAGCCGGATGAGGGCGACGGGCTGCTGCGGGAGCTGTGCCGGCGCCTGGACGGGATCCCGCTGGCGATCGAGCTGGCGGCGGGACGGCTGGGCGCGCTGTCACCGGCCCAGGTGCTGCAACGGCTGGACGACCGCTTCCGCCTGCTGACCGGCGGGGACCGCACGGCGCTGTCCCGGCACCGGACACTGCGGACGGCGATCGGCTGGAGCCACGAGCTGTGCACGCCCGGGGAACGGCTGCTGTGGGCACGGCTGTCGGTCTTCTCCGGTCCGTTCGACCTGGAGGCGGCCGAGTACGTGTGCAGCGGCGAGGGACTGCCCGCCGACGAGGTGCTCGACGTGCTCTCCGCGCTGCTCAACCAGTCCGTGCTGACCCGTGAGGAGTCCCCGGCGGGGGTGCGCTACCGCATGCTGGACACGGTGCGGGCCTACGGCGCCGACTGGCTGGAGGCGACGGGGGACGCGGCGCGCATGCGGCGCCGGCACCGGGACTGGTACGTGGGCCTGGCGACGTGGTGCGAGCTGGAGTGGTTCTCGCCGCGCCAGCGCGAGGTCGCCGCGCGGGTGGACGCCGAGCTGCCGAACCTGCGCGGCGCCCTGGAGCACTGCCTCACCGAGCCGGACGAGGCGCACCTGGGCCAGTACCTGGCGGGCGCCCTGTGGTTCCACTGGGTCGGCTGCGGGCGGCTGTCGGAGGGGCGGCGCTGGCTGGAGCAGGCGGTGCGGCTGGACGCGGACGGGACGGCGGGCGAGCAGTCCCGGCTGAAGGCGCTGTGGGTGCTCGGCTACGTGGCGATCCTCCAGGGCGACACGGTGCCGGCGCTGGCGGCCCTCCAGGAGTGCCGGGAGGAGGCCGAGCGGTCGGCGAACCCGACGGCGGTGGCGTATGCGGAGCACCGCACCGGCTGTCTGGCGCTGGTCACGGACGACATGCCGCGCGCTGAATCGCTCCTGCGCTCCGCGCTGCGCCGCTACCGGGAGATCGGCGAGCTCAACAGCAACGTGCTGATGGGCCAGGTGGAGCTGGCGATGACGCGGGCGTTCCAGGGCGATCTGCCGGACGCGGTGCGGCTGTGCGAGGACGTCCGCCAGGTGTGCGAGGACCACGGCGAGCGCTGGGCCCGGGGCTACGCCCTGTACGTGCTGGCCTACGCGGCCTGGAGCGACGGCGATCCGGTGCGCGCCCGGGCACTGCTGGCCGACTGCCTGAGCGGCGCCCACCGCTTCCGCGACCAGCTGGGCTCGGTGCTGGCGGTGGAGTTGCTGGCCCTGGTCACGGTGGCGGAGGGCGATGCCGCCGAGGCGGCGGTGCTGCAGGGTGCGGCGGGGCGGATGTGGCCGTCGGTGGGGCTGCCCCTGTTCGGCTCGGCGCACTACAACGCGCCGCACGAGCTGTGCGAGGCGGCGGCCCGGGAGCAGCTGGGCGACGAGCGGTACGAGGAGTGCGTACGGCACGGGGCGCGGCTCGGCCGCCGGGAGGCGGTGTCGCGGGCGCTGCGGCGGCCCGGGGTCCGGGTCACGACGCCGCCGCCGCGCGCGTCCGGGCGGCGTGGCGGGTCCGGCGCGCGGACGGCGAAGCCCGCCGCCTCGCCCACCCGGAAGGGCGGGGAGACGGCGGGCTGAGGTACCGCGGGTGTACTGCGGCCTGCTCGGTCAGCCTGGGGGCTGGATCAGCGGGCGTAGTACTCGACGACGAGCTGCTCGTCGCAGATCACCGGGATCTCCTTGCGGTTCGGCTCGCGGTCCAGGCGGAACGCCAGGGCCTTGAGGTTCACCTGGAGGTAGCGCGGGGTCTCGCCGTCGGGGGCGAAGCCACCCTCACGGGCGATCGTGAAGAGGGTCTTCTCCTTGGAGCGCTCGCGCACCTGCACGACGTCGTCCGGACGGACACGGAAGGACGGCTTGTCGACCTTCTGGCCGTTGACCTGGATGTGGCCGTGGACGACCATCTGGCGGGCCTGGTAGATCGTGCGGGCGATGCCCGAACGCAGGACCAGCGCGTCGAGACGGCGCTCGAGCTCGATGACCAGGGCCTCGCCGGTCTTCATGTTGGTCTTGGAGGCGCGCTCGTAGGCGCGGACGAGCTGACGCTCGCTGAGGTCGTACTGCGCGCGCAGACGCTGCTTCTCGAGCAGACGGACCTTGTAGTCCGAGTTCTGCTTGCGGCCGCGGCCGTGCTCACCCGGCGGGTAGGGGCGGGCCTCGAAGTACTTGACGGCCTTCGGCGTCAGCGCGATGCCGAGGGCACGCGACTTCTTGACCTTGGGGCGGGACTGGTTCGCCACTGTGTCTCTTTCCTAGTTACGGCTTGTCAGGGTTGAGGGAGGTCGCAATCCGCAGCCGGGGAAACCCGCCTGGTCCGCGTGGGACCCGCCGGGCAGCCGCTCCCCTGGTCTGGGCACATACGTGCAGCACGCGAGTGGCCCACCGACCTCTCCCGGGACTCCGGGTGGTGGTGGGCTGCCCGCGACACCATCGACGGTGCGCGACGCTCCTGGAACCCCGAGGGGTTCCGGCCGGTTGTCCCGTTCTGACTGCACGGGACTCGGCACTTCGGGCGATTCTACAGGCTGCTCAGGGCCGCTTGCGACCGAGGTGCCCGCGGGTCCACTCGACCGCGTCCGCGTACCGGGCCTCGGCGCCGTGCCGGGTCGGGGTGTAGTACGTGCGGTCCTTCAACTCGTCCGGCGCGTACTGCTGGGCGGCGATGCCCTCCGGCAGGTCGTGCGGGTACACGTATCCCTGCCCGTGCCCGAGCTTGCCCGCGCCCTTGTAGTGGCTGTCGCGCAGGTGCGCGGGGACCGGCCCGGCGTGCCCCTTGCGTACGTCGTCCAGGGCGGCGCCGATGGCGGTGGTGGCGGCGTTGGACTTGGGGGCGAGGGCCAGGGCGATGGTGGCGTGGCTGAGGGTGAGGGCGGCCTCCGGGAAGCCGATCATGGCGACGGCCTGGGCGGCGGCGACGGCGATCGGCAGCGCGTTCGGGTCGGCGAGGCCGATGTCCTCGCTGGCGGAGATCATCAGGCGCCGGGCGATGAACCGGGGGTCCTCGCCGGCCTCGATCATCCGGGCCAGGTAGTGCAGGGCGGCGTCGACGTCGGAGCCGCGGATGGACTTGATCAGGGCGCTGGCGACGTCGTAGTGCTGGTCGCCGTCGCGGTCGTACTTCACCGCGGCGCGGTCGACCGTCTCCTCCAGCGTCGCCAGGGTGACCTCGGCCTCACCCTTGTCGAGCGCGGCCCCCGCCGCGGCCTCCAGGGCGGTCAGCGCGCGGCGGGCGTCGCCGCCGGCGATGCGCAGGAGGTGTGCCTCGGTGTCCTCGGGGAGGGCGACGGCGTCCTTCAGACCGCGCTCGTCGGTGAGCGCGCGCTTCAGCAGGGCGCGGATGTCGTCGTCGGTGAGGGGCTCGAGGGTGAGCAGCAGGGAGCGGGACAGGAGCGGGGAGATCACCGAGAAGTACGGGTTCTCCGTGGTGGCGGCGATGAGGGTGACCCAGCGGTTCTCGACGGCCGGGAGCAGGGAGTCCTGCTGGGCCTTGCTGAAGCGGTGGATCTCGTCGAGGAAGAGGACGGTCTCCTTGCCGTACCCGCCGACCGCGCGGCGGGCGCCGTCGATGACCGCGCGCACCTCCTTGACGCCCGCGGTGATCGCCGACAGCTCGACGAAGCGCTTGTTGGTGGCCTTGGAGACGACGTATGCCAGGGTGGTCTTGCCGGTGCCGGGCGGCCCCCAGAGGATGACCGAGGAGGGCCCGGCGGGACCGGAGGCGCCCTCACCGACCAGTCGGCGCAGCGGCGAGCCGGGCTTGAGCAGGTGCTGCTGGCCGACGACCTCGTCGAGGGTGCGCGGACGCATCCGCACGGCGAGGGGGCTGCCGGTCGGGTCCTTCTCCTGGCGTTCTTCGGCTGCGGCGGTGAACAGGTCGGGCTCCACGTCATGAACCCTAAATCACCGTACTGACAACGCGGCGGGCGCGGTGGAGCAGCCGCTCAGCTGGTCCAGAAGTCCCACCAGCGGGTCAGGATCATCATGCCGATGATGCCGATGTGCAGCACCGGCAGGACCCAGGTGAACTCGCCGAAGAAGCTCCTGAGCCAGGCCGGCGCGGGCAGGAAGCCCTTGCGGACGTTGAAGGACGTCACGTACCAGAACATGATGATCGTGGCGACCCAGGCCAGGCAGCACCACAGGCACAGGGCGTTGATCCGGTACAGGGACTGGAACTGCAGCCACGTGCAGAACCCCACGCCGAAGAGCGTGCCCGCGTTGAAGGTGAGCCAGTACCAGCGCGGGAAGCGGGCTCCGGCGAGCAGGCTCATGCCGGCGCAGACGACGATGCCGTAGGTCACCAGGCCGAGCATCGGATTGGGGAAGCCGAAGACGGCCGCCTGGTCGCTCTCCATGACGCTGCCGCAGGAGACCACGGGGTTGAGGCTGCACCCGGGCGTGAACGTCGTGCCCGCGACCTTGGCCTCGAGCAGCTTGAACTTGTCGAGCGTGATGACCCAGGCGGCGAGCACTCCGGCCGCGCCCGTGATCACCAGCAGCAGGGCGAGGGCGCGGCTGCCGCCCTCGGCGCGCGGTGTTCCGGCGGTGGGCTGCGGCGCGGGCTCTGCCACGGTGGAGGCGTCCTTCACTGTCGTCTTGCTCATCACGCCGATTCCGTCTCGGGTCGGGCCTGCTTCGGGCAGGGCCATTGTGCCGCACGGACCTGTGTGGGCACTGTTCGATGAACATAAGAACGCACGGGTGACCGCCCCGGAGCGACGTGTTCCGGCCGATGTCCGTCGCCCCCGGGGCACGCGCGAGCGAACGCGTGCCCCCCAGGGGCGACGGGACGTACGGATGTGCTAGCCGAGCCTCGACTCCAGCTCGGCGACGATCTCGTTGACGCCGATCGCCGACTGCTCGCCGGACTCCATGTCCTTGAGCTGGACGACCCCTTCGGCCAGGTCGCGCTCGCCGAGGACCAGGGCGTAGCGGGCGCCCGAGCGGTTGGCGGCCTTCATCGCGGCCTTGAGGCCCTTGCCGCCGTAGGAGAAGTCGGCGGCGACGCCGTTCTTGCGCAGCTCGGTGACCTTGGCGAACAGGACCCGGCGGGCCTCCTCCCCGAGCGGGACCGCGAAGACGGAGGTGGCGGACGGGATGTCCAGTTCGATGCCCTCCGCCTCCAGGGCGAGGACGGTGCGGTCGACGCCGAGGGCCCAGCCCACGGACGGCAGGGACGGGCCGCCGATCATCTCGGACAGTCCGTCGTAGCGGCCGCCGCCGCCCACCGCGGACTGGGAGCCCAGCCCGTCGTGGACGAACTCGAAGGTGGTGCGCGTGTAGTAGTCCAGGCCGCGCACCAGCTTCGGGTCGTCCTCGAAGAGCACACCGGCCGCCGTGATCAGCTCGCGGACCTCCTCGTGGTACGCCTTGCAGGCGTCGCACAGGTAGTCGCGCAGCAGCGGGGCGTCGGTGAGCTGCTTCTGCACGTCCGGGCGCTTGTCGTCCAGGACGCGCAGCGGGTTGATCTCCGCGCGGCGCAGCGTCTCCTCGTCGAGGTCGAGGCCGCGCAGGAAGTCCTGGAGGGCGGCCCGGTACACGGGACGGCACTCCTGGTCGCCCAGGGAGTTGAGCAGGATGCGGAAGTTCCTCAGGCCCAGCGCGCGGTACGACTGGTCGGCCAGGATGATCAGTTCGGCGTCCAGCGCCGGGTCCTCGGCGCCGATCGCCTCGGCGCCGACCTGGGAGAAGTGGCGGTAACGGCCCTTCTGGGGACGCTCGTAGCGGTACTGCGAGCCCGAGTACCAGACCTTCACCGGGAGGTTGCCGGCCTTGTGCAGGTTGGCCTCCAGGACCGCGCGCAGCACGGGCGCGGTGGTCTCCGGGCGCAGGGCGAGCCGGTCGCCGCCCTTGGTCTCGAAGACGTACATCTCCTTGGTGACGATGTCGGTCGACTCACCGACACCGCGGGCGAACAGCTCGACGTTCTCGAAACCGGGCGTCTCGATGTAGCCGTAGCCGGAGTTGCGCAGGGGCGCGGCGATGGCCTCGCGGACCGCCAGGAACTTCGCGGAGTCGGGCGGCAGCAGGTCGTACGTGCCCTTGGGGGCCTTGAAGGTGCTCACGGGAGGTCTCTCGTCACATTCCTCGTCGGGGAGCCCCGGGGGCTCCCTGGCCGGCCGCCACCTGCCGCAGGTAGGGGTTGGTGGCGCGTTCCTGGCCGATGGTCGTGTAGTCGTTGTGCCCGGGCAGCACCACGGTGGAGTCGTCGAGCGGGAGGACCACGCGGGCCAGGGACTCGAGCATGTCGTCCATGGAGCCACCGGGGAAGTCGGTGCGTCCGATGGAGCCGGCGAACAGCAGGTCGCCCGAGAAGAGGACCGGCGGGACGTCCGCCGCCTCGGGCATACCGAAGGTCACCGACCCCTTGGTATGGCCCGGCGCGTGCGCGACGGTCAGCTCCACGCCCGCCAGTTCGAGCTTGGTGCCGTCGGTCAGTTCCCTCACGTCGTCCGGCTCGCCGACGGTCAGCTCGCCCATGAGCGGCATGCCGATGGTGCGGCCGATCCCCTTCTCGGGGTCGCTCATCATGAAGCGGTCGTCGGGGTGGATCCAGGCCGGCACGTCGTGCGCGCCGCAGACCGGGACGACCGAGGCCACGTGGTCGATGTGGCCGTGGGTGAGGACGACGGCGACGGGCTTGAGCCGATGCTTCCTGATCGCTTCCTCGACTCCGGGGGCCGCCTGGTGGCCCGGGTCGATGATCACGCACTCCTCACCGGCGGCGGGGGCGACGAGATAGCAGTTCGTCCCCCAGGCCCCGGCGGGGAACCCGGCAATGAGCACGATCGTCCTTCGTTTGTGTCGGTTCGGGTGGGCTTGCGAACGGGTCGCGCCCATGGTCAGAGCCTACCGGCGGTGCCGATTCCTCAGCGAACCCATATACGGTACGGGGCTACACGCCCACGGTCGGCTCATCGCACCCACGCGTACCGGTCGGCACACGAAGACGCATGAGGAGAGAACCCGGTGGTCACCCAGGAGCAGCGGCGGCGTCAGCTCGCCCGGGAGAAGTTCTTGCGGCAGCAGCAGCGACGTACCTCCGCGCGGCGCAAGGCGCGCATGCGCAACGCCGCGATCGCGTCGGTGCTCGGTGTCATCCTGATCGGCAGCGTCGCGCTGTACACGACCGGGGTGGTCCTGGGGGACGACGACAGCAAGACCAACGCGAACGCTGAGGTCACCCCCAGCGCATCGGCGAGCAGCAAGGCCCCGGACCCGTGCGAGAAGCCGGCCAAGGGCGAGGTCAAGACGCAGACCTGGAAGAAGGAGCCTGCGATGACCATCGACAAGTCGGCGAAGTACACGATGACCCTGGCGACGACCTGCGGCGACATAGACGTCGCCCTGAAGGCGTCGGCGGCGCCGCACACCGTCAACTCGTTCGAGTTCCTGGCCGGCAAGGGCTTCTTCGACCACACGCCGTGCCACCGCCTGACCACCAAGGGGATCTTCGTGCTCCAGTGCGGCGACCCGACCGGCCAGGGCAACGGCGGTCCGGGCTACACCATCCCGGACGAGAATCTGAAGGACAAGAGCCTCAAGAAGAACACGTACCCGGCGGGGACCGTGGCGATGGCGAACACCGGCCAGCCGGGCTCGGGCGGCAGCCAGTTCTTCCTCGTGTACCAGGACAGCCCGCTGCCGCCCAGCTACACGCCGTTCGGCACGATCTCGGACGAGGGGATGACCGTCCTGAAGAAGATCGCCACCGCCGGTGAGAGCACCGGCGCGGGGGACGGAGCACCCAACGCGACGGTCGTGATCGACAAGGCCACCGTCACGAAATCCTGACCCTCATCTGCGAAATTTCGGTCGTGCGGGATGCGGACAGGCCACCCGCCGGTCGCCTATGTTGGCCGTGACGAAACTGTGGACGATGCCCGGGGGCGGCGAAGCCCTCCGCAGGCATCATGTGGAGGAGGCGCTGTGAGCAGCGACCCGTGGGGCCGCGTCGATGAGACGGGGACCGTGTACGTGCGTACCGCCGACGGCGAGAAGGTCGTCGGTTCCTGGCAGGCGGGCTCCCCCGAGGAGGCCCTGGCCTACTTCGAGCGCAAGTACGAAGGCCTGGTTGTCGAGATCGGCCTCCTCGAGAAGCGAGTGAAGACCACCGACCTGTCGGCGAAGGACGCCCTGACCGCGGTCGAGCACCTGCGGGAGCAGGTCGACGCCCACCACGCGGTGGGTGACCTGGACGCGCTGCGGGCCCGGCTGGACAAGCTCGTCGAGCTGGTGGACAAGCGTCGCGAGGAGCGCAAGGTCCAGCGGGCCAAGCAGTCCGACGAGGCGCGTTCCGCCAAGGAGGCGCTGGTCACCGAGGCCGAGGAACTGGCGCGGTCCGACCAGTGGCGGGCCGCGGGTGAGCGGCTGCGCTCCCTGGTGGACACCTGGAAGGGCCTGCCGCGCCTGGACCGCAAGTCCGACGACGAGCTGTGGCACCGCTTCTCGCACGCGCGCTCGGCGTTCTCCAAGCGCCGCAAGCAGCACTTCGCGCAGCTGGACGCGCAGCGCGAGGAGGCCCGCCGGATCAAGGAACGGCTGGTCGCCGAGGCCGAGTCGCTGTCGAACTCGACGGACTGGGGGCCGACGGCCGCGCGCTACCGCGACCTGATGTCCGAGTGGAAGGCCGCCGGTCGCGCCCAGCGCGAGCACGAGGACGACCTGTGGAACCGCTTCCGCGGCGCCCAGGACGTGTTCTTCGCCGCCCGCGGCTCGGTCTTCGCCGAACGGGACGCCGAGCAGTCGGAGAACCTCAAGCTCAAGGAGGAACTGGCCGAGGAGGCCGAGAAGCTCCTGCCGGTCACCGACCTCAAGGCGGCCCGTGCCGCCTTCCGCTCGGTCAACGAGCGGTGGGAGGCCATCGGCCACGTGCCGCGCGACGCCCGGCCGAAGGTCGAGGGCCGGATGCACGCGGTCGAGCGGGCGCTCCAGGAGGCCGAGGAGGCCGAGTGGCGCCGGACGAACCCGGAGGCACGCGCGCGTGCCGAGGGCCTGACCGGTCAGCTCCAGGCGGCCGTGGACAAGCTGCACTCCCAGATCGAGCAGGCGCGCGCCCAGGGCAACAACGCCAAGGCCGACAAGCTCGCACGTGAACTGGAGGGCCGCCAGGCGCTGCTGGACCAGGCGCTGAAGGGGCTGCACGAGTTCGGCGGCTGACACACACCCGCGCATACCCGGAGGGGCTCCCGTACACGCCGTACGGGAGCCCCTCCGCCTGTGTGGGTGGCCGCTACGACGGCCTGCGCGCCGACGTCACCCGGTACACGTCGTAGACGCCCTCGACGCCGCGTACGGCCTTCAGGACGTGCCCGAGGTGCTTGGGGTCGCCCATCTCGAACGTGAAGCGTGACGTGGCCACGCGGTCGCGGGAGGTCTGGACGGCCGCCGAGAGGATGTTGACGTGCTGGTCGGACAGCACCCGGGTGACGTCCGAGAGCAGCCGCGAGCGGTCCAGCGCCTCGACCTGGATGGCGACCAGGAAGACGGAGGACTGGCTGGGGGCCCACTCGACCTCGAGGATGCGCTCGGGCTCCCGGGACAGCGAGTCCACGTTCACACAGTCGCTGCGGTGAACGGATACGCCGCTGCCGCGGGTGACGAAGCCGATGATCGGGTCGCCGGGGACGGGCGTACAGCAGCGGGCCAGCTTGATCCAGACGTCCTCGACGCCCTTGACCACGACGCCCGGGTCGGCGCTGGTACGGCGCTTGCGGCCGCGACCGCGGGCGGGCGGGACCGACTCGTCGATCTCCTCGGTGGCGGCCTCCTCGCCGCCGAGCGCCTGGACCAGCTTCTGCACGATGTTCTGCGCGGAGACGTGGCCCTCGCCGATCGCGGCGTACAGCGCGGAGATGTCCGAGTACCGCATCTCGTGCGCCAGCGTGACCAGGGAGTCGCCGGTCAGGATCCGCTGGATCGGCAGGTTCTGCTTGCGCATGGCCCGGACGATGGCGTCCTTGCCCTGCTCGATCGCCTCGTCGCGGCGCTCCTTGGAGAACCAGGCGCGGATCTTGTTGCGGGCGCGCGGCGACTTCACGAAGCCGAGCCAGTCACGGGAGGGGCCCGCGCCGGCCGCCTTGGAGGTGAAGACCTCCACCAGGTCACCGTTGTCCAGGGTGGACTCCAGCGGGACGAGCCGGCCGTTGACCCGCGCCCCTATGGTGCGGTGGCCGACCTCGGTGTGGACGGCGTAGGCGAAGTCGACGGGGGTGGCGCTCGCCGGCAGCGCTATGACGTCGCCCTTGGGGGTGAAGACGAAGACCTCGTTGCGGGAGAGGTCGAAACGCAGGGACTCCAGGAACTCGCCGGGGTCCTCGGTCTCCTTCTGCCAGTCGAGGAGCTGCCGCAGCCAGGCCATGTCGTTGAGGTGGTCGTCCTTGCCCTTGCCGGACGACTTGGGCGCGTCGGTGCGGACCTTGGAGGCCCCCGCGACGGCCTCCTGCTTGTACTTCCAGTGCGCGGCGATGCCGTACTCCGCGCGGCGGTGCATGTCGAAGGTGCGGATCTGCAGCTCGACCGGCTTGCCGTTGGGGCCGATGACCGTCGTGTGCAGCGACTGGTACATGTTGAACTTGGGCATCGCGATGTAGTCCTTGAACCGGCCGGGGACCGGGTTCCATCGCGCGTGCACGGTGCCGAGTGCCGCGTAGCAGTCGCGGACGGTGTCCACGAGGACGCGGATGCCGACCAGGTCGTAGATCTCCGCGAAGTCACGGCCGCGGACGATCATCTTCTGGTAGACGCTGTAGTAGTGCTTGGGGCGGCCGGTGACGGTCGCCTTGATGCGGGCCGCGCGCAGGTCCTGCTGGACCTCGTCGGTGACGATGGCGAGGTACTCGTCGCGCTTGGGGGCGCGCTCGGCGACCAGGCGGACGATCTCGTCGTACATCTTGGGGTAGAGGATCGCGAAGGCGAGGTCCTCCAGCTCCCACTTGATGGTGTTCATGCCCAGCCGGTGGGCGAGCGGCGCGTAGATCTCCAGGGTCTCGCGCGCCTTCTTCTCCTGCTTCTCGCGCTTGAGGTAGCGCATGGTGCGCATGTTGTGCAGGCGGTCGGCGAGCTTGATGACCAGGACGCGCGGGTCCTTGGCCATGGCGACGACCATCTTGCGCACGGTCTCGGCCTGCGCGGCCTCGCCGAACTTGACCTTGTCGAGCTTGGTGACGCCGTCGACGAGGAGGGTGACCACGTCGCCGAAGTCCCGGCGCAGGTCCTCCAGGCCGTACTCGGTGTCCTCGACCGTGTCGTGCAGCAGGCCCGCCATGAGCGTGGCCGGATCCATGCCCAGCTCGGCGAGGATGGTGGTGACGGCGAGCGGGTGCGTGATGTACGGGTCGCCGCTCTTGCGCTTCTGGCCGCGGTGCCAGCGCTCGGCGACCTGGTAGGCGCGCTCGATCTGGCGCAGGGTCGCCGTCTCGATCTTGGGGTCGTTGCTGCGCACGATCCGCAGCAGGGGTTCCAGGACCGGGTTGTACGGGTTGGCGCGCTGCACGCCGAGGCGGGCGAGGCGGGCGCGGACGCGGTTGGACGAGCCGGAGCGGGCGGGCTGCCCGGCGGGCGCGCGGACCACGGGGGCGTTGCGGTCGCGCTCGGGCGGGAGCGGCTTGGGAGGAGCCTGCTGCTCGGCCGGCTTGTCGACGGGCGCGGACGAGGCGTGCTGGATCGGCCCGCGGCTGTCGTTCTTCGCCTGCGGCGCGCTGGGCGCGGGCTTCGCCGCGGGCGCCGAGGCGGACTCGGGCTTAGCGGCGGTCAGTGGCTGGGCCTCGTCTGGCAAGAGGACTCCTCGTGCGCGATCCGGGTCCCCCGGTCAGGCTCCGGAAACCCCATGGTAGCGATCCCGCGCTCCGGGATCGCCTTCAGGCCGATGTGAGGGCCGTCAAGCGGAGAAACGCCTGAGGCGGGCGCCGGATTCCTCCGGGCCCGCCTCCGCGGTGCGGCGAGAGCCGTCAGACCGTGAGCAGCGCCTTCAGCGGCGCCCCCGCCAGGGCGGGCTCCAGCCGGGCGCGCCCGTCCAGGAAGCCCAGCTCCATCAGGACCGCCAGGCCCGCGACGCGCGCCCCGGCCCGGCGGATCAGCTCCAGCGAGGCCTCGGCGGTGCCGCCGGTGGCCAGGACGTCGTCGACGACCAGCACCCGGTCCTCGGCGCTCAGGTCCTCGGCGTGCACCTCGATCTCGGCCGAGCCGTACTCCAGGTCGTAGGCCTGGCTGAGGGTGGCCCCGGGGAGCTTGCCCGCCTTGCGTACGGGGATGAAGCCGAGGCCGGCCTTGAGGGCCACCGGGGCGCCGAGGATGAAGCCGCGGGCCTCCAGGCCGACGACCTTGGTGGCGCCGGTCTGCTCGGCGACCTCGGCGAGCGCGCCGGTGAGGGCGCTGAACGCGGCCGGGTCGGCCAGGAGCGGGGTGATGTCCTTGAACACCACGCCCGCCTCCGGATAGTCGGGCACGTCCCGGATGCGGCTGAGCAGCAGCTCCGTGACGTCGGTCGTTCCGGTCATCGGCGCTTCCCCGAGGGTCGGCCGCGGCCCCGGGTGCGGGACGCGGGCTGGTTGCGGGGACCGACGACGGCGGGGGCGGCGTCGTCGGGCTCCTCGTCGTCGTACCGGTCCTCGTGGAGGTCGGTCTCGAACTCGGCCGGCTCGCCCTTGGCCGCGGCCTGGGCCCGCTTGGCGAGGACCCGCTTCTTGAGGGCCTTCATCTGCGGCTCGGCCTCCTTGAGGTCGGCGACGAGCGGCGTGGCGATGAAGATCGACGAGTACGCGCCGGCCGCGAGGCCGACGAACAGCGACAGCGAGATGTCGTTGAGCATGCCCGCGCCGAGGACACCGCCGCCGATGAAGAGCAGACCGCCCACCGGCAGCAGCGCGACCACCGTGGTGTTGATGGAGCGGACCAGGGTGCTGTTGATCGACCGGTTGGCGATCTCGGCGTAGGTCCAGCGGGTCTGTTTGGTGATGTCTCTCGTCTGTTCCTTGAGGCTGTCGAAGACGACGACGGTGTCGTAGAGCGAGTAACCGAGGATCGTGAGCAGACCGATCACCGTGCCGGGCGTGACCTCGAAGCCGACGAGGGCGTAGATGCCGACCGTGATGGTGATGTCGTGGACCAAGGCGACGAACGCGGCGAGCGCCATGCGCCACTCGAAGGCGATGGCCAGGTAGATCACCACCAGGACCATGAAGATCCCGAGGCCCTGCCACGCCTTGTTCGCGACCTGGTCACCCCAGCTCGGGCCGACCAGATCGGCGTTGATCCGCTCCGCCGGGACGTCGAGGTCCTGGGACAGCTGCTCCTTGATCTGGTCCGAGGCCTCGGTGTCGGTGCCCGCGATCTGGATGCGGAGGCTGCCGTCGCCGAGCTTCTGGACGATCGCGTCGTGGCCGGAGGCCTCTTCCGCGTAGGACTCGGCCTGGGAGACCGAGACGCTCATGTTCTTCGGGGTGGTGAAGACCGCGCCGCCCTGGAACTCGATGCCCATGTGGAGGCCGCGCACCGCCAGGCCGACGATGGCCGTGATGGTGATGAGGATGGAGATGCCGTACCAGAGCTTGCGGTTCTTGACGAAGTCGTAGCCGATCTCGCCATGGTGCAGTCGGGCGCCGAGGTTGCCGAGCTTTCCCATCTCACGCCTCCTTCGGGTCGACAGGGCCTGCGGCGGGACGGGCGGGACGGCGG
Organism: Streptomyces sp. BK79; assembly: GCF_044142145.1. Taxonomy (NCBI): domain Bacteria; kingdom Bacillati; phylum Actinomycetota; class Actinomycetes; order Kitasatosporales; family Streptomycetaceae; genus Streptomyces; species Streptomyces sp. BK79. Next base: position 145,789 of record NZ_JBHVOC010000021.1, read on the forward strand.
GTGCGGCGCAGCGGCGGCTTGGCACCCAGGCTCTTGGGGTCGAGGCCGGACCACTTGTGTCCGCTCGCGAAGAACCTGCGCCGGGCCATCAGCGTCAGCAGCGGCTTGGTGAAGAGGAACACCACCACGACGTCGAGGAGCGTGGTCAGACCCAGCGTGAACGCGAAGCCCTGCACCTTGCCGACGGTGACGACGAAGAGCACCGCGGCGGCGAGGAAGGACACGAAGTCGGAGACCAGGATGGTGCGCCGGGCGCGCGGCCAGGCCCGCTCGACGGCGGGACGCAGCGTGCGTCCTTCCCGGATCTCGTCGCGGACGCGTTCGAAGTACACGATGAACGAGTCCGCCGTGATGCCGATGGCGACGATGGCACCGCACACGGCCGGCAGGTTCAGCGCGAAGCCGATGGTCGGGCCGAGCAGCGACATGATCACGTACGTGAGACCGGCGGAGACCAGCAGCGAGGCGATGGCGATGAACGACAGGCCCCGGTAGTACACCAGCAGGTAGAGGACGACCAGGGCGAGGCCGATCGCGCCGGCGATCAGACCGGCCTTGAGCTGCTCACCGCCGAGCGCGGCGGTGACGGTGTTGACGCTGTCCTCCTTGAAGGTCAGCGGCAGGGCGCCGTAGGACAGCATGTTGGCGAGGCCCTGGGCCTCCTCCTGGTCGAAGCTGCCGGAGATCTCCGCGCTGCCACCGGTGAGCGCCTGGCTGACGTAGGGGTCGGAGACGACGTCGTTGTCCAGGACGATGGCGAACTGGTTCTGCGGGGACTGGTTCTGCGCCAGCTTGCCGGTGATGTCGGCGAACTTCTTGGCGCCGCCGTCCGTGAATTTCATCGTCACGGTCCAGCCGGCGGCGGTCTGGGTGTTGAAGACCGCTTCGGACTTGTCGACGTCCGTGCCGTCGACGGCCGCCGGACCGAGGATGTACTTCTGCCACTGGCCCTGCGCGTTCTGGCCACAGGCGACCATCGAGTCGCCCGCCTTGGCACCGTCGCCCGCCTTGGCGCGGGCCGCCGCGTCGGTGCAGTCCAGCTTCGCGTACGCGGCCTGGAGCTTGGCGGTCGCGTCGTCGCCGGAGGCGCTGGCGCTCGGGGAGGCGGAGGCGCCGTCGGAGGCCGAGCCGGACGGGCTGGGGTCGGCCTTCAGGGCGTCGCTGGCGGCGCGGCCCTGGGTGGTGGCGCTCGCCGAGGCGGAGCCGGACGGGGCGTCGCTCGCCTTGTCCGGGTCGGTGGCCTTGTCCGTGGCGTCGTCGGTCGCCGCGTCCGGGGTGCCGCCGGTGGCGCTCGGCGAGGGGCTGCCGGTCGCGTTCGCACCGGAGAGTTCGGTGGTGAGCACCGGGCGGAAGTAGAGCTTGGCGGTGGTGCCGACCTGCTCCCGGGCTTCCTCCGAGTTCGTGCCCTTGGGGATGTTGACGATGATGTTCCGGTCGCCCTGGGTCTGGACCTCGGCTTCGGAAACACCCAGACCGTTGACGCGGCGCTCCATGATCTGGACGGCCGTGTCCATGTTGGTCTTGTTGATCGCGGACTCCTGGCCCGCCTCCGGCACCGCCCGGAGTGTGATGCTGGTGCCGCCGGCCAGGTCGATGCCGAGACGCGGAGTCGTGTGCCCGGAGGCGAACATGCCACCGGTGAGTGCCACGATGGCGATCAGAATCAGGGCCAGCGAGCGCCCGGGCCTACTCTGAGCGCTCGCATTCTTTCCCTTTTTAGGTGCTACCACCTTTGCGTACTCCCTCTCGGGCCGCTTCGCGCCGGGTAGGCGTCACCGGCGGCCATCACGTGGTGTCGGACCGTGCGAGCCGCGCGTCACTCGGGGTGCGCGGGAGCGCCCGCGCATCCCGGGGCACGGCTACTTCGCCTCGGGACCGCCGTCGGACTTCTTCGCCTGCTCGTCCGTCTTCGCCTCGGCGGGCGCGGCGTCGGCCACCGGCTCGGCGGCCGGCTCGTCGTCCACGTCCTTCTTGCCGAGGTCGACGGACTTGCCGTCGGAGGCGGCAGCGTCGTCGGCGGTGGCGTCGGTCTCGGTGAGGGAGGAGGCGTCGTCCGGGACGATGTCGCCGTCGGACTTCAGGTCGTGCTCGATGCCGTGGACGATGCGGTTGTACTCGTCGTCGGTGAGGACGGCACCGATGGAGTTCTTGGCGAAGAGGAGCTCCACACCCGGGCCGGCGTCGAGGAGGACCGTGTCGTCGTTGACCTCCTTGACCGTGGCGTACATGCCCCCGATGGTGCGGACGCCGGAACCGGGCTGCATCTGGTTCCGCATGTCGACGGCCTGCTGCTGCTTCTTCTTCGCCGACCGGGTCATCAGGAACATGGCCCCGATGAGCACGATGAACGGGAGGAGGGTCACGAGACTCACGGGTCGGTACTTCCTTCACACGACCGCGATGGTGAGCGGCCTGATGGTTGGGGGTGTGTGCGCCGCCGACAGGGGCGGCATCGGCGGAGTCTAAGCGAGTCCGCGCGCATGGAACAACGCTCAGCATGGCACCGGGGTTCCTGCTCCGGCGAATGTCCTCTTCGTGACGGTGTGGTCACGCCCCGAACAAGTCCTGTTGTCCGTTTCCGGAGGTCTGCGAACGCGGCGGGGTGAGGCCGAGGTGGGCCCAGGCTGCCGGGGTCGCGACCCGTCCGCGCGGGGTGCGGGCCAGGAGGCCCTCCCGGACGAGGAAGGGTTCGGCGACCTCTTCCACTGTCTCACGCTCCTCCCCCACGGCGACGGCGAGCGTGGACAGGCCGACCGGACCGCCGCCGAACAGCTTGAGCAGGGCCTCCAGGACGCCCCGGTCCAGCCGGTCCAGGCCCCGGGCGTCGACCTCGTAGACCGCGAGGGCCGCCGCGGCGATCTCCTGGGTGATCAGGCCGTCGGCCTTGACCTGGGCGTAGTCCCGGACGCGGCGCAGCAGGCGGTTGGCGATGCGGGGCGTGCCGCGGGAGCGGCCGGCGATCTCGGCGGCGCCGGCCGTGTCGATCTCGACGTCGAGCAGACCCGCCGAGCGGTGGATGACCCGTTCCAGCTCGGCCGGTCCGTAGAACTCCATGTGGGCGGTGAAGCCGAAGCGGTCGCGCAGCGGGGGCGGCAGCAGCCCCGCGCGGGTGGTCGCCCCGACCAGGGTGAAGGGGGGCAGCTCCAGCGGGATGGCGGTGGCGCCGGGCCCCTTGCCGACGATGACGTCGACGCGGAAGTCCTCCATCGCCATGTAGAGCATCTCCTCGGCGGGCCGCGACATGCGGTGGATCTCGTCGAGGAAGAGGACCTCGCCCTCCTGGAGGGAGGAGAGGATCGCCGCGAGGTCGCCGGCGTGCTGGATGGCGGGGCCGGAGGTGATGCGGATGGGGGCGCCCATCTCGGCCGCGATGATCATCGAGAGCGTGGTCTTGCCGAGGCCGGGGGCACCGGAGAGCAACACGTGGTCGGCGGTCGCCCCGCGCGCGCGGGCGGCACGCAGCACGAGGTCGAGCTGCTCGCGCACCTTCTCCTGGCCGATGAACTCGCCCAGGTCCTTGGGGCGCAGGGCGGCCTCCACGGCCTGGTCCTCGCCGTCGGCGACAGGGCCCACCAGCCGCTCGGAGGCGTTGGTGTCGGTCGTGTCGTCCCAGTTCACTTGATGAGTCTCCTAGCCGGCTATCGGGCGCGGTTGAGCGTCTGCAGGGCCGCCTTCAGCAACTGACCCACCTGGGGCGTGCCCTGGGCGGCCTCCGCCTGGGGGGTCACGGCGGAGACGGCCTCGTCGGCCTCGCGGGTCGCGTACCCGAGTCCGATGAGGGCGGCGTGCAGCTGGTCGCGCCAGCCGCTGCTGACCGGGGCGCCGACGGCCGGGGCGCCGATCGGTTCGCCGAGGCGGTCCTTCAGTTCCAGGAGCAGTTTCTGCGCTCCCTTCTTGCCGATTCCGGGCACGGCGGTGAGCGCCTTCTCGTCCCCGGTGGAGACGGCTCGGCGCAGGGCGTCGGGGCTGTGCACGGCGAGCATCGCCTGGGCCAGGCGGGGGCCGACGCCGCTGGCCGTCTGGAGCAGCTCGAAGACCTGGCGCTCGTCGTCGTCGGCGAAGCCGTACAGCGTGAGCGAGTCCTCGCGGACGACGAGGGAGGTGGCGAGCTTGGCGGGCTTGCCGAGGCGGAGCGTGGAGAGCGTGTTCGGCGTGCACTGGACGGCCATGCCGACGCCGCCGACCTCGACCACCGCGGCGTCGGGGGCGAGGGCGGCGACGGTGCCGCTGACGAAGGCGATCATGGCGTACGGCCTTTCGAGGCGTGCGGGGAGCGGGGGGCCCGGGCTGCGTGCAGGGCGACGGCCTGCTGGAGGCGGTTCTGCGCGGGGGCGCGCCAGATGTGGCAGATGGCGAGCGCGAGGGCGTCGGCGGCGTCGGCGGGCTTCGGGGGCTCGGCGAGCCGCAGCAGGCGGGTCACCATGGCGCCCACCTGGGCCTTGTCGGCGCGGCCGCTGCCGGTGACGGCGGCCTTGACCTCGCTGGGGGTGTGCAGGGCGACGGGGATGCCGCGGCGGGAGGCGCACAGGATCGCCACGGCGCTGGCCTGGGCGGTGCCCATCACCGTGCGGACGTTGTGCTGGCTGAAGACGCGCTCCACCGCGACGTACTGCGGCCGGTGCTCGTCGAGCCACTGCTCGATGCCCTGCTCGACGGCGACGAGACGGTGGCCGAGGTCCGCGTCCGAGGGCGTGCGGACGACGCCGACGCCGACCATGGTGAGCGGTCGGCCCGCGACGCCCTCCACGACGCCGACGCCGCAGCGGGTCAGCCCCGGGTCCACCCCCAGTACGCGCACGCCGTGGTCCCCTCTGCTCGATCACCTGTTTGTGCAGGCTATCGGGTGCCACCGACAACGGCGGCGGGCCGGGGGACGTGTCCCTCCGGCCCGCCGGAAATCGCCGTGCGCGCGGCGGCGTTACGCGTCGACCTTCTCCATGATCTCGTCGCTCACGTCGAAGTTGGCGAAGACGTTCTGTACGTCGTCGCTGTCCTCCAGGGCGTCGATCAGCTTGAAGATCTTCCGGGCGCCCTCCTCGTCCAGCTCGACCTGCATGGTCGGGACGAAGTTGGCGTCGGCGGACTCGTAGTCGATGCCGTTGTCCTGGAGGGCGGTGCGGACCGCGACCAGGTCGGTGGCCTCGCTGAGGACCTCGAAGGTCTCGCCGAGGTCGTTGACCTCCTCGGCGCCCGCGTCCAGGACGGCGGCGAGGACGTCGTCCTCGCTCAGCTCCCCCTTGGGGACGATGACGACGCCCTTGCGGTTGAACAGGTACGACACCGAGCCCGGGTCGGCCATGGAGCCGCCGTTGCGGGTCATGGCGACGCGGACGTCGGAGGCGGCGCGGTTGCGGTTGTCGGTGAGGCACTCGATGAGCACCGCGACGCCGTTCGGACCGTAGCCCTCGTACATGATCGTCTCGTAGTCGGCGCCACCGGCCTCAAGGCCGGCACCGCGCTTGACCGCGGAGTCGATGTTCTTGTTCGGGACCGACTGCTTCTTCGCCTTCTGGATGGCGTCGTACAGCGTCGGGTTGCCGTCGATGTCGGCGCCGCCCATGCGGGCCGCGACCTCGATGTTCTTGATCAGCTTCGCGAAGAGCTTGCCGCGCTTGGCATCGATGACGGCCTTCTTGTGCTTCGTCGTGGCCCATTTAGAGTGGCCGGACATCTGCCTGTCTCCTTCGCGTAACCCGTCTTTGTACGAACGCAGGAATCCTACTAGGACTCCACGGCCCCGTTCGCGCGCACCATGTCGGCGAAGAGGCGGTGCACGCGGTGGTCGCCGGTCAGCTCCGGGTGGAACGACGTGGCCACCGCGTTGCCCTGGCGGACCGCGACGATGTGGCCGTCGTGCTCGGCGAGCACCTCGGCCGCGGCGCCCACGGACTCGACCCAGGGGGCGCGGATGAAGACGCCCTCCACGGGGCCGCCGTCCACGCCCTTGACGGCGACGGCCGCCTCGAAGGACTCGTTCTGCCGTCCGAAGGCGTTGCGGCGCACGATCATGTCGATGCCGCCGACCGTCTCCTGCCCGGAGCGCGGGTCGAGGATCTTGTCGGCCAGCAGGATCATGCCGGCGCAGCTGCCGTAGACGGGCATGCCGTCGCGCACGCGCGCGCGGAGGGGCTCCATCACGCCGAAGAGGACGGCCAGCTTGGAGATGGTGGTGGACTCGCCGCCGGGCAGGACCAGGCCGTCGACCTCGGCGAGTTCTTCGGGGCGCCTCACCGGCCTGGCCACGGCGTCGGCCGCGGCCAGGGCGACGAGGTGCTCCCGTACGTCGCCCTGGAGGGCCAGGACGCCGATGACGGGGGTGTCACTCATGGTTCGGGTGCCTTACCAGCCGCGGTTGGCGTAGCGCTCGGTCTCGGGGAGGGTGTCGCAGTTGATGCCGACCATGGCCTCGCCGAGGTTGCGGGACGCGTCCGCGATGATCTTCGGGTCGTCGTAGAAGGTGGTCGCCTTCACGATGGCGGCGGCGCGCTTGGCCGGGTCGCCGGACTTGAAGATGCCGGAGCCGACGAAGACGCCCTCGGCGCCGAGCTGGCGCATCAGCGCGGCGTCGGCCGGGGTGGCGACACCGCCGGCCGAGAAGAGGACGACGGGGAGCTTGCCCAGCTCGGCGACCTCGCGGACCAGCTCGTAGGGGGCGCGCAGCTCCTTGGCGGCGGCGTACAGCTCGTTGTTGTCGTAGCCGCGCAGGCGGGCGATCTCGTTCTTGATCTGCCGCAGGTGGCGGACCGCCTCGACGACGTTGCCGGTGCCGGCCTCGCCCTTGGAGCGGATCATCGCGGCGCCCTCGGCGATGCGGCGCAGGGCCTCGCCGAGGTTGGTGGCGCCGCAGACGAAGGGGGTCGTGAAGGCGAACTTGTCGCTGTGATTGACCTCGTCGGCCGGGGTGAGGACCTCGGACTCGTCGATGTAGTCGACGCCAAGGGACTGCAGGACCTGGGCCTCGACGAAGTGGCCGATGCGGGACTTGGCCATCACCGGGATCGAGACGGCCTCGATGATGCCCTCGATCATGTCCGGGTCGGACATCCGGGCCACGCCGCCGTCCTTGCGGATGTCGGCCGGGACGCGCTCCAGGGCCATGACGGCGACGGCGCCCGCGTCCTCGGCGATCTTCGCCTGCTCCGGCGTGACGACGTCCATGATCACGCCACCCTTGAGCTGCTCGGCCATGCCGCGCTTCACGCGGGCGGTGCCGGTCTCGGGGGCCTGGTTTTCGGAGAACGTGCTGGACACGGGTACCTCGCTGAGGGAAAGGGGGCTTTCTGCAGAACCGAGGAAACGCGAGGGGACCAGGCCACAGCAAGGGCCAATGGGAAGGCGGTGGATCGTTTTCGGTGCCGGGGCGCGCCACCGGACACCCGGGCCGGGCGCGCCACCGGGCACCCGGGCCGGGCTTACGCGGCCCGCTCGACCAGGGCGGCCGGCGACTCGTCGTCCATCTCGAAGGCGAGCGGGAAGGGCGCGTGTCCGGCCAGGCGGAACCAGCGGACCTTGCGGTGCTCGCGCAGCCGGCGCGCGGCTCCCACCGCGTCGTTGTGGAACCGCCGGGCCATCGGAACGCGCCGTACGGCCTCGGCCAGCTCGTCGGCCGCCTCCTCTCCCCCGGGCGCCTCGCGCAGGGCGTCCACCTGGTGCGCGTCGGCGAACACCGCCCGCAGCGCCTGGCTCAGCTCGCTCTCGGCGACCTCCCGCTGCTCCTCCTCCGCCTGCCGGGCGGCGTGCGCGGCCTCGTACAGGACGATGGACGCGGCGGGGTCGAGGACGCCCGAGGTGGCCAGCTCCTGGGCCACGGACGCCCTGCGCAGCAACTGCGCGTCGAGTGCGGCACGGGCGGCGTCGATCCGGGCGTGCAGCCGGTCCAGCCGGCCGGCCGTCCAGCTCAGGTACAGGCCGACGGCCACGAGGACGACCAGGATCCAGATGAGAGTTGCGGTCACGGGCCGCAACCCTAGTCACCCCGGGGGCGGGCCGGGAATCCCGATACCCGTCCAGGGGGCCCGGTGCTCAGTCCCTCGCCAGGCCGAAGCGGGCCCGCAGCCCCGTCGCCCGGTCGTCCGCCGCCACCGCCGCCGCGCCCGCCGTGACCGTCTCGTAGACGGACAGGATGTCCGCGCCGACCGTCGACCAGTCGAAGCGCCGTACGTGCGCACTGCCGCGCGCGCGCAACTCGGCCCGGCGTTCCGGATCCGCCAGCAGGCGCACCGCCACGTCGGCCAGGGCGTCGGCGTTCTCGTTGGGGAACAGCTCGCCGGCCGCCCCCCGGTCGAGGACCTGGGCGAAGGCGTCCAGGTCGGAGGCGAGCACCGGGGCGCCGGCCGACATGGCCTCGACGAGGATGATCCCGAAGCTCTCGCCGCCGGTGTTCGGCGCGACGTACAGGTCGACGCTGCGCAGCAGGCGGGCCTTGTCCTCGTCGCTGACCATGCCGAGGAACTCCACGCGGGAGCGCAGTTCCCTCGGCAGGCTCTCCACCGCCTCCTCCTCGTCGCCGCGCCCGGCGACCAGCAGCCGCGTCTGCGGGCGGGCGGCGAGGATCCTCGGCAGCGCCCGCATCAGGACCGGCAGGCCCTTGCGGGGTTCGTCGATGCGGCCGACGAAGCCGATGGTGTCGCCCTGCCACTCGGGCCTGGGCTCCGCGTCGGCGAAGAAGTCGACGTCGACGCCGTTGGGGATGACGACCGCGTCGCCGCCGAGGTGTTCGACCAGGGTCCGGCGGGCGTACTCGCTCACGGCGATCCGGGCGCTGATCTTCTCCAGGGCGGCCTGGAGGATCGAGTACGCGGCGATCATCGCGCGGGAGCGCGGGTTGGACGTGTGGAAGGTCGCCACGATCGGGCCCTGCGCCGCCCAGCAGGCGAGCAGGCCGAGGGAGGGCGAGGTCGGCTCGTGGATGTGGATGACGTCGAAGGCGCCGTCGTGCAGCCAGCGCCGCACCCGGGCCGCCGACAGGAAACCGAAGTTCAGCCGGGCCACCGAGCCGTTGTACGGCACCGGCACCGCGCGGCCGGCCGAGACGACGTACGGGGGCAGCGGGGTGTCGTCGTCGGCGGGCGCGAGGACGGACACCTCGTGGCCGAGCCGGAGGAAGTACTCGGCCAGGTCCCGGATGTGGAACTGGACGCCGCCCGGCACGTCCCACGAGTACGGGCAGACGATGCCGATCCTCACGAGGCGCCCCGCTCGCCGGCGGCCCCGGGAGCCTTGGCCGGGTCGAGATCCTTCAGCCACAAGCGCTGGAGCATGTGCCAGTCCTCCGGGTGGTCGGCGATCCCCGTGGCGAAGGCATCGGCCAGCGCCTGTGTCATGACGGACGTCTTCTCGGCCCGCGTACCTGACCCGGGCACCGCGACCGGCGGGTGCACGCGGCCCCGCATGACGGGCGAGTCGTCGTACCAGAGCGTCACCGGCAGCAGCCGGGCGCCGGTCTGCAGGGCGAGCAGGGCCGGGCCCGCGGGCATCCGGGCCGTCTCGCCGAAGAAGTCGACCTCTGTACCGGAGGCGGACAGGTCGCGGTCGGCGACCAAGCAGACCAGGCCGCCGTCGCGCAGCCGCCGGGCCAGCGTGCCGAAGGCCGTGCCGCCGCTGTGCGGGAGGACCTCCATGCCCAGGCCCTCGCGGTAGGCGACGAAGCGGTCGTAGAGGGTCTCCGGCTTGAGGCGCTCGGCGACGGTGGTGAACGGGATGCCCAGTTCGGTGGTGAGCCAGGCGCCCGCGAGGTCCCAGTTGGCCAGGTGCGGCAGGGCGACGACGACGCCCTTGCCCGCGTCCATGCCCTCGGTCAGGTGGTGCAGGTCCTCGACGGTCACGCCGGCCCTGATCCGCTCGGCGCTCCACGCCGGGAGCCGGAACGATTCCATCCAGTACCGCAGGTACGAGCGCATCCCCGCGCGCGAGAGCGCGGCGAGCCGCTCCGGCCCGGCCTCGGGCAGCACGCGCGCGTAGTTGCTCTCCAGCCGCCGCACGCCCGCGCCGCGCTGCTTCCAGGCGACGTCCGCGATGGTGCGGCCGAGCCGTACGGCGACCGGCTCGGGGAGCTTCTTCACGGTGCTCCAGCCGGCGCCGTACAGGCCGTCGGTGAGCCGGTCCCGAGCGCTCACTTGGCCGCCTCGGTGCCCTGGTTCTCCTGCGCGGCGGCGTCGGCCTCGGCAGCCTCGCGGCGGACCGTGACGACGCGCTGGACCAGCGTGACCAGGCTGCCGACGGCGACGATCCACAGGGCGACCGGCAGGAGGTACTGGATGCCGGGCACGCCGAACGCGTGCAGTCCCGCCAGTCCGGCGGCGACCAGCGAGACGACGAGCCGCTCGGCCCGCTCGACCAGGCCGTTGACGGCGACCGGCAGGCCGATCGACTCGCCGCGCGCCTTGGTGTACGACACCACCTGGCCGCTGGCCAGGCAGAAGATCGACACGGCGCACAGCACGAGGTCGTCGCCCCCGCCCGCGTACCAGAGGGCGAAGCCGCCGAAGACCGCGCCGTCGGCGACCCGGTCCAGCGTGGAGTCCAGGAAGGCGCCCCAGCGGCTGGAGCGGCCGAGCTGGCGGGCCATGTTGCCGTCGACCAGGTCGGAGAAGACGAAGAGCGTGATCACGACCGTGCCCCAGAAGAACTCACCCAGGGGGTAGAAGACCAGTGCGCCGGCGACCACACCGGCGGTGCCGATCAGCGTGACCGTGTCCGGGCTGACGCCCCGGCGGATGAGAAACGCGGCGAACGGTGTGAGGACACGCGTAAAAAATGCACGCGCGTACTTGTTCAGCATGGCCTTCCCGACGGTCGGTGTGGCCGCGGCCCTTGCTGGCCACCGGCTGGCCCATCGTAGCCACGCGCGCGCGTGGGTGACGGCCGGGCACCCTGACCCCCGGGCGGGCGGCCGGTGGACGGCGGGATCGGGACGTTCGTATGGACGCGGCGTGACGGGAGTGGAAAGCTCGAAGGACCGCGGGCGTCGCCGGAGCCGCCAGTGCACGCGGTCCCGCGTGTCCGCGCCCACAGTGACCTCACCGTGCACGGGAGGCAAGGACATGGGCGACAAGGCACACACCCACCCCGGAGCCGCCGGAAGGGCAACGGCGGCCGACCGTCCCACGTCCGTACGGAACGTGGTGCTGGTCGGCCACTCCGGATCGGGCAAGACGACTCTGGTGGAGGCTCTCGCGCTCACCGCGGGAGCACTGAACCGGGCGGGCCGCGTGGAGGACGGCGGCTGCGTCTCGGACTACGACGAGATGGAGCACCGGCAGCACCGCTCCGTACAGCTGTCCCTGGTACCGGTCGAATGGGACGGCATCAAGATCAACCTCCTGGACACCCCGGGGTACGCCGACTTCGTCGGGGAGCTGAGGGCCGGTCTGCGCGCGGCGGACGCGGCCCTCTTCGTCGTCTCGGCCTCCGACGGGGTGGACGGCGCGACGCGGATGGTGTGGGAGGAGTGCGCGGCCGTCGGCATGCCCCGCGCCATCGTGATCACGCACCTGGAGGCCGCCCGCGCGGACTTCGAGGAGATGACGCGGATCTGCTCGGAGGCCTTCGGCGGGGACGATCCCGACGCCGTGCTGCCGCTGTACCTGCCGCTGCGCGGGCCCGAGGCACCCGACGGGCACGCGCCCGTGACGGGGCTCGTCGGCCTGCTGTCGCGGAAGCTGTTCGACTACGCCTCCGGCGAACGCGAGGAGTCGGAACCCGGTGAGGACCAGCTGCCGCTGCTCGACGAGGCCCGCTCCATGCTGATCGAGGGGATCATCTCGGAGAGCGAGGACGAGACCCTCATGGAGCGCTACCTCGGCGGCGAGCAGGTCGACGTGAAGACGCTCATCGAGGACCTGGAGCGGGCCGTGGCGCGCGGGGTGTTCTTCCCCGTCCTGGCCGCCGCCCCCGCCGCCGACGGCGCCCGCCAGGGGCTCGGCACGGTCGAGCTGCTGGAGCTGATCACCCGCGGCTTCCCGACCCCCCTGGAGCGCGAGGCGCCCCGGGTCACCACCCCCGACGGCGCCCCGCGCGAGCTGCGCGGGTGCGATCCCGACGACGCGCTGGTCGCCGAGGTCGTCAAGACGTCCTCCGACCCGTACGTCGGCCGGATCTCGCTGGTCCGCGTCTTCTCCGGCACCCTGCGCGCCGACCAGACCGTGCACGTCTCCGGGCACGGACTGGCCGACCGGGGCCATGAGGACCACGACGTCGACGAGCGGATCGGCGCGCTGTCGACCCCCTTCGGCAAACAGCAGCGTCCGGTCCCGCACGTGATCGCGGGCGACCTGGCGTGCGTGGCCAAGCTGAGCCGCGCGGAGACCGGGGACACCATCTCGGCCAAGGACGACCCGCTGCTGATGGCCCCGTGGGACATGCCCGACCCGCTGCTGCCACTCGCCATCCAGGCGCACAGCAAACCCGACGAGGACAAGCTCTCCCAGGGCCTGGCGCGGCTGGTCGCCGAGGACCCGACGATGCGCCTGGAGCAGAACCAGGACACCCACCAGGTGGTGCTGTGGTGCCTGGGCGAGGCCCACGCCGACGTGGCCCTGGAGCGGCTGCGCAGCCGCTACGGCGTCCAGGTCGACGTCGTACCCCACCGGGTCCCGCTCCGGGAGACGTTCGGGAGCAAGGCGGCCGGTCGGGGGCGGCACGTGAAGCAGTCCGGCGGGCACGGGCAGTACGCCATCTGCGAGATCGAGGTCGAACCGCTGCCGGGCGGCTCGGGCATCGAGTTCGTGGACAAGGTGGTCGGCGGCGCGGTGCCCCGGCAGTTCATCCCGTCCGTCGAGAAGGGCGTGCGCGCGCAGGCGGCCAAGGGCGTCGCCGCGGGCCACCCGCTGATCGACGTGCGGGTGACGCTGCTGGACGGCAAGGCGCACTCGGTGGACTCCTCCGACGCGGCCTTCCAGACCGCCGGCGCGCTGGCCCTGCGGGAGGCCGCCGCCGACGCGCGGATCCACCTGCTGGAGCCGGTGGCCGAGGTGAGCGTCCTGGTCGGCGACGACTACGTGGGCGCCGTGATGAGCGACCTGTCGGGGCGGCGCGGCAAGGTGCTGGGCACCGAGCAGACCAGCGGCGGGCGGACCCTGATCCGGGCCGAGGTGCCCGAGCTGGAGATCGGCCGGTACGCGGTGGACCTGCGGTCCCTGTCGCACGGCACCGCGCGCTTCCACCGCCGTTACGCGCGGCACGAACCGATGCCCCAGCAGATCGCGGAACGTCTGCGGGAGGAGCAGCGGACCGCGTCCTGACACCCCGGCGCGCGACGGCGCGTCCCGGGGGCGACCCGCGCGCACGGGGGCGCCTTCGGACGTCCGCTGACGCATGTCGGCGGCTGCGGATACGCTGATGACCTGATCAACAGGTGTGCGGGGCAGGGAAGTCGGGAAGGCCGCAGAACGACAGTGGTAGCGATCGGGGGCGGGAATGACCGTTGACGGCGGTTACGCGGACTTCTTCGGGCCGCAGGTGCCGCGTACGGACGACGGAGGGCAGACGGCCACGTTCGCGCTGGCCTCCGCCGCCTACCGGGACAACCCGGTGGAGGAGATCAAGAAGGCCGACAACGAGTGGCACCAGACGACCGTCAACGCGGGCCGGTCCTGGGCCTCCCTGCTCCGGCCGAACCTCGGCGAGGCGTTCTCCCGCGCGGTGGCCGACCGGATGCTCGGCAGCGGCCGCAAGCCCCTGATCCAGTCCTTCGGGGCCGAGCCGCAGGTGGTCGTCGAGCACTGCCTCGCGGCCAACGGCATCCGCAAGGCCCGTGACGCCCGGCTGTCCGCCGTGATCATGCTGTGCGGCGTCCTGTTCCTGCCCGGCATGCTGGTCTGGCTGCTCGGCTTCCAGATCCGCACCACCGTCTCCAAGGCGGAGAACAAGCAGGCGGGCGCGCTGGGCACCGCGGTGCTCGTGGCGATCGCCGCGCTGGCCGTGCTGTTCCTCGTCAAGATGCCCTTCTCCGGGTTCTGGGCCTGGTACGCGCGTGCCGCGGTCGTGATGCCCGTCGTCGGCTGGTTCTGGGCCAAGCGCGTCTGCGAGGGCACGGCGAGGGACCTGCGGGAGCGCTGGGACGGGCTCCTGTCCGGCAGCGGGGTCGGCGCCAAGGTGCCGGAGGCGGTGCCCAGCAGCCCGGGCGAGACCGCGGCCGAGCAGCTGCGCCAGTCCCTGGCCAAGCTCGGCGCCGAGCAGCAGTCCAACTCCGTGTTCTACGCCGGCCCCAAGGGCATACTCGGCATGGGCACCCGCTGGGGCAGCTGGCAGCTCGCCGAGAACCTGGTGCCCGCCGACCCGACCCGGGAGATCCACCCCTTCCGCAGCTGGGACGTCGTCCGGGCCATCCACGACCAGCTGCGCATGCTGGAGCGCGGCCCGCTGAACACGGGCGGTTTCCCGAAGCCGTCCATACGGCACTGGATCGTGACGCCGATCGGCGAGAACGCCAAGGCGGTGTCCCGGCCGGAGGGCACGGACGTCGAGGCCTACCAGGTCAAGTCGCACGCCATCCAGGACATCTGCAACAAGCAGCAGTTCGGCGCCGGCGACCGGCACTACCTGGGCGTCCAATGGACGCTGTGGGACGGCCAGTTGGTCATCACCATGCTGATCACGGTGACGGTCCTGCACGAGACGCTGCGCATCGAGGTCACCGGTCACGCCCTGGGCCCGGTGAACCCCCTGTTCACCACCAAGCCGGAGGCACCCTCCAAGGAGGTCGCCAAGTCGTTCAAGCCCTGGGAGACCCGCAAGGTGATGCTCCCGCTGGTCACGGCCGGCGAGGTGGTCCGCCTCGCCGTCCGCGCCCCGCTCACCTGGTATCCCCCGCTGCTGAACTGGCTCGGCGGCACGATCGCCCTGCCGGAGCCGTTCGGACTCCGGCACGCGTGGGCGGACCAGCCCTGGCGGCACCGCTTCATGGCCGACGACGCGCTGCGGGCGGCCACACCGGTGCTGCGGGTGGTGCACTCGGCGGCGATCCGGGTGCTGGAGGAGAACGGCGTGGACACGGAGAAGTTCGGCTCGCGCTCGGCGTTCCTCAGTACGGCGGTGCAGGATCCGACGCCGGGCAAGGCCGACCTCTACAACGCGTAGCTCCGGCTGCGGAGGGCCCGCGGTGCTAGGCGGAGGGCCACGCCTCCGCCAGCATCTTGCGGGTGTCCCCCAGCAACTGCGGCAGCACCCGGGTCTGGCCGACCACGGGCATGAAATTGGAGTCGCCGCCCCACCGGGGCACGATGTGCTGGTGAAGGTGGGCGGCGATGCCCGCGCCGGCCACCGTGCCCTGGTTCATTCCCAGGTTGAAACCGTGGGCCCCGGAGGCCCCGCGCAGCGCCGTCATCGCCTGCTTGGTGAGTGCCGCGAGCTCCGCGGTCTCCGCCTCCGTCAGATCCGTGTAGTCGGCGACGTGCCGGTAGGGCACGACCATGGTGTGGCCGCCGGTGTAGGGGTACAGATTGAGGACCGCGTAGACCAGTTCGCCGCGCCGGACGATCAGGCCGTCCTCGTCGGACTTCGCCGGGATCGAGCAGAAGGGGCAGCCGTCGTCGGCACCGGGGCCGCTCGGCTTGTTCTCGCCCTGGATGTAGGCCATCCGGTGGGGCGTCCACAGACGCTGGAACGCGTCCGGCGCCCCCACTCCAAGCTGCTGCTCCGGTTCACTCGTCATGCGTGCAGCATATGGCGTGGCGTGGGGTGACGGACAAAGGCCCCCGGGTCTCTCCGGGGGCCTTCGCGCCGGTCGGTCAGACCTGCGCCCGCTCCTCGACGACCTTCGCGATCTTCGCGATGGCCTCGTCGACGGGGATGCCGTTCTCCTGCGAGCCGTCGCGGTAGCGGAACGAGACGGCGCTGTGCTCCATGTCCTCGTCGCCCGCGATGACCATGAAGGGCACCTTCTGCTTCTGGGCGTTGCGGATCTTCTTCTGCATCCGGTCGGAGGAAGCGTCCACCTCGACCCGCAGCCCTGCGGCGCGCGCCTTTTCGGCGAACTCCTGGAGGTACGGCACGTGCGCGTCGCCGATCGGGATGCCGAGGGCCTGGACCGGCGCCAGCCAGGCCGGGAAGGCGCCGGCGTAGTGCTCCAGCAGGACGCCGAAGAACCGCTCGATCGAGCCGAACAGCGCCCGGTGGATCATGACGGGCTGCTGGCGCGAGCCGTCTGCCGCGGTGTACTCGAGGTTGAAGCGCTTGGGCTGGTTGAAGTCGACCTGGATCGTCGACATCTGCCAGGACCGGCCGATGGCGTCGCGCGCCTGAACGGAGATCTTCGGGCCGTAGTAGGCGGCGCCACCCGGGTCCGGGACCAGCGGCAGGTTCTGCTTCTCGGCGGCCTGCCGCAACGCCTCTGTGGCCTCCGCCCAGTCCTCGTCCGAGCCGATGAACTTGTCGGAGTCGTCGCGGGTGGACAGTTCCAGCTCGAACTCGTTCAGCCCGTAGTCGCGCAGCAGGTCGAGGACGAACGTCAGGAGCGTGTCCAGCTCCTGCGGCATCTGCTCCTTGGTGCAGTAGATGTGCGAGTCGTCCTGGGTGAAGCCGCGCGAACGGGTCAGGCCGTGCACGACGCCCGACTTCTCGTACCGGTACACGGTCCCGAACTCGAAGAGCCGCAGCGGCAGTTCACGGTAGGAGCGCCCGCGGGACTTGAAGATCAGGTTGTGCATCGGGCAGTTCATCGCCTTGAGGCGGTAGTTCTGCTCGTCGAACTGGATGGGCGGGAACATGCCCTCCGCGTAGTGCGGGAGGTGCCCGGAGATCTCGAAGAGGTGCTCCTTCGAGATGTGCGGGGTGTTCACGAACTCGTAGCCGGAGACCTCGTGCCGGCGGCGCGAGTAGTCCTCCATGACCTTGCGGATCACGCCGCCCTTGGGGTGGAACACCGCGAGGCCGGGGCCCAGCTCGTCGGGGAAGGAGAACAGGTCCAGCTCGGACCCGAGCTTGCGGTGGTCGCGCTTCTCCGCCTCGGCGAGGAAGTCCAGGTGGGCCTTCAGCTCGTCCTTGGACGGCCAGGCGGTGCCGTAGATCCGCTGGAGCTGGGGGTTCTTCTCGCTGCCGCGCCAGTAGGCGGCGGCCGACCGCATCAGCTTGAAGGCCGGGATGTTCCGCGTGGTGGGCAGGTGCGGACCACGGCACAGGTCCTTCCAGCACAGCTCGCCCGTCTTGGCGTCGAGGTTGTCGTAGATGGTCAGCTCGCCGCTGCCCACCTCGGCGTCGGCGCCGTCGGCGGCCTGCGCGGCGTTGCCCTTGAGGCCGATCAGCTCCAGCTTGTACGGCTCGTCCGCCAGCTCCTCGCGGGCCGCGTCGTCGCTGGTGACGCGACGGGAGAAGCGCTGGCCCCGCTTCTGGATCTCCTGCATCTTCTTCTCGACGCGCTTGAGGTCCTCGGGGGTGAAGGGCTCCTCGACGTCGAAGTCGTAGTAGAAGCCGTCCCGGATGGGCGGGCCGATGCCCAGCTTGGCCTCGGGGAACAGCTCCTGCACGGCCTGCGCCATGACGTGCGCGGTGGAGTGGCGCAGGATGTTCAGGCCGTCCTCGGAGGAGATCTCGACGCCCTCGACGGTCTCTCCGTCCCGGACCTCGTAGGCGAGGTCCCTCAGCTCGCCGGCCACCCGCGCCGCGATGATCGAGCGCTGGCCGGCGAAGAGCTCGG
The DNA here is from genome assembly GCF_044142145.1 of Streptomyces sp. BK79. Classification (NCBI taxonomy): domain Bacteria; kingdom Bacillati; phylum Actinomycetota; class Actinomycetes; order Kitasatosporales; family Streptomycetaceae; genus Streptomyces; species Streptomyces sp. BK79. Next base: position 163,421 of record NZ_JBHVOC010000021.1, read on the forward strand.
CGGCCGTAGTGCCCGTCGTCACCACGCGTTCTTCCCGCTCGGAATCGCGTTGGATGATCACACGGACGTCTGACACCGGTCTCTCCTGACTGAAGTGGGGCCGCGGCGCCATACCGGAGCGCACGCATGAGGGCGATCGTACCGACCCGGGCCGGTGCATCGCGAAATCATTCCCGCCGCCGGTCCCCCGAGGTCAGTCCTCGCACTCCCCGCCGCAGGTCTCCTCGAAGAAGGCCGCCACCTCGACGTGCTCCTGGACCGCCTTCAGCAGCCGGTCCCGCTCCGCGTCGTCGACCGGGACGGGGGCGATCTCGCAGGCACCGGTGAGCCGCCGGAATCCGCCCCGGCTCTCCAGCCGCCCGAGGACCCGCACCGGGAGCCCGACGAGATGGGCGTGCCCGGCGATCCGGTACGCCTCCTCGTCGAGGGCGATCCGCACGTGCGGGACGTCCGCCCCGGCCAGCACCCGCAGCCGTACGGTGCCCGCGCCGCGCGGCCCGGGCCGTCGCATGCGGACGACGGTGCCCGTGACCCGCACCGGCACGGACGGCTCGGCGCGCAGGTAGCGGGCGGCGGCCTCGCGCAGCGCGGGCAGGTCGCCGGGCGAGAACTCGACGGGCTCGGCGAGACCGGCGCAGCCCTCGGGGACACCGGCCGCCGGCGCCCAGTCGACGGCGATCCGCGCGCCCTGCGTGCCGCGGACCAGGGCGACGAGCGCCTCGGTTAACTCGTGGCTGACGCCCGCCGCGACGGCCGTGTCGAAGGCCTCCATGCCGCCGGTGGCCCGCCGGTAGTCGACGGCCTCGCGGGCGGCGTGGAGCGCGTGGTGGAGGCGTACGGCGAGGGGACGGCCGGGGGTGACGGGCACGAACGCCGTGAGCCGCCGGCCGCCGGGGGCGGGGCCGACCAGGACGTCCTCCAGGACCTCGGCGGCGGCACGCCGGTGCCGGGCCCCGTAGTAGCCCGCTCGCGCGCGGGTGGCGAGCGCTCCGGCGAGCAGCATCCGGCGGGCGGCGGAGCGCAGCTGCTCCTCCACCGTCCAGGGGGCGGTGTCACCGGGCCCGGTCGGTACGTCGCGGGCCCAGCGGATCTCGTCGCTGGGCACGGTGAGCGAGACGAGGATCTCGCGGGCGGAGGGGGTGCCGCTGCGGGAGAGGGCGAGCAGCGCCTCGCCGAGCAGGTCGTCGCTGTCGGGGAAGGCGCGGCTGACGGGCACCAGCAGACTGGTGGGGCCGGCCGCCGGGCCGGGCGGGGTCCAGCGGCCGTAGCGGCCCGGGGCGCCGCCGCGCCTGCGCCAGCCGTGCCGGTGGAGCAGCGCGGCCAGTACGGCCGGGTCGACGGTGCCGGTCCCGGGCGGCCGGCCGTCGCCCCAGGGCCCGTGGCCCCAGGTTCCGTCGCCGGCGGTGTCGGCGGGGTGCGGGCGGCCGGGCCGCGGGGGCTCGCCGGTCGGGCGGTGCGTCATGGTTTCCCTCCCGTTCCGACCCGCGTCATGATCTCGCACAGCGCCCGGTCGTCGAAGACCCGCGCGGTCGGTATGCGCACGGTGGTCCGCCGCCTGCCGGTGATCGGGTGTCCGGCGAGGTTGGTCCAGTAGCAGCAGTGCCTGAGGTCGAGCCGGTCGTGACCGGCGCGCAGCCACTGGTCGCGCGACCGGGGGACGATCATCACGACGAGGATCTTGTGCACCGAGACCGGGGTGCGGGCGAGCTTGGCCAGGTGGTCGTTGTCGAGGGTGAAGGAGAAGGAGCGGCCGGGCGGGCTCGGCGGGATCTGGTACGTCGCCTTGAGCTGCACCTTGATGGTGACCTCGTCGTCGACCGTGTGCCCGGGGGCGCTGTGGCTGACGTGCCAGTCGATGCCGTTGTCGGGGAAGGGCTGGGAGAGCGAGCAGCCCGCCGCCGCGGCGACCGCGTGGAGGTAGCCGACCTGCAAGGTCTCCATGCAGGCGGTGGTGGCGAGGGAGCCGCGAGTGGGCGCGGTGCGCTCGGGCAGCAGCCCGCCCCGTTCGGGCTGCGCTATGGCCATGACCAACAGCCTTCCAGAACTGGTGTGTCCCCGCTGCGGGCCTGTGAACTGCAAAGACCCTCACTCCTGTTGTGTCCTTCCGGCGTACGGCGCAAACAGCCCGGGTATCACCGAACCGGGACAGACGACGGCACGTCAGCGGCCGTGCCCGCAGGAGGAGTTGAGTGCCCTATGACGAGCTGGTTCGAGGGGCCGCTGGCGGCCTTCGACACGGAGACGACGGGTGTGGACGTCGAGACCGACCGGATCGTGTCGGCGGCCCTCGTCGTCCAGGACGCCCCGGGGCTGCGGCCGCGGGTGACGCGGTGGCTGGTGAACCCGGGCGTGCCGGTGCCCCAGGCGGCGACGGCGGTGCACGGTCTGACGGAGGAGTACCTGCAGCGCCACGGCCGCTGGCCGGCGCCGGTGATGTACGAGATAGCGGAGGCGCTGAGCGAACAGGCGCGCGCCGGGCGTCCGCTGGTGGTGATGAACGCGCCGTTCGACCTCACTCTGCTGGACCGGGAGTTGCGCCGGCACCGCGCCTCCTCCCTCGGCCGCTGGGTGGAGCGGACGACCCTGCACGTCCTGGACCCGCGGGTGCTCGACAAGCACCTGGACCGGTACCGCAAGGGCCGCCGCACCCTCACCGACCTGTGCGCGCACTACGGCGTCGAGCTGGAGGGCGCGCACGACGCGGCGGCCGACGCGCGGGCGGCGCTGGAGGTCGTCCGGGCGGTGGGGCGCCGCTTCCCGTCGCGGCTGGAGCGCCTGTCCGCCGCCGAGCTGCACACGCTCCAGGCGGTGTGGCACGCGGGTCAGGCGCGCGGACTGCAGGCGTGGTTCGCGCTCAACGGGACGGAGGAGGCGGTGGACCCGGCCTGGCCGCTGCGACCGGACCTGTCGGCGGCGGCGTGAGCGGACGCCGGACACGAAGAAGCCGGTCCGTCGTACGACGGACCGGCTTTTCCCGGTGGGCGATACTGGGTTCGAACCAGTGACCTCTTCGGTGTGAACGAAGCGCTCTCCCACTGAGCTAATCGCCCGGGAACGCACTGAACAATACAGGGACCGGCGGGCTTCCATCAAACCGCTTCCAGGCGGGCGCCCAGCCCGCGCCGCCCCGCCCGCATCATCAGCCGGTGGTTGGCCCGGAACAGGGGCCGTCCCGGCACCGCGAGGCGGCGCAGCAGGGGCTTGCGTACGTCGACCTCCTGGTCGTAGCGGGCGAGGGTGCCGGGACCGCGCGCGGTGAGCGTCCAGCGCGCCCAGCCCTCCATGTCGCCGCTCATCACGACCTCCAGCACCCCCGCTGCCGGATCGCGCCGCCCCTCGCGCAGGGTCGCGGTCAGGTCGTACGGGAGGAGTGAGCGGAACCGGACGATCCCGCTGGTGTCGTCGAGCCGGGTGACCTCGCGCACCTGGGGCCACCACAGGGGGTAGTCCTCGATGCGTTCCAGCTCCCGGTAGACCACCGGGACGGGCGCGGGCAGGGGCCACAGGCTGCGGAATCGGTAATGGTTCCAGTCCACCCGTGGAGTCTGCCCGCACCCGGCCCGCGCACGTGCCCGCTACGGCATCCGGTCCCCCAGGAGTGCGAGGTTCTCGATGGCGGCGAGGCCGTAGAGCGCGGTGTCGTTGGTGGACACCCAGGTCGCCTCGCTGCCGGGCACGAGGGTGGCGGGGCCGCTCAGCTTCTCCGTCTTCCAGGGCGCGGACTCCTTGTAGCCGTCGGAGTCGTAGAACTTCTGCCACGCGCGCGTCGCGAGCTTGTCGTCCCCGGTCCGTACGGCCGCGAAGGCGTCGAGGCGCGAGTGGCCCTGGAAGAGGATGAGGCTGCCGAAGTTGCTGCCGTACCGGGCCGCCTGTTCGGCCTTGGAGGCGTTGAAGTAGCGGCAGTAGTCGTAGTACGCCTCGTCGAACTCGGGCATGTCGACGAGGTCGATCAGTTCGGCGCACAGTTCGTTCAGGCCGAAGACGGCCGACAGGTGGGAGACCTCCACCTTCGGGGTGGTGGCGACGGCGAACTTCCCGGTGTCCAGGTCGTACAGGCCGCTGCCCTGGACGAAGCCGTTGGGCTGAGCGGCGATGGTCTCCATGGTGGACAGGACGCGGGCCTTGGCCTTCTCCCACTTGGGGCCCTTGCGTTCCCACTCGGTGAGCCAGGCCGAGACCAGGCCGCTCCAGTCGGTGCCGAAGCCGATCGACAGGGCGTGCCGGTCGGGGGTGTACGGCTCGGTGCGGATCTTGCGGATCGGGTCGAGGACGAGGAACGTCTCGTCGGAGTCGACGTTGGCGTGCATGAGGTCGCCGACGCGTTCGTCGGCGGTGAGGAAGTAGTAGTAGCGGCGGTAGGTGGTGTTGGCGATGCGCTGCTGCTTGGCGCTGTCGGCGTAGTGCTGGACGCCGTGGCGGGTGCCGAGGCCGGCCCACTGGCCCAGGTGGTAGACGTCGACCTCGCCGGTGTGCCGGGTCATGGCCTCGGCGAAGCGGAAGATGTCGGCGCGGCCGGAGCGCAGGTAGGCGTACCAGAGCCACAGGTCGGGCGACAGTTCGGAGTTGTCCCAGGCGTAGCCGCCGACGTCGTAGCGCCACTGGTGCCGGGCGGTGTCGTAGGTGTGCATGATGTCGCCGTAGTCCCAGAAGCCGTACCAACGGCGCATCTCCACCTGGTCCTTGTAGTAGGTGAAGAGGAAGTCGAGGTGGTCCTCGATCTTCGCCTTGGCGGGGGTGGAGCGGTCGGGCTCGGCGTAGAGGCCGGCTCCGAACACGCCGGCCTTGATGAGCTGCCCCGGCGGGGCGGCCAGCTGGGGCAGGACGCGTACGGCCTCGACCTGTTCGGCGAGCCGCTCGGCGCTCGGGGTGGCGGCGTTGGCCCAGAAGAGCAGCTCGGAGGTGCGGGCGATGCCGTAGGGGGTGCCGAAGCCGGGCTCGTAGTCCTCGTAGGTGATGTTGAGGCCCTCGATCTGCTCGGGGAAGGTGTCCTGGCCCATGCCGTCGTGGTAGAAGCGCAGGTCCATGGGCTGGGCCTCGGGTGACCAGAGCCAGAGGGTGACCTCGGCCTCGTCGGTCTGGGCGTCGCGGATGTCGAGCTGGGCGGGGTACTTCTCCCAGAAGTCGCGCAGGCCGAAGGAGAGGCCGCCGCTCGCGCCGCCGACGTAGCCGAAGCCGGAGGCGCGCCGTCCGCCGCCGGCGCCGATCCAGCCGTGGCCCTTCTTGGTGCGCTTGCGCAGGGTGAAGCCGTCGGCTGAGAGCTGGGAGAGGGTGTAGTCGCCCCATTCCGGGATGTACTTCAGGCGGGTGGTGACCCGCTGGTCCCAGGTGGACGGGTCGGGCAGCTTCTCCCCCGCGTACTGGGCCGCCTGGACGGCGGCGCCCGGGTCGCGGCGCAGTCCGGTGATGCCCTTGACGGCCTCGCGCAGCAGCCCGGTGCCCTCGCCGCCGATGCGGATGTGCCGGTCGTAGGACGCGTCGCGCATCGGGACGGTGAAGCGGACGCCGAGGCCCCGGACGAAGTCGCCGCTCGCCTTCCCGGGCTCCTGCTTCCCGTCGAAGGTGACGGTGTGCACCATGCGGAAGGAGTCGGCGCCCGCGTAGAAGTAGAGGCGGATGGAGAAGGGCAGCCAGCCGCGACCTCCCTTGCGGTGCTTGCCGTCGATCCGGACGACCGCGCGGACCGGGCCGTCCTGCTCGACCTTCACCTCGTCGACGGTGCCGTCGAAGCGCTCGTACTTCACCGTGCCCTGGTCGCCGTCCTCGATCTCGGGCTGGCGCAGCAGGACGAGGCGGCCGTTCTTCGCGATCTCGGTGGTGCCTCTGGTGACCGATTTGACCAGCGTCGATCCCGACTTGCCGATTCTCGCGGTGATGACGCCGGTCGATATGTCGATGGTGCCGCCGCGCTGGTCGACGGTGACCTTCTTCGCGGGGGCGGCGGGGGTGCCGGCGGTCAGGGTGAGCGCGCCGTCGCCGGAGCCGACGGCGTGCGCGGTCCACTTCAGCGAGCCGTCCGGCCAGTAGGCCAGGGGCCAGGACTGCACGGGTACGGCCTTGCCGTCGGCGTCGGTGACGGCGAAGGTCTGGTCCTCCTGGTAGGTGCCCTTGGGCCAGGGGACGCCGACGGTGGAGCCGGGGGCGGCGCCGAGGCCGCCGTCCTCCAGCCAGGACAGGGTGACGGGGTCGGCGTCGGCGTCCTGGGCCGCGGGGGCGGCCTGCGCGTTCTTCGCGCCCAGGGCCCAGCTGAACTGGGCGGCGGCGCCGGCGACGGCGGCCGCCTTGAGGAGGGACCTGCGGGGGATGGGGGACATGGCCTTTCCTTTCCGTTCCGTGCGGATGCGAGGGTGGTAAAGGTGTCAAGGGCATGACAGACAGAGGCGCGGCGCCGGAGCGCCGGCCGGGCCGCCGGGGGGGCGCCAGGTGACCGCGAGGGCCGCGGGGGCCGCCGGGGGGGAGGCCGCCGTCAGCGGCGCCGGTGGCGCTCCTCCACGGCGACGGCCGCCGCCGCGACCGCCCCCAGGACGGCGACCGCCAGCGGCGCGCTGAACCAGGCGGAGCAGACCACGACGGCCAGCCCGCCGACGATCAGGAAGGAGCCGGCGGGGTCCAGCACGGTCCTGCGGCCGGCCTGCGCGAGCAGGTGGCGCCAGGAGTCCCCGGGCCGCCAGACCGCCGCCGCACGCAGCCCGGCCACGGCCGCGCCGATCAGGGCGAGGATCCCGACGGCGCCCACGAACGGCCCGCCCGGCAGACCGCTGCGTACGGCCTGCACGTCCACCCACACGGCGGCCAGGGCGGCCCACCCGGCGAGCCCGACGAGCCAGCCGCGGCGCGCCGCCGCCCGGAAGTCGGCCGCGAACTCCCGCCAGCCGCCCCGCTCGTGGGCGAGCCGCCGCCCGAGGTGCCGCGCGCCGGCGGCGAACGCGGCGGGGTAGGTGACCAGCGGCAGCGCGGCCACCGCGATCCACACCCCGGTGAGCAGGCACTCCGCGAACAGGGCGAACCCCATGGCGAACCGCGACTCCCCCCGCTCCCCCGGCTCCGTACGCGCCGTCGCACGCGCCTCGGTCATCGTCGATTCACCTCAGCCCTTCAGGCCGGACGTCGCCATGCCGTCGATCAGATAGCGCTGGAAGGCCAGGAAGAAGGCGAGGACGGGCAGCAGCGCGACGAGCGACATGGCGATCATGCCGCCGTAGTTGGCCAGCCCTTCCTGGTCCACGAACATCTTCAGGCCGAGGGAGACGGTGTACTTGCCGGGCTCGTTGAGGTAGATCAGCGGGCCCATGAAGTCGTTCCAGGAGTTGATGAAGGTGAAGATCGCGCTGGTGATCAGGGCCGGCCGGCACAGCGGGAGCACGATCGACCAGTAGATGCGGAAGTGCCCGCAGCCGTCGAGACGGGCCGCCTCGTCCAGTTCCTTGGGCAGGTTGCGCATGAACTGCACCATCAGGAAGACGAAGAACGCCTCCGTCGCCAGGTACTTCCCCAGCAGCAGCGGGGTGTACGTGTTGATCATGTCCATGTTGCGGAACAGCACGTACTGCGGGATCAGCAGCACGTGGTACGGCAGCAGCAGCGTGCCGATCATCAGCGTGAAGAGCAGGTTGCGGCCCGCGAACCTGATCTTCGCGAAGGCGTAGGCCGTCAGCGAGCAGGACACCACGATCCCGACCACCGAACCGACCGCGAGGAAGATCGAGTTGAAGAAGAACGTGGAGATCGAGATGTCGGCGATGCCGTCGGCGAGGCTCCGGTAGTTGGCGAGGATCGGGTCGGCCGGGAACAGGTCCAGGCTGCCGACGATGTCCCCGCTCTCCTTGAAGGAGCCGCCGACGACCCACACCACCGGGTAGAGGATCACCGCGAGGATCACCAGCGACCCCAGGTGCCAGGCGAGCGAGCCCGGCAGCCCGCGCCGGCGCGCCCCCTTCGCGGACGGGGCCGGCGTGACGTCGGTGGCCTGCGCGCTCATCGGCCGCCCTCCTCGTAGTGCACCCAGCGCTTCTGGGACCAGAACAGCACCGCGGTGACCAGGGCGACCGCGACCAGCAGCATCCAGGCCATGGCGGAGGCCAGGCCCATGCGGCTGTTCTCGAACCCCTGGACGTACAGATAACAGGTGTAGACCATCGAGCCGTCGGCCGGCCCGCAGGCGTTGCCCCCCGCGCCGCCGCCGACGATGTAGGCGGAGCTGAAGATCTGGAAGGAGTGGATGGTCTCCAGCAGGACGTTGAAGAAGAGGACCGGGGAGATCATCGGCAGGGTGATGCTCCAGAACTGCCGCGCCTTGCTCGCCCCGTCGACGTTCGCCGCCTCGTACAGCTCGCGCGGCACCTGCTTGAGGCCCGCCAGGAAGATGACCATGGGGGCGCCGAACTGCCAGACGGTGAGCGCCACCAGGCTGTAGATGATCAGGTTCGGGTCACCGGTCCAGCCGCCGGCGTCGATCCCGAAGAACTGCTGCGTACGGTCGACGACCGCGTCGTCCTGGAAGATCGCCTTCCACACGATGGCGATGGACACGCTCGCGCCGATCAGCGACGGGGCGTAGAAGGCGGCCCGGTAGAAGGCCTGCCCCCGTCGCTTCTGCGCCAGCAGCAGCGCGACGCCGAGCGCGGCGAGCAGCTTGATCGGCGTGCCGACGACGACGTACCACAGGGTGATCTCCACCGAGTGGCGCCAGCGCGGGTCGCCGAACATCTCGGAGAAGTTGTCCAGGCCGATCCACTGGGGCGCGTCGAACAGGTTGTAGTCGGTGAACGCGAAGTAGAGCGAGGCGACCATCGGGCCCGCCGTGAGCAGCAGGAAACCGGCGATCCAGGGCGACATGAAGAGGTAGCCGGCCAGGTTCTCCCGGCGGCCCCGCCGCTTCAGCCCGGCGGGGCGCGGGGACTCGACCGGACCGTGCCGCGGCTCGGAGTCCTTGGTCAGGTCCTCCCTCGCGGGGGCGTGAGTCACGGTGCTTCCCATCAGCCGGCGAGAGCCGTCTTCGACTCGGTGAAGAACTGCTTGACGGCCTCCTGGACGGACCGCTCGCCCAGGGCCATCTCCTCGGCGATGCGCAGGAACGCGGCCTCGCAGATGTCGGCGCCGTTCGGGTGCGGGGTGATGGTCTCCAGCACGCCCGCGTCGGTCAGGGACTGCTCGTAGGCGGCGATCGCCTTGTTGACCGGGTCGGTCGGCTGGTACGCGTCGTACTGGACCTGCGTCGTCGGGACGCCCCGGTCGTAGCCCATGATCTTGGCGACCTCGGGGTCGTGGACCATGAAGTCGATGAACTGGGCGACTTCCTTGGGGTGCCGGGTGCGCTTGTAGCCGCTGAGCATCAGCGAGCCGAGGTACTGGCCGGTCCGCTTGCCGTCCGTGGTGGGGATCGGCGCGAGACCGTACTCGCTCTTGCCCTCGGCGGTGTAGCGGACGGTGAAGTTGTCCCAGGTGAACTCGCTGCCGGCGAGTTCGGCGGAGAGGGCCGACTTGGGCTTGATCTGGGCGACCTTCTTCGCGTCGGCGAACAGGCCGGACCGCACGCCCTTGTCGGCCTTCGTCCACCACGCGGTCAGATCGGCCTCGGAGAAGCCGAGCCCGTCCTCGGTGAAGAACGCCTTGCCGTTCTGACGCAGGTACAGGTCGTAGAGGTACATGACGCCGTACATGCCGCTGTCCCCGGCCCGGCCCGTCCGGTCGCGGATCCTCGTCATCGCGTCGTCGAAGTCGTCCCACGTCCAGCCCTGTTCGGGCTTGACGCCGGCCCGGGTGTAGACGGGCTTGTCGATGACCAGGGCCATCGAGTTCGAACCGACGGGCACACCGAGGAGTTTGCCGTCGATCTCGCCGAACTTCTCCAGGCCCGCCCGGAATCCGTCCATCGAGAGGTTGCCGGCCTTCACCTGCTCGCTCAGGTCGAGCAGGACATTCTTCGCGTCGTATTTGCGAAGAAACCCGATGGCATTCTGGAAGACGTCCGGCGGATTTCCCCCGGAGGCCTGAGTGTTGAACTTCTTCCAGAAGTCGGTGTAGGGCTGGAAGTCCGTCTTGACCTTGATCTTCGGGTACTTCTTCTCGAAGAGCGCGATGGTCTTGTTGATGCGTTCGGCCCGGTCCTCGGCACCCCACCAGGAGTAACGGATCGTCACGGTCCCGTCCCCCGAGCCGCTCCCGCCACCGCACGCGGTGGCCGTGGCGCCGACCCCCGCGACGGCCAGCGAGGCCCCCGCCGCTTTGAGGATCGTCCGCCTCTGCACATTCCCGCCCTGCTGCATATGAGCCTCCCCGCGACGTCGCGTCCGCCTCATGAATCGTTTCAAGTAAGCGCTTGCTGGCACAAGGTACGGAGGGCCCAGGGGCGCGTCAATGATTCGGACAGGAATTGATGGGCGCGGGGCGCGGGCAGCCGGGGCCACGGCGCCGGACCACCGTCCGCCGCGCGGGAGAACACCCAGGTGGGAGCGGCACGGCCGAGGGGCCGAACACCGCCGGGACCGGCGGGGCGCGTGGCGCGGAAGGTCACGGTTGGGTGAAGCCGGGCGGAAGTGGAACGCCGGACCGCCGACGGGACGTGCGCACGACAGAGCGGCCCGGCTCACGATCGTGAGCCGGGCCGCCTGATGATCCGGTGGGCGATACTGGGTTCGAACCAGTGACCTCTTCGGTGTGAACGAAGCGCTCTCCCACTGAGCTAATCGCCCGGACGCAGGAAGAACATTACCCCATGTCAGGGGGTTCCGGTGACCAGCGGGGGCGGGATCGCCGCGCCCCCGCCGCCGATCACTGGTCCTCGATCTTCCAGGGCATCTGGAGGCCGAACTTCCACAGGTAGACCCCCGCCACCGCGGCCACGACCACCAGCCCGACCGAGGTCAGGATGATGTTCCGGCGCCGCACCCTGGGGTCGAGGGCACGCTGCGCCGCCTCGGTGACCTTGCGCTTGGTCCAGCGCAGGACGAGCTGCGCCCAGACGAACTCGGTCGCCCAGATCGCCATGCCGCCGAAGATCACGACCCAGCCCGGCCCGGGCAGCACCAGCATGGCGGCGCCGGCCACGACGACCGCCAGGCCCACGATGAAGACGCCGACCTGCCAACTCAGGTGCAGGGCGCGGCGCGCCTTGATGAAGTCCGGCGCACGCGAGCCGAGCGCCTGCGCGGCCGCCGTCTCGTCGTCCGTCCCCGTACGGTCCTGCGCCACGGCCGCCTCGCCGGGCTTGTTACTCCCCGTGTTCATACGGCCAAACACTACCGGAGCCGAACCTGTCACCGAAATGGGCGTACGACCCGAACGACCTCTCGGCCGGATGAGTTACGTAAACGCACGCAAAACACTCAGAGGGGTTTACAACGGCACCGTAGGTGGCATGTCGATTTCGCCGACGTGCGAATCCCCGAGCGCACACTGAGCGAAAGGCCCTGGCGCTTATGAACACCACGGTCAGCTGCGAGCTGCACCTGCGCCTCGTTGTGTCGAGCGAGTCCTCCCTGCCTGTCCCCGCAGGCCTGCGGTACGACACGGCCGACCCCTACGCCGTGCACGCCACCTTCCACACCGGAGCCGAGGAGACCGTCGAGTGGGTGTTCGCCCGCGACCTCCTCGCCGAAGGTCTCCACCGCCCCACCGGCACGGGCGACGTCCGTGTCTGGCCGTCCCGCAGTCACGGCCAGGGCGTCGTGTGCATCGCCCTGAGCTCCCCGGAGGGCGAGGCACTGCTCGAGGCCCCGGCACGGGCCCTGGAGTCCTTCCTGAAGCGCACAGACGCCGCCGTGCCCCCCGGCACGGAACACCGGCACTTCGATCTCGATCAGGAGCTCTCGCACATCCTGGCGGAAAGCTAGGACGAGACCCCGTGAAGCCGCCCGTCGCCGTCGACTCGGGGTGACGGTACGGGCCCGGACAACCGCATACGGCACACACACCGGCGTCGCCGCCGCGGACCTTCCGCGGGGGCGACGCCGGTGCGCGTGCGACGGCTGCTGCTCCGGCCGTCGGCCGCGGGCTCCGCCGGGAACGAAGGGCGGCCGGCCGCCGTTGTACCGGCAACCGCCGGCCGAGGCCGCGGATCCCCGGATCGCGGCCGGTCTCGCCCGCTCCGGGAGCCACTACCATCGGCCAGCATCGGCGGGCGCCCGCCCGACCCCAGGCCAGGGAGCGAAATGTGCTGATCACCCACGACACCCGGTGCGCCCTCGACACCGTGGTGGATCTGGTGAACACGGTGCCGGAGGACGAATCGGCGCCCGACGGACTGCCGGACGTCGCGGCCCTCCAGGAATTCGTGGGAACGCACGAGATCAGTGACGTCGGCGTGCTCTCGGAACTCGACCTGTCGGCGGTGCGCAAGATCCGCGGGCACTTCGCCGCGGTCTTCGCCGCCCCCGACGCCCGCGCCGCGGCCGTGCTGATCAACGACCTGGTCGCCGCGGCCGGGACCACTCCCCGGCTCACCGACCACGACGGGTACGACTGGCACATCCACTACTTCGCCCCCGGCGCCTCCGTCGCCGACCACCTGGCCGCGGACTGCGGGATGGCCCTGGCCTTCTTCGTGGTCGCCGGGGAGCAGGAGCGGCTGCGGCGGTGCGAGGCCCCCGACTGCCGGCGGGCGTTCGTCGACCTCTCCCGGAACCGCTCACGGCGGTACTGCGACAGCCGCACCTGTGGAAACCGCTTGCACGTGGCCGCCTACCGGGCCCGGCGCAAGGAGGCGGCAGGCTGACGTCCCACCGGACCGGACCGGACGGAACCGGACGCGGGACCGGACTCGACCGGACGGGACCGGGGCACCTGAGGCCCAGGGCGACGCGGCCCCCGGCGGGTGGCGCCGGGGAGCGCGGGTACGGCTCACAGCAACAGCAGATCGTGCAACGAAGCCATGAGCAGCAGACACCCGATCACCGCAAGGAAGATCATGAGCGGTGGCTGGGAAAGGGCGAAGAGGCAGCCGCGCGGTTCACTGTGTGCCCGCGTGGTTTCGCTCTGTCTCGTGTCCAGCTGGGTATCCAGCTGAGTGGTGTCCGGCATCTCGCCGCGATGATGACGCAGCACAGGGGGCGTGCGCGATCAACACGCCCGCAACGACCGGGAGTTCGTTGAATGACGCAAGGTCCGGTCGGATCGTGATCATTACGGAGCGGGCTCTGACGGCCTCGGACCGACCGTCCGGCTCAGATGCCGTGCTTCTTCAGGATGGCCTCGATGTCGCTGAAGTCGTCCTCACCGCCCGATTTCTTCGCCGGCCGGGCCGTGGGCCGCGCGTCCGGGCGCGAAGCGGAACCGAGCGAGGGCGCCGAGGCCGCCGGGGCCACGGCGTCGCGCTGTGCCGCGGCCCGGGCCGCCTCCTTGCGCTCCTTGCGGGTGCCGCCGCCGCGGCGCCGCTCCACCGTGCGCGTGGTCATGAACAGCAGCCAGGACACGCCCAGCACCGCGAAGCCCGCCCAGGCCACCGGGCTGAAGGCCGTGTCCGCCAGCCATTCCACGACCCCGGTCATCACGAGGCCGACCGGGATCAGTGAGTAGGCGGCGACACGGGCCGCGGTGAGAAAGCGCCTGCGGTACGCGGTGATCGCCGCGATGCCCAGGCCCGCCGCGGACACCGCGGAGCAGACGGTCTCGGCAATCATCCGGTCCTCCAGGCTGGGCTCGGTCGGCCATGAGCACTTCGTCCCTTCCATCCTGCACCGTCCGCAGGCCGTCCGGCCATGCTGGGGCCCGAGATCAGGGAGATCTCGGGGTCGGCTCCTCCCCAGGTGCCGGTGGCCGTCGTACGAGCGCGGTCGGGGGCCGAGGCACGGGCCGGTCGGGGACCGGGGCACGGGCCGGTCGGGGACCGGGGCACGGGCCGGTCGGGGACCGGGGCACGGGCCGGTCGGGGACCGGGGCACGGGCTGGGAGAATGGCGGGCATGAGCGACTCCTCCCCCGCCCGTGCCGCCGCGCCCGTCCTCGACGTCTGGTGCGAGCTCCAGTGCCCGGACTGCCGCACCGCCCTCGACGACCTCCGCGCCCTGCGCGCCCGCTACGGCGACCGCCTGGACGTGCGGCTGCGGCACTTCCCCCTGGAAAAGCACAAGCACTCCTTCGCCGCCGCGCAGGCCGCCGAGGAGGCCGTGGTCCAGGGGCAGGGGTGGCCGTACGCCGAGGCCGTGCTCGACCGGGTCGCGGAGCTGGACCGCAAGGGGGAAGCCTTGCTGGTCGAGGTGGCCCGGGACCTGGGGCTGGACGCGGAGGAGTTCGACACGGCGCTGATCGACGGCCGGCACATCCTGATCGTCGACGCCGACCAGGCCGAGGGCAAGGCGATCGGCGTGTCCGGCACCCCCACGTACGTGATCGGCGGCGAGCGCCTCGACGGCGGCAAGAGCCAGGAAGGGCTGCGCGAGCGCGTCGAGGAGATCGCGGACCGGCTCCTGGCCGAGCGGGAGGGCTGAGTCCCGGCCCGCTCGGCCCTCATCTCCCCGGGCCCCGCGACTCAGAGCAGCGGCTTGTAGAAGGCGTACCGCGTGGTCGCGTAGCCGAGCGACTCGTAGAGCCGCTCGGCCGCGGTGTTGCCCGCGAAGACGTTGAGGCCGAGCAGTGGCCGGCCCGCGGCGATCGCCTGGGCCTCGGCCAGCAGCATCAGCGTGCGGCCGTGACCCCGGCCCCGGTGGGCGGCGTCCGCCTCGACGTCGAAGACGTAGGCCCGGTCCTCGCGCAGCGCCAGCCAGAGGACGCCCACCCGCTCGCCCTCGTGCTCCAGGACGCTGAACAGCATGTTCTCGGTGTCCAGCCCGTGCGGCAGGAGCATCTCGTGGTCACCGCGCGCCTTGGCGTACGCCTCGGCCTCCGGCATGCCCCGCTCGATCCACGTACGGGCGTACTGCTCCGACTCGTGGAGGTGCCAGGCGTCGAACTCGTCGCGCGTCATGGGCCGGGCGCGGCTGCCCGGGGGCAGGGCGGGCGGGGCCGTCCCGAGGGGCTTGGTCATGCTGCGGTTGCGCAACACGTAGCCGAGCGCCTGGGTGAGCCGCAGGCCCGCCTCGGCGTCGGCGGCGACGTTGGCCTCGATCTGCCGGCAGCCCCAGCCGCGCACGATCTCCTCGGCGGCGAGCGCGGCCACCGTGCCCCGGCCGCGCCGACGGTCCGGTTCGTCGATGCGCAACCGGTGGATCACGGCCACCGCGTCGCCGAAGGCGGCTGAGGTGCCGAGGTGTATCGCGCCGACGGGGCGGCTGTTCACGCACACCTGGTAGCGGCGTGAGCGCGTCCCGTCGGCGGCGCGCTGGAGCGGCTCGGTCGGCCGCAGGGTGGTGGTCATCACGGGTGTTCTACCCGCCGGGGACCGCGGGAGCAGCCGAATTTCCCCCGCCCGTTCCCACGCTCACGGCTTCCCTGGCTCACGGATGCCCGCGCTCACGGATCCAGGTCGTCCCCGGACCGCTCCTCGAAGATCCGCATCGCCTTGGCGGTCACCGGTCCCGGGGCACCCGGCAGTTCGCGGTCGTCGACGCGGTGCACGGCCTGCACGTCCCGCAGCGTGGACGTCAGGAAGACCTCGTCGGCGCGTTCCAGGACGTCCAGCGGGAGGTCGGTCTCGCGGGCGCCGGTCCATTCGACGGCCAGGGCGCGGGTGATCCCGGCGAGGCAGCCGGAGGCGAGAGGCGGGGTGTGGATCTCGCCGTCGAGGACGACGAAGACGTTGGACCCGGTGCCCTCGCACAGCTGTCCCACCGTGTTGCCGAACAGTGCCTCCGTGGCACCCCGTTCGCGGGCGCGGGCCAGGGCGACGACGTTCTCGGCGTAGGAGGTGGTCTTCAGGCCGGTGAGCGCGCCGCGTTCGTTGCGCGTCCAGGGGACCGTGATCACGGCCGTGGAGTCCGGGCGGCGACCGGTCTCGCCGAGGGCGACGACGAGGGTCGGGCCGTGTTCGCCGCGGTCGGAGCCGAGCGGGCCGTGGCCGCCGGTGTAGGTGACGCGCAGCCGGCCCAGGGGCATCGGGTTGGCCTCGACGACGGCCGCGCAGGCGCGGCGGACCTCGTCGAGGTCGGGGTCGGGCAGCCCCAGGCCGCGTGCCGAACGGGTCAGCCGGTCGAGGTGCCGGGTCAGCGCGAACGGCCTGCCGTCCGCCACTTTCACCGTCTCGAAGATGCCGTCGCCCACGGTCAGACCGTGGTCGAAGACGGAGACGCGGGCGGAACCGGTGTCCTGCAGCCCTCCGTCGAGCCAGATCTTCACGTCTGTACCGCCTCTCCGCTTCCGATCACCTCGTACGTCCCCGACGCTACCGCGAGCAGCCGGGACGCCTTCAGTTCGGTCTCCCGCCACTCCCCCTCGGGATCGGACCCCCAGGTGATGCCGGCGCCGGTGCCGAAGCGCAGCAGCCCGGCGGCGCGGTCGATCCAGAAGGTGCGGATGCCGACGGCCAGCTCCCCGGTGCCCCGGTCGGCGTCGACCCAGCCGACGCCCCCGCAGTACGGACCCCGGGGTGCGGTCTCCAGGTCGCCGATGATGCGCAGGGCGCTGGACTTGGGCGCGCCGGTGACGGACCCGGGCGGGAAGGCCGCGTCGAGCAGGTCCGGCCAGCCGGCCTCCGCGCGCAATTCGCCGCGTACGGACGACACGAGGTGGACGAGCCCCGGGTGCTTCTCCACGGCGCACAGGTCCGGGACCGTCACGCTGCCGGTGGCACAGACCCGCCCGAGGTCGTTGCGGACCAGGTCGACGATCATCACGTTCTCGGCGTAGTCCTTCTCCAAGAGGTCGGCCTCGGTCCGCCCGGTCCCCTTGATCGGCCCGGACTCGACGGTCCGGCCGTCCCGGCGTAGGAACAGCTCGGGCGACGCGGTGGCGATCTCCACCCCGTGTCCGGGCAGCCGGATCGTTCCGGCGTAGGGGGCGGGGTTGCCGCGGGCGAGCTGGGCGGTGAGGGCGTCCACGTCGGCGCCGGGGGCGACGGGCGCCGAGAGCACCCGGCAGAGGTTCGCCTGGTAGACCGCGCCGGTGGCGATGTGCTCGCGTATGCGGCGTACGGCAGCCGTGTACGCGGCGTGGTCGAGGGAGGACGTCCAGTCGTCGACGGCGGGTCCCCGCCACCGCCCGGGCGTGGGCGCCGGTACCGGCTCCGTCCGTACGTCCGCGAAGCGTGCGCAGGTCAGACGGCCCTCGAAGTCCGCGCAGACGGCCCAGAACCCCTCGGAGTCGAGGGCGGCGGGGTCGCTCGTGACGTCGAGGAGACCGGTGGCGAGGCGGTCGCCGAAGCGGGCGAGGGGAGGGAGGTCGAGCACGTGACCGAGTCTAGGCCGGTGTCCCCGAGGTGACCCGAACGTGTCCTTCCGGGTGCCCTGACCAGGGCCGCGAGCGAGCGCACCGCAGCACGCTGCGCAAACGCGTTTTTGTACTGGCTGCCAAATCCGCTAGAGTTCAACACGTCGCCGGGACGCGCAAGCGGACCGAACCGACAGGCGGACGTAGCTCAGTTGGTAGAGCGCAACCTTGCCAAGGTTGAGGTCGCGAGTTCGAACCTCGTCGTCCGCTCGCAGGAACAGGGGGCCTCCCGGGTCCCCTACACTCCTGGTGGAGTGGCCGAGAGGCGAGGCAACGGCCTGCAAAGCCGTCTACACGGGTTCAAATCCCGTCTCCACCTCCAAGGACGATTAGCTCAGCGGGAGAGCGCTTCCCTGACACGGAAGAGGTCACTGGTTCAATCCCAGTATCGTCCACTGGATCTTCGGATCCCCCGCGCGATTAGCTCAGCGGGAGAGCGCTTCCCTGACACGGAAGAGGTCACTGGTTCAATCCCAGTATCGCGCACGCAGTAATCGCAGCACTCCCAGGACGATTAGCTCAGCGGGAGAGCGCTTCCCTGACACGGAAGAGGTCACTGGTTCAATCCCAGTATCGTCCACACCCCCGAAGCCCCCGGCCGTCTCGTACGGCCGGGGGCTTCGTCGTGCGTCGGTCGCTCAGCTGGAAAAGAGCATGCGGCCGAAGCCCTTCTGGCGGTGGTGACCGTGGTGGCCGTGGCCGTGGCCGGCGTGCGGGGCGCCCCAGGCGGGGGCCGGAGCGGCCGGGTAGGCCTGCGGGGCGCCGGGCGGGGCCGGCGGAGCGGGCTGGGACCACTGGGCCTCCAGGCGGGTCAGCGACTCCAGCTCGCCGTAGTCGAGGAAGATCCCCCGGCATCCGCTGCACTGCTCGATCTGAACCCCGTTGCGGTTGTAGGTGTGCATCGGTGCGTGGCACTTGGGGCACTGCATGGACGGCTCAACTCCTCGCCGGTCGGTCCTGCTTCGCGTATCGCCAGGACAGACTCTGTCCGGCCGCGGGTCGGTTGCACCCTACTTCGCGGGAATTCGTCTCAGCCCCGTGGGGCGGACCGGCCGACGGCGGTCATGCGCGCGCAGGCGTCGACCAGTGACCGCTCCGCCTCGTCCAGGGGCCGGTCCGCCGCGACGGCCTTGGTGAGGGCGCGGGCGGCGGTCTGCACGGTGACGGCGCGGGCCGGGACGTCCAGCGCGTCCCACGGGTCCCCGTGGGACGGGACGGCCGGACCGCCGGCCGCACGGTAGGCGGTCAGGAACCGGTGCCAGTCCTCGGGCGGGAGCAGCCCGCAGGCGTACCAGGCCGCGGGCCTGGCCAGGTCCCACGCCGGGACGCCGGTGCCGAGGTCGTCGACGTCGATGAGGAGCCAGCGGCCCGCGGGGGCCGGGTGGCGTATGAGCTGGCCGAGGTGGAGGTCGCCGTGGCACAGGGTGGCGGTGTCCGGCATGGCGGCCTCGCCGCGGGCCCAGGCGGGAAGGGTGTCCCAGGCGTGCAGGACCGGAGCCGTGTCCGGGTGGTGCGGGGCGGCGGTCCGGAGGCGGGCGACGGCTCGGGCCGCCTTCGCGGGGCCCCGCATGGGCGGTACGGCGACGGGGGCCGGCGTGCGGTGCAGGCGGGCGAGGAGCGTGGCCGCGGCCTCCCAGGGCGCCGCGTCCGGGTCCTCGGGGTCCACGGGGGTGCCGTACGGCCAGAACGTGACGAGCCGCCCGTGCAGGTCGACGGGTGCCGGGCCGAGCGGGGGCAGCAGGATGCCGGGGAGCCGGGCGGCGACGGTGACACGGAGGGCGAGGGCCGCCCGGTCGGCGTCCGCGGCGTGCGCCTTGGCGACGGTGCCCGCGTGCCGGACGACGGTGGCGTCGGGGCGGTCGGCGAGGGTGCTGTCCGGGCGGTCGGCCTCGGTGGTGTCCGGGCGGTCGGCGAGGGGCGGGGCGGGGAGCGGGGCGGCGCCGCAGGGGCAGGCCGGGGTACGGGCGTGGGCCGTTTCCCGGACGCGGGCGGTCAGGGCCGGCAGGAGGGCGTCCGTTGTCACGGGGTGAGAGTACGCAGGCGGGCTGCCGTGGGCGCCCCTCGGTCTCGGGCGGGAACAGGGCAATGCCGGCGCAGCTCCCCAGCTGCGCCGGCATTTTGCCGTCCGCCGCACCCCCGTCCCCACGGGGTTTCATGGATGGATGTCCCCGCCCGGACCGCTCTTCCGGGCCTGGGGGTCGCCGCTCAGCGCCCCAGCATCACACCCACGGACGACGCTTGTGTGGCCACTGTCTCCCACCCGTCGAAGACGAGGAGGAGCAGGACCGCCAGGGGCAGGGCCATGAGCGTCGCCACCGCGGGGTGGCGACGTCCCTGACGGCGGCTTTCCCGTGTGCGGACCAGCGTCCGCATGACCGTCTGGGCCATGGTCCCTCTCCTGACCGATTCCGTTGTCTTTGGCAGCGGCGGGCGTCTGACCTCGGGGGACGAGTGCTGCACCCGCCGCTTGACCTCAAATCTAGGGGTCCGGCGATCGCCGGGCGTCATGCCCTCGTACCGATTGCCGGGCCTCCCGGAGGATGAGCCAGGACGTGGGGTGTACTCCCCTGGGTGGAGACCGGGTCCCTCGTCTCGGGGTCTTCCCGGAGGGGCCGCCGGCCGCGCCCCGCGATCTCCGCGCCGTCCGGTGACTTCGCTCACTTCCGGCGGGGCCCGGTGCGGCCTCGTCCCCGTCCGGCGCGGGGCCCCGTCCGGCACCGCGCCGCCGTCACCGCACGTCGTGCCGGTGTCGTCCGCCGTCTCCACCCGGCCCCCCTCCCCCGGTCCAATCACCCGCGCACGGCAGGCGGTTGGGATCACCGGCCGCCCGGCGCCGGACCGCCCCCGTCTTCCCTGACCGTCCCTCAACTCTCCCACCGGGCACTGACAATCCCTGCCGACGAGAGGGCGCGGCCTTTGCGCGCGGGCGGCCGTGGAAACGTAAGCTGTGGCACGTCACAGGGACCGGGCAGCGGGGATGAACATGGCGATGATGCGCCTGAGGCG
Organism: Streptomyces sp. BK79; assembly: GCF_044142145.1. NCBI lineage: Bacteria > Bacillati > Actinomycetota > Actinomycetes > Kitasatosporales > Streptomycetaceae > Streptomyces > Streptomyces sp. BK79. The sequence continues at coordinate 183,718 of NZ_JBHVOC010000021.1, forward strand.
CGAGGACCCGCGCGTCGTCGGCTCGTTCAGGCTTCACAGGCGGCTCGGCGCGGGTGGAATGGGCGTGGTCTACCTGGGCTCCGACAAGAAGGGGCAGCGGGTCGCGCTGAAGGTCATCCGGCCGGATCTGGCCGAGGACCAGGAGTTCCGGTCACGGTTCGCCCGTGAGGTCTCGGCGGCCCGGCGCATCCGGGGCGGCTGCACCGCGCGGCTGGTCGCCGCGGACCTGGAGGCGGACCGGCCCTGGTTCGCCACGCAGTACGTGCCCGGCCCCTCCCTGCACGACAAGGTCGTCGACGGGGGCCCGCTCGGCGCGGCGGACGTCGCCGCGGTGGGTGCCGCCCTGTCCGAGGGCCTGGTCGCCGTGCACGAGGCCGGGGTGGTGCACCGGGACCTGAAGCCCTCCAACATCCTGCTGTCCCCGAAGGGGCCGCGGATCATCGACTTCGGCATCGCCTGGGCCACCGGCGCGTCCACCCTCACGCACGTCGGCACCGCGGTCGGCTCCCCCGGGTTCCTCGCGCCGGAGCAGGTGCGGGGCGCGGCGGTCACTCCGGCCACGGACGTGTTCTCGCTGGGCGCCACGCTGGCGTACGCGTCGATGGGCGACTCGCCCTTCGGGCACGGCAGCTCCGAGGTGATGCTGTACCGCGTGGTGCACGAGGAGGCCCAGCTCAGCGGGGTCCCCGACGCCCTGGCCCCCTTGGTGCGGGCCTGTCTGGCCAAGGATCCCGAGGAGCGCCCGAGCACGCTGCAACTGTCGCTGCGGCTCAAGGAGATCGCCGCGCGGGAGGCCCAGGGGCTGGCCGACGTGCGGCCGCCCGCGCCGCGCAGCGCGGAGGCCGACCTGCCCACGGGGCGCCTCGCCGACACCTACCCCGAGCGTGCGCAACGGCGTCCCCAGGGCCGCCCGGGCGCCCAGGGCACCCCCGCACCGCGCAACACGCCGGGCTCCCGGGGGGCGACGCCCGCGCGCGGTGCCGACCCCTCACGCGGGGGCACGCCGTCGCGTGGAGGCACGTCGTCGCGCAACGGCTCCGCCGGGCGGGGTGGCGGCGCCTCGCGCGACGGTGGCCCGGGGGCCCGTTCCGGGTCGCGGCCCACGCCCGCCTCCCGGAACGGCACCGGCCGCGGCACGTCCCGCAACGACGGGGGTGGCCGGTCGGCGCCGCGCAGTGGAGCGGGGCGTACGGCGCCGAGGACCACCGGCACCCGCTGGCGGCGGCCCGCCAATCCGCGGCTGCTGCGGCAGCGGCTGTTCGTCTTCGTGGTCGTGACGCTGCTCGTCGCGTTGGCCATCGCCGCCGCGCAGGGCTGCCAGGGACCGTCGCGGGGTCTCGGCGACGACCGGGGCGGAGTGCGGGCGCAGCAGGAGCGGGTGGACGTACGCGAGGGCTCCGGTCCTGGGCGGTAGGGCGGCGGGCGGCCGGGCGTGCGAGGACCGGGACCGCTGCAAGTGGCCGGCGGCAGGCGGCCGGGCGCGGTGGCCGGGCTTCGGGCGGGCCTGCGGTCGCCGGGCGGGGCGGCC